>JADZCJ010000110.1 GCA_020851635.1 Anaerolineae bacterium
AAAGATTAAAAATATTGCGCGGTGGGGGGGGGTGTTGGAGCGCAAAGGGCGCGAAAGGCGGCAGAAAAGCGTCGCGGAGAAAACCGCGAAAGGGGAGGATGGGGGAGGGGTGTGGATAAGTGGGAATATGGTTTGCCCCACCCTGTGACACGCCACCGTGACGCTCTGCCGAACGGCGCTCGCGCGGTGGCGTGTCAACCCTCCCCTTATCAAGGGGAGGGAACTTGGGATTCGAGCTCCTGGTAGATGGCGGTGAATTGGGCGAGGGCGGCTTCGAGGTTTTCGGTGATTTCGAGCGCGAGGACGTCGGGGTCGGGAAGGTTTTCGGAAGCTTCCAAGGAGGCGTCCTTGAGCCAAAAGATGTCGAGTGAGGTCTTGTCGCGGGCGGTGATTTCGTCATAGGTGAACGGGCGAAAGCGTTCGTTGGGTTCACGCTGGTGGCGGTTGGTCGGGTTGTAGGAACGAATGAAATCCTGGAGGTCAGAGAGTGCGAGCGGATTGGTTTTGAGCGTAAAGTGCATGTTGGTGCGAAGGTCGTAGATCCAAAGTTTTTCGGTCCACGGATTTTCGCGGGCGGGCTTGCGGTCGAAAAAGAGGACGTTGGCTTTGACGCCCTGGGCGTAAAAGATGCCGGTGGGAAGGCGGAGAAGGGTGTGAACGTCGCACTCGGCGAGGAGTTTTTTGCGGATGGTCTCGCCCGCGCCGCCCTCAAAGAGGACGTTGTCGGGTACGACGACGGCGGCGCGCCCGTTGATTTTGAGCAATGTCTTGATGTGCTGGACGAAATTTAGTTGTTTGTTGGAGGTGGTCGCCCAGAAATCCTGCCGCTCGTAGATGAGGGATTCTTTGTCGGCTTTGCCGTCTTCGCCCACGATGGTGATGCTGCTCTTTTTGCCAAAGGGGGGGTTGGTCATGACGAGATCGAAACGGTCGCCGGGGTCGGACGCGAGAGAATCGCCGACGACGATGGGACTGGCGTCACCGCCGATGCCGTGAAGGTATAGGTTCATGACGCAGAGGCGCGCGGCACTGTCCACGATCTCCCAACCTTTGAAGGCGTCGTTTTTGAGAAATTGTTTTTGTTCTTTGTCGAGCGCATAGTTGGCGGGGTCGGAGATGTAATCGTGGGCGGCGAGAAAGAAACCGCCGGTGCCGCAGGCGGGGTCGCAGATGGTCTGCATAGGAGCGGGGCGCATGACGGCTACGATGGCTTTGATGAGCTCGCGGGGGGTAAAGTATTGGCCCGCACCGCTTTTGATGTCCTGGGCGTTCTTTTGGAGGAGGCCCTCGTAAATTTCGCCCTTGGTGTCTATGTCGAGGCCCATCCACGTTTCTTCGTTGATGAGGTCAATGAGGCGGCGGAGTTTGGCGGGATCCTGGATGCGGTTTTGGGACTTGCGAAAGATGACGCCGAGTAGTCCGCCGCCTTTGCCGAGCTGTTCGAGGATATGGCGGTAGTGGACTTCGAGGGCGTCGCCGTCCTTGTCGAACAGAGACTGCCAGTCAAGCCCTGCGGGGATGGCGGAGGGTTTGTTGAAGGGCGGTTTGGACTGTTCGTCCGCCATTTTTAAAAAGAGAAGATAGGTGAGCTGCTCGACGTAGTCGCCGTAGCTGACGCCGTCGTCGCGGAGGAAGTTGCAAGAGTTCCAGAGGCGTTGGACGATGGCGGAGGATTCGTTAGGCATGGGATTGGTTGGTTGCGCAGAGCGACCACAAGGCAGAGCGACCACAAGGCAGGGCGACCACAAGGCAGGGCGACCACAAGGCAGGGCGACCACAAGGCAGGGCGACCACAAGGCAGGGCGACCACAAGGCAGGGCGACCACAAGGGTCGCCCCTACGTGGTTTTTTGGTTGTTGGGATGTTGGTCGTCGGCGTTCCAATTGGCGGGATTGTTGGCGATGTATTCGCGGATTGATTCCAATTCGTTGTTTGTTCGAATAATGTGTTCCCAATAATCGCGTTGGAATAATTTGCGTTCGAATGGTTGCCAGTTCAGATGATGGACACCGTTAATGTATTGGTTCGTCACAAGGGATTTCCAGGCACCCAGAATGTTGCCAAGGGTTTGGTTTTGTGTAGGGGCTGTGCCTTGTGCCTGCCCCTGTTCGGGTGGTGAGACGGGTGCGGCTGCGTCCGACAATCCCAAATCGGGCGACCACAAGGGTGCGCCCCTACGTGGGTTATCCAATTGTTCGGTGATTAGGATGATACCGTGGACATGGTTTGGCATGACAACAAACTCATCAAGTTCGACGTACGGAAAACGTTGTGGGAGGGCAAGCCATTGTTCCCACAACATTCTGCCCGGATCGTTTAGTTGAATGGCGGCATCAATTATATCGCCAAATAAAAGCGCGCGATGTTGAGTCACAATTGTGAAATAGTAGGCACCCGCCTGAGAATAATCGTAGTGTTTCAGCCGAATGGAGCGCCGATGGTGTTTCGTGGGATCGTGGGGCATGATGGTTTTCAAACGGACGAGAAGGGCGATAGGGCGGGCGCCGCCACAAAAGGACTTGGCAGGCACCGCCGCGATTTTTGCAGGCCGGAGGGCGGGCACAAGGCACCGCCCCTACGTGGTGTTGCGCCGTTTCTTTTTGGGGGTGTCATTTAACAATGGCAGTTGTTTGGTTTTGCCGTTGGGTTGTTTTTCCCGATTGGCACGAATTCTCTCCAACAATTTCTCGGCGGGTTCGTCGGTGGGGTCCTGGGGGACGAGGTTGCCGGAGAATGCTTTTTTTAGAATGCTTTGGCGCAGGCGTTCGGATTGGAGAAGGGAGGCATCTATGGTTTTTTCGATTTGGTCGGCGACGGAGAGGCGGCGTTCGACTTCGGCGACGATCTTCACTTGTTCGATAGGTGACGGAATAAGAATCGGCATTGCGGCAAGTTGAACCTGATTGATAGAAGCCATTCCCACTACCTGTTGTGCGTTGAAACTGAAGTATGCCTGTCCCTTTGACTGGAACCAGTAACTGACGTACCCACTCTCAAAAGAATCGCTCCACAGCCTTAAGCGAATATTCTTGCTCTCATACACACAATCTTCCAATCCCTTCGGGATTGGGGCTGCCTTGCCCACAAGTTCCCTGCTGTTTACACGATTTACGAGAATATCCCCAGGTAGCAGAAGGTATTCTTCGATCTCAGATTTCGCAAGCCTCATTCTCTTGATGTCTTTCCAAACGATTCTGCCATTATTATCAATGTTATACATTCTGAGGCAGGCGATCCCCACATGGTCATAATATTCCTTCTCTTTGTATATTCCATTCTTCATCGACTTGGCTATTTCGCCAATCGTCGCCCACTCCCAACCCTCGGGAGGTTCTTCCAGTTCACTTGTGTTCAATGAGGAAACTTCCTTATGTTTATCGTTCCGTTTTTCTTTGCGTTCGGCGCGGATGCGTGCGAGGAGGGTGGAGGCGGGTTCGAGTTCGTGTTGGTGGGCGGCGCGCCAATCGGCGGTGAGTTTGCCGGTGACGGCGGACTGGAGGACGGATTGGCGGTAGCGTTTTAGTTGTTGTTTGGCGTTTTCGAGTGCGGCGACGCCAGCATCGAGGTCGGAGAAGAGTTGTTCGATTTTGGCGACGATGCGGTGTTGTTCGGGGAGGGGGGGGACAGGGAATGGGTAGGATGCAAACGCGCTATTTTGAACTCGCATCAGAGAACCGCCAACGCCCGAAGCATTAGAAGCCAAGAAGTCTCTGAAACTGTTCGTTTGCATGAAGTATTTTAAATATTTCGGGTCGATCCCCTCTTGCTTTGCAAATTGCCGCCACTCTGTTGAGGCTATTTTGGTATGGGGAGAAAAATCCCCAACAATCCAAACGCGATTTATCCTTGGGTTTATTCCACACAATAAAACAGTTTCGACTTGAACAGTTTTCTTGTTCGACCCGATCTCTGCACCTGAAACTATTTCCGGCTTTCCTTCCACAAAATTTGGAACGCTATATAACTCGAACATTTTTGATGGCGTGTCGCTTGGAAGGATGGACCGGCTAGTGTCCAGCTGTATCTCTCCGAGCGTGGTCAGTGCCCAGCTTGTGGGAAGCTGTTGATTTTGGTCTTGTTCGTCCATCATGCCACCAATACCGTGTTCAATTCATTCATCAGAGGTTCCAATTGATTCAGAGGGTTGGGCGACCACAAGGGTGCGCCCCTACGGGTGGATGAGATTCAGGCGTAGGGGCTGTGCCTTGTGCCTGCCCCATGTTTGGTTCGGGCGACCGTTCGCATACGGGCGACCACACACGCCGATACGGGCGACCACAAGGGTCGCCCCTACGAGATGGGTGCATGTTTTGTTACCCCACAAGCACGGTATTTAGTTCCTCCATGAGCGGTTCCAGGTCGCTGCCGAACAGGTAGTATGCTTTGACGCGGCCGCCGTGCTGGTTGAAAGGGACGTCGTCGAAATCGTCCCAGCCGATGGCGGCGGAGGTGATGATATGGTCTTTGATCATGGTGAGCCAGGTCTGCTGTTCGAGTGTGAAAACGCGCCCGTTTTGGTTTGAGAGCCATGCCGAAAAATTGCGGTCCACGACGGCGGAAAAGGGTTCGAGTTGGGCGTCCTGACCGAGGGCAAAACGTACGAGTGAGACGAGATTGGTCAAGAGTTTTTGAGTGCTCGCACCGCGCACTTTGGACTTGTCGAGCTGGGCGTAGGCCTGCCAGAGTTTGTCCGCATCGAGATTATAGGGCGGTTTGCTGATGGCGTCGGCGAGTTCGCGGATTTCGGCGTAGGTGAGGTGGCGGCGCGAATAGGGCAGGTTGTAGAGGATTTGCAGGGCGGTGATTTCGTCCTTGTTGTCGGCGATGAATTTCTCAAAGGATTCGACCGTCCTGCGGGCGCGTGCCGCGGCATCGGCGTCGAAACCGGCAGAGAGGACCGTGTCCTTGCTGACGTTGTCAATGGTCTGCTCGTTACGCTTTTGCGTTTCGACGAGAAGGTTGCGCAGGTCGGGATTGTCAAAGACCGCGCACGCCTCGTCGGCGAGCGCGGTGGCGGCATCCGTGATTTGGGCGTCGGTCGGCGTCGGCGTGTTGAAAAGAGTTTGCGCGCGGGCGATTTGAGTTTCCGGCTCGATGGCGTCGAGCAATTGGTTGACGATTTCGGAGAGGGGCGCACCCCCGGTTTTTTGGATGGCGGCGCGGTCGCGCGAATCGAGCTCGCGGTCGAGACGGGCGAGGCGACCCGCGAGTGAGGAAAGGGTGTCCTCGTCGCGTGCGCCGACGGCGACGCTGGTGAGCAGTTTCTCGAACGAGACGGAGCGTTTGCGTTCGAGGGGGCGAGAATCGGTCTTGATGCGTTCGGTCACGCCGATGGCGTCCACAATGACGAAATGGGTTTTGTGCGCGGCGTCGGGGGTGACGGCGTTGAGATCGGTCTCGGAGATCGTGCGGGTGCCACGCCCCTTCATCTGTTCGAAATAGACGGCGGACCTGACATCACGCATGAACAAGAGACATTCGAGCGGCTTGATGTCGGTGCCGGTCGAAATCATGTCCACCGTCACGGCGATGCGCGGATTGTAGGAATTGCGAAAGCTGGCGATGAGGTCTTCGGGTTTTTCGCCCGTGACGCGATAGGTGATTTTTTTGGCGAACTCGTTGCCCTTGGCAAATTCCTCGCTGACGATGTGGAGAATGTCTTCGGCGTGCGTGTCGTCTTTGGCGAAAATCAGCGTCTTGGGCACCTCGGTGCGACCCGGAAAGATTTCGGGCAGTTTGTCACGAAAGGTACGGATGATGGTGCGAATCTGGTCGGGGGCAACGATGGCGCGGTCGAGCTGTTCGCCGCCATATTCGAGGTCGGCGTCGAGCTGCTCCCAACGCATGCGGCGCGTTTGGCGGTCGCGTTTGTCCACATAAAAGCCCGCGTCCACCTTGCTACCGCCCGAGGTGATGGCGGTCTTGATCCGATACACATCAAAGCCGACGTTGACGCCGTCCGCGACGGCGCGCTCGTGGCTGTATTCGGTGACGAGATTTTGATTGAAAAAGCCGAGCGTTTGTTTGGAGGGCGTGGCGGTCAAGCCGATGAGATGCGCGTCGAAATAGTCAAGGACCTGACGCCAGACGTTGTAGATGGAGCGGTGACATTCGTCGGTGATGATGAAATCAAAGGTCTCGATGGGAATGTTTGGGTTGTAGGCAACGTCGCGCGGTTTTTGGTCCGGCACGTCGAGGTCGAAGAGAGAGCGTTCTTCCAAGTCGTCCTCGAACTCGGTTTCGCCGCGGAGCATGGAATAGAGCCGCTGAATGGTGGTGATGCAAACGCGGCTCGACTTGTCGAGCGCGTTCGAGGTGAGGTGCTGGACGTTGTAGAGCTCGGTGAAAAGGCGGCCGTCGTCAGGCGTGCGATACTGCTGGAATTCGCGCAGGGTCTGGCGACCGAGATTGTTGCGGTCGACGAGAAAGAGGATGCGGCGCGCGTTGGCGAATTTGATAAGGCGATAGACGGCACTGACGGCGGTGAACGTCTTGCCGCTGCCGGTTGCCATTTGGATGAGCGCGCGGGGTCGGTCCTGTGACAGGGACACTTCCAAGTTCTTGATTGCTTCAACCTGGCAGTCGCGAAGCCCGGTTTCGTCGAGCGGCGGCAAGTAGCGCAGACGCTTGCGCACCGTGTCGCCTTGCTTGAGCCAGTCGGCGAGGGTTTCGGGACGATGAAAGGAAAAGACGGGACGCTGGCGCGGGTCAGGGTCGCGCAGGTCGGTGAAGCGGGTCTCGGAGCCGGTGCTCTCGTAGCCAAACGGAAGCGGGAGCTTGACCTGCGGCAGATTGGCGGGCGTGGCGGTCTGGTATTTTTCCGTTTGCTCGTGAACCGCGCCGAGCGTAAAGCCCTCAGGTTTGGCTTCGACCACGCCAACGGGTTTGCGATCCACAAACAAGAGATAGTCCGCCTCGCCGATGTTTTGAACCGGGTATTCGCGCACGGCGACGCCGAGAGAGGCGCCAAGGTTGATTTGATTTTTGTTTTGAATGGTCCACCCCGCCGCGACGAGCATGGCATCTATTTTCTGGCGGGCGAGTTCTTCGGGGGTCATGGCAAGGGAATTTGGCTAATGGATTGAAAAAGACCAAACAACGTGCGAGGATTTTAGCATGCGGGCGGGGGGGCGTCAATGGAGATAAAAATGCATTGGCAATTTTGTTTGCTCCGCAAACAAAATTGCCAAAGTATGCAGGGGGAAATTGTATCCCCACTCCAATTGAAATCCCCGCTAATGTGTCCTACAATTCTGGCGCTTTTCGACGTCTCGCATGGTTCAAAAAGAGAGGCAGCACATGAGCAAAATCAAAGTTGGCATTGTGGGGGCGAGTTTTGGGGCGGTGTTTCTGCCGTTGTTTCGGGCGCACCCGGAGGTGCGGGGGGGGGCGATTGCGGACCTGCTGCCGGAACGGTTACAATACGCGCAGGACCTGCACGGACCGACCGAGACATTCCCTTCGCTCGAAGAGATGCTCAAGAGCGATGTGGATGCGGTGTGTATTTTTACACAGCGCTGGACGCATACGCCGCTGGCGATTCAATGTCTGCGCGCGGGCAAGCATGTGTATTCGGCGGTGCCTGCCGCCGTGACGCTGGAACAGATGGGCGAACTGATTGACACGGTCAAACAGACGGGGCAAATGTATATGCTCGGCGAGACGAGCACGTATTATCCGTCGGCGCTCTTTTGTCGTCAGAAATTCGAGGCGGGCGAGTTTGGGCATTTTGTGTATGGCGAAGCGGAATATTTGCACGACATGTCGCACGGGTTTTATGAAGCGTATATGTGGGCGAACGGCGACGAGTGGAAGAAATTTGCGAGTTATCCGCCAATGCTGTATGCGACGCACAGTGTGAGCATGATCGTGGCGACAACGGGCGAACGGCTGACGCGCGTTTCGTGTCTGGGCTATCGAGACCGTGAGGACGATGGGGTATTTTTGCGAGATGTCAGCGCGTGGCAAAATGAATTTAGCAACGAGAGTGCGCTGTTTCGGACGTCAAGCGGTGGGATGGCGCGGATCAATGAATTTCGCCGTGTGGGGTGGGGCGAAAACGCGCGGGCGGCGTCGGTGCGGCTGAGTATTTATGGGACGCGGGCGAGTTATGAGGAACAAGCAAGCGGGCGGGTGTGGAACCGTCTGGATTCGGAAGAGCCGGAAGATGTGACAGAGCTCTTGATGTGCGAACAGGTCGAGGTGAGCGAGCAAGAGCGCGCGGGGCTGCATGAAGAATTGATTCGCGATTTTCACACCGGGTTTGCGCAAGTGCACCCGCGCGAGCGACTGCCCAAAGAATTTATGGGGCTGAACAACGGGCACGAAGGGTCGCATCAGTTTCTGGTGGACGATTTTGTGCGCGCCTGTGTGACGATGAAACTGCCACCGAACAATGTGTGGCAAGCTGCGCGGCTCAACGTGCCGGGGATGATCGCGCACGAGTCGGCGCGGCGTGACGGCGAGTCGCTGGCGGTGCCGGAGGTTGGGGACCCGCCGGGAGGAATGGGAGGGGTGAGGTGATTGCTGCCGGCGCTGCCGGCAGCAATCACCTCAAAACTGTGTCATGGCTCAATCGCTCGTCATGATAAACAGGGGTTTCATCTCAAAGCTCTTGTAATGGGGGCGCAGTCGTTCGGTGTTGTAGAACTTGTCAATGTTAACGGTCTTTTTTGCGCCGCTCACGACCTCGATCGGCAGATTATCATAGCGCCCGTTCTTGAGGACGACGAGCCGGCCGTGCATGCCGCGTTGAATCAAGTCCAGCGCAAGGTTGCCATACGCCATCGGGACAATCGAATCAATGGCATCGGGGTCGCCGCCGCGGACCAGATAGCCGAGACGCTGATTGATTACGTTGATGGTTCGACCGTTGTTGAACTGCGGCGAAAGATTCTTGAGCTCGGCGGAAACGAGATCGCCGACGCCGCCCAACTTGGCATGTCCGAACGCGTCGGTCGCGGACCCTTCGACGACCATGCCGCCTTCCGCAAAAGTGGCGCCTTCGGACACGAGGACGACCGAGTAGCGGCTCGGGTTCTTTTTGCGGTCCTCGCTGAGCAGTTGAGCGAGTTTCTCCATTTCGAAGCGGTATTCCGGGATGACGCAGCGATTGGCGGCGCCCGCCATCGTCGGCAGGATGGCAGTAAAGCCCGCATAGCGGCCGAATACTTCGATGACCATGTAGCGTTCGTGCGACCCCGCCGAAGTCCGCAGGCGATTCACAAGCTCGATGGTGCGGCTGACGCAGGTGCTAAAGCCAATACAATAGTCCGTGCCGGGCACGTCATTGTCCATCGTTTTGGGGATCGCCACCACTTTGAAACCCGCCCTGGCAAGACGCACGCCATAGCCGAGCGTGTCATCGCCGCCGATGGGAATCAAAAAGTCAACTCCTAAAAAGCTCAGGTTCTTGAGCACCTCATCGGTCAAATCATTCTTGTCTGCCGTATATTTGTCCCGCAGATGTTCCGGCACGCTGCCCTTGGAGACGGAACCGGGGTTTGTGCGCGACGTGTGCAGAAAAGTCCCGCCGGTCCGACCGGCCCGGTTGACGATCTCTTCTGTGAGGACGGTAAAATTCTGGCTGTTGTCTGCTTGTTCGTCGCGGATGATTTCCATCGTCCCCGCCCAGCCGCGCCGGATGCCGATGACCTTGTAGCCTTCGCGCAGTGCGCGGATCGTCACCGCGCGGATCGCCGGGTTCAAGCCGGGGACATCGCCGCCACCGGTCAAGATGCCGATGACGCCTTTGGTTTTTTGAATCTCTGCCATGTTTAATATACCTTGGCGCGTCCGGTCCGCATGGATGGAGCGCGCGTATTTAGATTTTTGAACGTCCGGAGCATGTCGGACCCGGTCGGGCAAGTCCGGGCGACATCAGCCAAATTATAAATCACTTTGATTTTTTCGCCTCTGAATGGCGATTTTTTGTTTTTACGAGATAGGAGGTTCCGCCATGGTCACGGCAATTTTTTGGTTCTCGAGCCAGGGCTGGTCTCGGGGGCGCTGAAAGCCGGGCTGCATGAGGTCGGGCAAATTGGTGAGCGGCGTGTATTCGATTTTGCCTTCGATCCGTCCGAGACAGCCAACCACAGGCACGCCGCGATAGACCTGCTCGACGAGATACTGCAGAGCGCGGCCCGCCAAGCGCGTCGCCTGGATGCGATCGAACGGAGAAGGTCGCCCACCCTGCTGCATGTTGCCGAGGATCGAGTGGCGAACGTTGAGCAAGCCGCCGCTCTCTTTTTCAAACATGGTTGCAACAAAATCGGTCTTGATGAAGGCGTCGGCGCGTTCGCTGGTGACGATGAGACCCACGCGCTTGCCCTGTTGAAAACTGTCACGGAGAAGCAGGACGTCACGGCGGACCTTTTCGAGTTGAATGCCCTCCTCGGGGAAATAGACGTACTCGGCGCCGGTCGCGATGCCGCACATGAGCGCCAGATAACCCGAATCGCGTCCCATCACCTCGGCGGCAAAACAACGGTGTGAGGCGAGCGCCGCTTCTTTGAGTTTGTCCAGGTCCTCGACGTTTGAATTGAGCGCGGTGTCGGAGCCGATGGTGAGTTCGGTGCCGGGCAAATCATTGTTGATGGTCGCGGGAAGGCAGAGAATGGGCAGATTGAATTCGGGAAACTGGGCGCGGCGAGAATGCAATTGATAGGCAAAGTCATAGCCCAGATATCCGCCAATCATCAACAAACCATCAATGCGGTGGTCCGCAATCTGCCCGGCGATGAGCGGAAAATCTTTTTCCATCGCCGCACGCGGGTTTGCGCCGAGTTCGGCGCCGCCGCGCGAGACCCAACCGTGAACGCTCGTCCAGTTCATTTCGCGAATGTCCCCTCTGGCAAAGCCCTCGATCGCGTCATAAATGGCAAGCATGGTGTGTCCCTGATCAAGCCCAAGCCGCACCGCCGCGCGCACGGCTGTGTTCATTCCCGGCGCGGGGGCGTCGCCGTGCATGATGGCGAGGCGCAAAGGTCGGGTGTCGGGTCCGGACGGGCGCGGCTGTGCGCGGAGCAGGGTGTTGAGGATGGTATGCGCCTCGACAAAGCCGCGCCCGCGCATTTGCATGGCTTGGCCATATTCCCGGTCGCGGATCAAGTCCTGGACCTGCCGCGTCTTGAGCACATTTTCCATCAAGGGTGACGCATAAACGCGATTATCGCGCACGCCAATGAGCCGAGGTTCGCGGTCGGACGAGTAATTCAAGAGTTCATGGACCGCCGTGTAGCCGATCTGGGTGGGCATGATGCGGTCAAATGCGCTGGGGGAGCCGCCGCGCTGGACGTGCCCGAGGATGGTGACGCGCGCCTCTTCATTCAGGCGATGAAGCAAAACATTCGAGACGTACTCGCTGGAAATTTCTTTGCCCGCCCGGTTGATAGCGCCCTCGGCAATCAGGATAATGTTGTGTCGCCGTCCGCTGAGGCGGCCCGCGTGAATCATGGCGCACATCTCTTCTTCCCAACCGGGTTCGGGCGGATTTTCGGGAATAAAGAGCCAGTTTGCGCCGGTGGCAAGCCCCGCCATGAGCGCGAGATAGCCGCAGTGGCGCCCCATGACCTGGACGATAAAACTGCGTTGGTGACTGGCGGCCGTGTTGATGATGGCATCCACCGCCTCGACGATGCGATGAAGCGCCGTGTCCGCGCCAATCGTCATGTCGGTGCCGAACATGTCATTGTCAATCGAGCCGACCAAGCCAACAATGGCAAGCTCGGGATGGGCGAGCGCCTGATCGGGCGTGATATTTCCTTCCGCGACCAGCTCTGAGAGCAGGTCGCGCCACTCTTGGCGAAAAAGGTTTGCGCCCGTCTGCGAGCCGTCGCCGCCGATGACGACCAGACCTTGAATGCCATTGTGGACGAGGTTGGCAGCCGCCTGTCTGCGACCGTGGCGCGTTCGAAACTCGGACGAACGCGCCGAGCCGATGGCGGTCCCACCTTCGTGCAAAATGCCGGAAACCTCGCGCCATTCCATTTTGCGAATGAGCTCACCGCCCGCAATCATGCCGGAATAGCCCTCGTAAATGGCATAGCAATCAATGCCGGCAGAGATGGCGGTGCGGACGACCGCGCGGATAGCGGCATTCATCCCCTGCGAATCACCGCCGCTGGTGACGACGCCGATGCGTTTGATTTGAGCAATCGAGTTCATGCTGTCATGATTATCCGATACAGATGATTATTTTCAAAAATCCGAAAACGCGAGTGAGATAGTTTCTTAATGGGTCTCGGTGACCTTGCGGAGACCGCGCGGGTGGTCCACATCATAATCGCGGACGTGGGCGAGATACATGGCAAGCAGTTGTCCGGCGACGATGGTGACAATCGGCGACGCCCATTCGGGCGTGGTGGTACGCAAAGCTAATTTGATGCGCGCAAGGTCCAAGAGCGCGGGCACATCGCTGATGACGATCACTTCGGCGCCGCGCGTGGCGAGCGTGCGGACAAATAGTTCGAGCTCGTTCTGCATGGCGCCCGATGGGGCGATGACGATGGTCGGAAACGCCTCTTCGACAAGGGCGACGGGACCGTGCAAGAAATCGGCGCTGCTGTAGGGTTCGGCAAGCACGTATGCGAGTTCCTTGATCTTGAGCGCGGTCTCGAACGCGGTGGCATAGTTGAAGCCGCGCCCGATGACGACGCACACGCGCATATAGCGATAACGTTCGGCAGCGCGGGCAATTTCGTCGCGCATCGCGAGGACAAGTTGCATCTGTCCGGGGACCTTTTCCAGCACCGCGAACATGGAGGCATCATGCGCCATGCTCGCCGACAAGAGCGCCAGCCCCATGAGCTGGGTGGTGTAGGTCTTGGTAGCTGCAACGGACTGTTCCTGACCCGCGTGAAGGGTAATGACAAAGTCGGATGCCTGCGCCAACGGAGAATCGGGCACGTTGGTAAAGGCAAGCGTCGCCGCGCCCTGCTCTCGGGCGGCGGCGAGCACCGAAACAATGTCGGGACTCTTGCCGCTCTGAGAAATGCCGATGACGAGGGCGTTTTGAAATTTGGGCGGGCGATGATAGACGCTAAAGAGCGATGGGGTGGCAAGCCCGACGGGCAGGCGGTTTACCGCGCCAAACAAGTATTGGGCGTAACGTCCGGCGTTGTCGCTGGTGCCGCGCGCGGCAATAAATACGTTGGTGATGCGGTGCGCGATGATTTCGTCGGCGATACGCTGAATGTTGGCGCGTTCGACCGCAAACAAATTGGCGAGGACGGCGGGCTGTTGGTGGATTTCCTGATAGAGAAAAGATTGGGAGAGCATGTGAGGATGGAGACCAGAGATTGGATTTTTGATGCGCGATTTTCGGTGTGCGATTTGTTGTGCTATTCCGCTGTATAAACAATGTCGCCTTGTGCGATGGTGAGTTGGACGTTGAGTGATTCGTCGAGGAGAACGAGGTCGGCGAACATGCCCTGAGCAACGCGGCCGCGTTGATGGTCAATGTTTAATAGTTGGGCAGGCGTGGTGGTGACGGTGGCGAGCGCGTCGGACAGGGTGCAGCCGGTAAAGGCGATGAAATTACGAACCGCCTGATCGAGGGAAAGAATACTGCCCGCGAGCGTGCCATCGGTCAAGCGCGCATCACGGTCGGTGACGAGGCAATCGAAATTTCCGAGACGATACATGCCCGGCGACATGCCGAGCGCCGCCATTGCATCGCTGACGAGGTTGACGCGTGTGCGCTTGGCATTCCAGACCGTTTTGACGAGCGCGGGGTGCACATGAATGCCGTCGGGGATTAGTCCCGCAACCCAGTCGCGATTGGCGAGGACGGCGCCGGGAGCATTCGGCGCGCGATGTTCGAGCGGAGGCATGGCGTTGAACAGGTGGGTGGCGTAGCGGATGCCCGCGCCGTAACCGGCGTTCGCCTCGTCCACATCCGCCATCGTGTGCCCCATGCTGACGACAATGCCGCGAGTCGCCAATTCCTCGACGAGCGCGAGCGCGCCGGGGAGTTCGGGCGCAAGGGTGACGAGCCGGACCCCATTGGCACGGGACCAAGTGGGGACAAGACGTGAATCGGGTTGCAGCATCAGGGCGGCGTTGTGCGCGCCTTTTTTTTGCGGATTGAGAAAGGGTCCTTCGACATGCCAGCCGAGCGGTCCCGCGCCGTGAAAATCCTGCGGGCGGTCCTGTAAAACCGCGAGCGCCGCATCCACTCGATCAAGCGGACAGGTGACAAGCGTCGGTAGAAAGCAAGTGATACCAAAACGCGGGAGCTGAGCCGCGACGCGCCAGAGCGTTTCGGGGTTGGCGGTGAAATCGTCGCCAAACGCGCCGTTGAGCTGCAAGTCAATCAAGCCGGGAACGAGGAGCTTGCCATACGCATCAATTTTCTGCGCGCCCGCAGGGACGGTCACTTGAGAGCGGCTGCCGATCTGTTCGATGATGCCGTCCCGAATTACGAGCGCCGCGTCGTCGAGGCGAGTTTCGGGGGTGTAGATGGTCGCGTTGGAGATGTATAACATTCAAGTTGTCATGTCATCGGCGAGCCGTAGCAAAGCGGGACATGAGTTTGGGGATAAGCATATCACAAGGGGCGAAAAAAGACGAGACAGGGGGCAAGAGCGAGGCATGTTTGCGTTTTTCCGTTGGCGAGAATGCGGGTAATATTCCCGGTATGAAAGAGATGTATAGCTCGAGTCGGAGATACAGCGTAGGAGAAGAGATCGCCAACAGCATCACGCATGGGTTTGGCTTGTTACTGGCGATTGTGGGACTGGTAGTGCTGACGGCATTTGCAAGCGTATTCGGGGCAACGCGGCACATTGTGAGCGTGAGCATATTCGGGGCGACGCTGGTTTTGTTGTATGCGGCATCCACGCTGTATCACAGCATTTCAGTGCCGCGCGCCAAAGAGATGCTGCGGCGGCTGGACCACACGGCAATCTTTTTGGTGATCGCAGGAACGTATACGCCGTTTGCGCTCGTTGCGCTGGGGGGTTTGTTGGGTTGGACGCTGTTTGCGCTGGTCTGGGGGCTGGCGTTTTGCGGGATTGTGATGCAGCGCGTGTTGATGCGGCAAAAAGCGTATGTCACGGCGCTGCCCTATATTGGGATGGGCTGGTTGGGAGTGCTGGTGCTGAAAGAGATGATGACGAGCATCGGCGTCGGTGGGATATTCCTTTTGCTGGCAGGCGGAATTGCTTATACCGTGGGGGTGTTGTTTTTTGTGTGGAAGCGGCTGCCGTATCATCATGCGGTCTGGCATTTGTTTGTGCTGGCGGGGAGCGCGTGTCATTATTTTGCAGTGTTGTTGTTTGTGATACCGACGGGGTAATATGTTGTCGGAAAGGCCTGCGAGTGTCATTTGGCGAATCGAGTTCGCCCGACCTCGCAGGTCTGATCGGCGTGTCTCGGGCAAAAGATAGAGATGCAATACGTTTTTGTGAGTGACGAGGTAATTGAGCATGGCAAGGGATGCGTTTATTTATGATGCGGTGCGGACCCCGCGCGGGCGCGGCAAGCCGGACGGTGCGCTGCACGAGGTACAGCCCGTGGATTTGCTCGCGGGGTTGCTGCGCGCGCTGCAAGCGCGCAACGACCTGGACACATCGCAGGTGGACGATGTGGTGATCGGATGCGTGACGCCGTTGGCGGAGCAAGGGGGCGTGATCGCGCGTTCGGCGGTCATTCACGCGGGCTGGGAGATGAATGTGCCCGGAGTGCAGTTGGACCGCTTTTGCGCGTCAGGGCTGGAGGCGATTAATACGGCGGCGATGCAAGTGCGGTCGGAATGGCACGAGCTGGTCATCGCAGGGGGCGTCGAGTCCATGTCGCGGCTGCCAATGGGGTCGGATGGCGGCGCGTGGTTTATGGACCCGCGCGTGAATCTGGAAAGCGGATTTGTGCCACAGGGCATCAGCGCGGACTTGATTGCGACGATAGAAGGTTTTACGCGCGAGGACGTTGACCGATATGCGCTGCAATCACAGCAGCGCGCAGCACACGCGGAGCAAAACGGATATTTCAAATCGCGGATTCCCGTGCGCGACCAGAATGGGTTGATGATTCTGGACCGCGAGGAGCACGTCCGGGGAAACACGACGCCGGAGCGTCTGGCGAGTCTGGCGCCCGCGTTCGAGATGATGGGCGTGATGGGTTTTGACGCGGTGGCGCTGGACCGCTATCCAAAATTGGAACGGATCGAGCATGTGCATACGGCGGGAAATTCTTCGGGGATTGTGGATGGCGCGGCGGCGGCGCTGGTCGGGTCGAAAGAGATGGGCGCGCAGTTGGGGCTCACGCCGCGCGCGCGAATCGTGGCGGGGGCGGTGATCGGGACAGAGCCGACGATCATGTTGACCGGTCCCGCGCCGGCGTCAAAAAAAGCAATAGCGAAAGCGGGCATGACGGTCAAGGATATTGATTTGTTTGAAGTGAACGAGGCGTTTGCGGTGGTGCCGATGCGGTTTGTGCGCGAGATGGGGCTGGACAGCATCGAGAACGTGAACGTGAACGGCGGCGCGATTGCGATGGGGCATCCGCTGGGAGCGACGGGCGCGATGCTGTTGGGGACGCTGCTGGATGAGCTGGAACGAAACGATTTGGAGACCGGACTGGTGGCGTTGTGCGTGGGCGGCGGGATGGGGATTGCGACGATTGTGGAAAGGGTGTGAAACAAGAAATAAAGTTGACCGGGTCAATTTCATTTCTTGTTTTACAGAGAAACCGAGTTTTTGAGAATTTATGAGAATCGGATACGAACAAGACGCAAAGGCCGTCGTCACGCTGATTTTTGACCGGGAGGGTCCGGTAAATTTGATTGATGAGGCGTTTTTGGACGAGCTGGGCGCGTGCGTGGAGCGGATTGCAGGCGACGATGCGGTCAAAGGCGTAATATTGGCATCTGCAAAGGAGTCGTTCCTGGCGGGCGCGGATATTGACATGTTGTTTGGGGTGACGGACCCTGCGCTGGCGTTTCAAGCGACGGAACGGTTCAAGGCGATCCTGCGAAAACTAGAGACGATGGGAAAACCCGTCGTGGCGGCGTTGAATGGGACCGCGCTGGGCGGGGGTTTTGAAATTGCGCTGGCATGTCACCGTCGGATCGCGGTAGATAGCAAAAAAGCGCAGTTTGGCTTTCCCGAAGTGACACTCGGCGTGCTGCCCGCAGGGGGGGGTGTGACACGGATGGTGCGGAAGTTCGGGCTGCAGACCGCCCTGCCCTACCTGGTGGAAGGGACGCGCTTGAACGCTCAAGAAGCTCTGGACGCCGGCTGGATTGACGAGGTCGTCCGTGATGCTGACGAGATGAGGGAGAGGGCGCGAGCGTGGATTGCGGAAAATCCGCGCGGCGCGCAGCTGTGGGACGAATCGGGATATCGGATACCCGGAGGCGACCCGCGACGCCCCGCGGTCATGTCGCAGGTCTTGCCGATTGCGCCCGCGATGCTGACGCAGAAAACACATCGGAATTATCCCGCCCCCGAAGCGATTTTGAGCGCGGCGGTGGAAGGGGCAATGGTTGATTTCGAGACGGCGAGCCGCATCGAGTCGCGCTATTTTGCGAAACTGGTGACGGGTCAAATTGCCAAGAACATGATGACTGCGTTTTGGCGTCAGTTGAATGAAATCAAGGCGGGCAAGAGCCGCCCCGGAGATGTGCCAAAAACCAAAACGAACAAAGTGGGCGTGCTCGGCGCGGGATTTATGGGACACGGCATTGCGTACGTCACGGCGGCGGCGGGGATTGACGTGGTGATAAAGGATGTGTCGTTGGAGCTTGCCGAGGCAGGCAAGCGCAAGATTGCAAAGCTGCTCGACGACCGCGTGTCGCGCGGCAAGATGAGCGATGCGGACAAGGAGCAGGCACTGGGGAGAATCCGGGCAACGGCGGACACGCGAGAGCTGGCAGATTGTGACTTGATCATCGAGGCGGTGTTTGAAGACCGCGACGTCAAGCGCGCCGTGACGCGCGAGACGGAAGCGGTGGTCGGGGTTGACGCGATTTTTGGCTCGAACACCTCCACCCTGCCGATTTCATCACTCGCAAAAGAATCGGCGCGTCCGAAAAATTTTGTGGGGATTCATTTCTTTTCGCCGGTCCACAGAATGCCGCTCGTAGAGATCATTCGGGGCAAGGAAACATCGGATGCGGCGATTGCAAAAGCATTCGACTATGTGCTCAAGATCGGCAAGACGCCGATCGTGGTAAACGATGGGCGCGGGTTCTATACGTCGCGCGTATTTGGGACATATGTGAGCGAGGGAATGATGCTGTTGGCGGAAGGACAGCACCCGCGCGCGATCGAATCGGCGGGAATCAAGACGGGGATGGCGGTGGGTCCGCTGGCGGTGAGCGACGAGGTGAATCTGGGGCTGGTGTGGCACATTCGCGAACAAACGCGCAAGGACTTGGAGGCAGAAGGCAAGACGTTCACAACCGACCCAAGCGACGCGACGCTCGATTTTATGGTGAACACGGTGAAACGCACAGGAAAATTGCAGGGCGCGGGTTTTTACGAGTACCCGGAGGACGAACCCAAGCGGTTGTGGCCCGACCTGCAAAAGCATTTTCCGGCGGCGAGCACGGAATTGGGGCAGGACGAGATGAGAGACCGGCTGTTGTTTGCGCAGGCGTTGGAGACGGTGCGGTGCTATGAGGAAGGGGTGCTGACCTCGGCGGCGGATGCGAATATTGGGAGCATTTTTGGATGGAGTTTTGCGCCATACAGCGGGGGCACACTGCAATTTATCAATGGGTATGGATTGGAGAAATTTGCGGCGCGGGCGCGGGAATTGGAGAGCAAATACGGAGAGAGGTTCCGCGTGCCGGGATTGTTGGACAAGATGATGAACGAGAACCGCACGTTTTGAGACACGAGAATCAAAGTGTGTTGAAAAGGGCGACCACAAGGGCGCCCCGACATTGATTTTGGGGGCAATACATGAAACGACCTATTTTTGAACATGAACACCAGATGTTTCGGGAGACGGTGCGGGCGTTTATAGAGAAAAATGTGACACCGCATCACCCGGATTGGGAAAAACAAGGGCACGTCTCGCGACAAGTGTGGCGCAAGGCGGGTGAGATGGGATTTTTGTGTTTCGACGTGCCGGAAGAATACGGCGGCGCGGGCATCAAGGATTTTCGATATAACGCGGTGGTGACAGAAGAGCTGTGGCGGGCGGGCGCGACGGGAATCGGGTGGGGCTTGCACAGCGATATCGTGCTGCCTTATTTGATGGCATACGCAAACGAAGAGCAAAAGAAACGCTGGCTCCCCAAAATGGTGACGGGTGAATGGATCGGCGCGATTGCCATGAGCGAACCTGCGGCGGGGAGCGACCTGGCGGGGATTCGGACGACGGCGGTCAAGCATGGCAAGCATTATGTAGTGAACGGATCAAAGACATTTATCACAAACGGCATCCTTTCCGACATTGTCGTGACGGTAGTCAAGACGAATCCCGATTTGAAACACAAGGGCATTTCGCTGTTGGTGCTGGAGCGCGGGATGGAAGGATTCGAACGCGGGCGGAAACTGGACAAGATCGGGCTCAAAGCACAGGATACGGCGGAATTGTTTTTTGATCACGTCAAGGTGCCGTGCGAGAACCTGTTGGGCGTCGAGGGCAAGGGGTTTGCCTATCTGATGCAGCAGCTGCCGCAGGAACGCTTGCACGTTGCAATCGGCGCGATGGGCGGCGCGGACAGCGCGCTGGAAATGACGCTCAAGTATATTACCGAGCGCACGGCGTTCGGGAAACCGGTCGGGTCCTTTCAAAATTCGCGGTTCAAGATGGCAGAGATGCGGACCGAGGTGGAAATCGGCTACGCTTTTGTGGACAAGTGCATCACGGCGTTGAACGCAGGCGAATTGACCACCGAAGAAGCTTCGATGGCGAAATGGTGGACGACGGATTTGCAAAAGCGCGTGACCGACCAGTGCCTGCAGTTGTTTGGCGGGTACGGATACATGACCGAGTATCCGATCAGCAAGTGGTATCTGGATGCGCGGGTGCAGTCCATTTACGCGGGGACGAACGAGATTATGAAAGAAGTGATAGGTAGAGGGATGGGGCTGGATTGACCAACCCAAAATCTGTTTTGAGGAGAAATGACAATGCTATTTCACATCACCATGACCCACACACCAGACAACTGTCCGGGTTATAACCGCGAGACCATGCCGAATTTCATTTCCGGTGTGGACAAACTCGAGGGCATAGCGAAAGAACTGAACGTCAAAGTCCACTTTATGCTGTGGGCTGCGCCGGAGCATGTGGCTTATGCCCTGCTAGAGGCCGACAGTCTGGGGGTAATCGGCCAGTATGTAAACGCCATTCCCATCCGCCAGGATTACCGCGTCACAGCGGTTGAGCATCTTGGGCAGGTGATTGAGACGGCCAAGGCGATAGTGGCGCGGGCGAACAAATAGCAAGTCGGTATCACAAATTATCTGAACCCGCAAAAGACCGGCGACGCGAGCAGGATGACTGACAAGGCGGGCGCGCTCATTCTGCGACAATAGTGATCTTGCTGCCCAGTCGGATTTCGCCCCCCTCGAGAACGCGCGCCAACATACCGCGGGCGTGCGCTAATTTGGCGCGCAAGCCGGGCTTGACGCTGTCCACGAACGAACATGGAGTACATTCAGAAGTGAGTTCGAACAGCGCGTCACCCACCTGAATCTGCGTACCTTTCGGCAGGGACATGAGATCAATGCCGCGCGTGGTGATGTTTTCGCGGAGCGCGCCGATGGGAAAATCGTATGCGATGCAGGTCTCTTGATCAAGCAAGAGGACCTGACGCGAACTGTCGGGCATGGCGTGGCGGTCACCTTCCAAACCGCGATTTATGATCGCCATGACGGATTTGACCTGACGCATGGGTTGGAGGTGCTTGACGCAGAGCTGCAAATTGACGACCGTGCCGTTGGGGTATTGATTGAGGATTTTTTTCGAGAGTTCGGTGTGTTGTTTGACAAGTTCCATTCGAGACTCCAATGCGAGGCAAATGGGAATTCGTTCGCCGGTGATGCATTGACTATTGCGTTACGCCCGTGAAATTGAAATTGTCAACGACGATGGCGGGAGCGCGAAAGGTCATGCCAGAACGCTCGTCGTGAAAGAGCTGCGTATCACGGGCGACGGCGCGAGTGTTGCGTAAAGCGTCAATAAAAGAGGTGGTAAAGCGCAAGTTTTTGACGGGCAGGGAAACCTGCCCGTTTTCGATCAGGAATGTGCCATCGCGCGTGAGACCGGTCATCATGACATGCAAGGGCGCGACGAGGCGGGTATACCAAAAGCGCGTGATGAGAATGCCGCGTTGAACGGACGCTACAAGTTCGTCGCGCGATTTGTCACCGGGAGCGAAAAAGAGATTGCGCGCGAGAGGTCCTTGCACGTTGGGAACGGGGACGGCGTGCCCGGTGGATGAGACATTGTCCCGACGGGCGGTAAAGGTGTCATACACCACGTCGCGGACTGCGCCATTTTCGATCAGTTGGACGCGTTGGCGCGGGACGCCCTCGTCATCAAAGGGCGAGGGGATGCCATCGGCGGCGAGACCATCGTCATAAAGCGTGACATTCGGGCTAAACAGGATTTGGTCCCGCTTGCCGCGGACAAAAGAACGCTCTTCCTGGACGGCGAGCGCGTTAAAGGTGTGCCACGCGAGATACTGCATGAGATTGGCGACGGCGGCGGGTTCGAGGATGACGGTGTATTCGCCGGGGGCGAGCGCGATGGGGTTTTGAGAACGGAGCGCCTTGTCAATCGCCGTGCGCGCGACAGCGTCACCATCCAAGACCCGGACATCGGGAGAGGTGGCGACGGCGTAACCGGATGCCGTGCCCGCGTCATTCATCACGACGGTGTGCAGGTCCGCGATGGTGCCGCGGTGATATTGAGACACGCCGTGCGAATTGGCAATTACTATTTCGTAGGCATCGGTGCGAAACGCGCCCGCCGCAATCAGTTTTTGCGCGCCGGCGAGTCCGCAGACATCGCCAATGACGCGGGCGCGCAAGGCGGGCGTACATTCCGCCGTGCCCGGCACAAAAGCATCCATGCGCTGCGCCGCCGCCGACTGTGGGATGGGTGATGGGTTGGGGCTTTCGGGCTGGGATTGGGCGATGGCGCGCGCGGTATCCATCGTGCGCTTGACGCCTTCGGGCGTAATGTCGTTGGACTCGGCAACGCCGGTGCGCTTGCCAAAAATGACGCGGACGCGCAGGGTGGCGTTGGATTCAAAGACGTTTTGGTGAATGGCGTTGTTGGCAAAGCGCGACAGCGACGATTCGAGGACGCGCAAAGAGACCTCTGCCTGGTCGGCTTTGGTGTGACTGAAGGCGGTGTCGGCGAGATGTAAGAGTTTTTGTTGACCCAACATGAGCGAATATTTGGAGACCGAAAGCAAGGGACCGATCAGGGTCGAGAATGAGATGCGAGAATCAGCTGCGTGAAAAGACTTTGACGTTGCGAAAACGGGCGGGGCTGGCGCCGTGTCCGGTGCGGACGGTTTGCGGCGGTTGTCCTTTGCCACAGCGCGGCGTGCCCCAGACGACCCAATGGGACTCGTCACAGACTGCATCACAGCTGCGCCAAAAGTTGGGAGTCACGCCGGTATAGATCGGGTTTTTTAGTAGGCGGGTCTTTTTGCCACCCTTGATCTCCCAGGCAAGTTCCGTGCCAAACTGAAAGTTGAGTCGTTTGTCGTCAATGCTCCACGAACGGTTGGTGTCGAAATAGATGCCGTCGTCGGTGTCGGCGATCAGATCATCCAGTTTCCACGCGCCCGGGAGCAGGTTGACGTTGGTCATGCGGATAAGCGGAATGCGGTTCCAGTTTTCGGCGCGCATGGAGCCGTTCGAGCGCCCCAGATTGAGCTCGGCGGCGAGTTCGCGGTTGGTCATGTAACCGACAAAACGCCCGTCCTTGATAATCTCGGCGCGTTGGGCGGGAACACCTTCATCGTCATAGCCAAAAGTGCCAAGCCCGCCGGGAATGGTCGCGTCGGCGGTGATGTTGACGATCTCGGAGCCGTATTGCAAGTTGTTTAGTTTGTCGAGCGTGAGAAACGAGGTGCCGGCAAACGATGCTTCCTGCTTGAGCACGCGGTCTAGTTCAATCGGATGCCCGCATGATTCATGGACCTGCAGTGCGACCTGATTGCCGCTCAGGATGACGGTGGCGTTATCGGATGGCGGACAAGGGTCTGCGCCGAGGAGCATAATGGCTTCCTGGGCGATGCGCGGCGCATTTTCGACGAGTTGCTGGGCGAGAATAAACTCAAAGCCGCGCGTTTGCTGGTGCCGACCCCAGGGATAGGTGCGGGTTTGCACGTCGCCCGCTTCGTTCGTCGCCAGCGCCTGAATTTCGCACCCGCTTTCGATGCTCTCTTGCTGAATGGCGGCGCCTTCGGTGGAAGCAAAGAGTTTGTCCTCACGCACAAAAACAAGTTCGGAGGTTGTGACGAGATGCGCGCCGTTCTTTTTGACGCGGCGCATGGAATCGTCCGCCTTGAGCAAGAGATTGATCTTGTCGGACATGGAAATCATAAAGGGGTCGAGTTTGAACTCGGAGCGATAGCTGCCCTTGTTGGCTTCGGGGGCGCCGAGCCGCACATCGCGCGTCTTGGAGAGCGCGCCGGCGCGCGCGATTTCAAGCGCCCGGTTCACGGCGGCGTCCACATCCGCATAATCGTCGCGCGAGGACGCGGCAAAGCCCCATGCGCCGTCGGCAATCACGCGGACGCCAAACCCCTGAGATTCGTTTTGGGATAATTCCTGGACGCGCCCGTTCTTGACGGTGATCGTCTGAAGCGTGCGCGTTGTCACGCGCACGTCGGCGTAGGTCGCGCCGCGCATCTGCGCCATATTCAGGATACGAGCAGCAAGGTCTTTCATGGCAAATAAGTCAATTTGGCGCGCATTTCTTGTTCGACCAGAACAAAAGGGATGGTGCCGGAATCGAGCAGCAGGTCATGGAATTTTTTGAGGGGCAGGCGTCTGAATTTTCGGCGGAGGCGCTCGACTTCGAGTTCGCCAATGAGATAGCTCATCGGCTGTCCCGGCTCTGCCACATAGCGTCGTGTTTCGACGCGTGCTGCCGCATGTGAGAGGCCCACCTTGTCCACGAGGTGACGCGCGGCATCCTCCATTGTAACGCCAAAACAGTGAATGCCTATTTCGTTGATCACGCGTGCGGCGCGCCACAAACGGTCCTGGAGTTGAAACAGGCGCATGCGCGGGTCGGTATAGTAGCCCGCCTGATTCATCAATTCTTCGCAATAGAGCGCCCAACCCTCGGCAAAGATCGAGGAAGAAAAGTGTTTGCGCCAGCGCGAGCCGACTTGATTGGCGCGCACGAGTTGGACGTGATGTCCCGGATATGCCTCGTGTGCGGCGGTGATGGGATAAAGATAGTTCGAGTGCGCTTCGAGTTGTTCGACTTGCTGGGCGCGTGGCGCGGTGGCGTCAATCGGGGTGACCCAGAATTGCCCGCGCTGGTCGGCGTCAAAGGGTCCGGGGGCGATATAGGCGGCAAAGCTGTTGAGTGCGCGGTCAAAGGGGGGCGTCTCGACAACCTCGCAATCCTGTTCGGGTAACGTGACCAGGTCATGGGCGCGCACAAACTCGCGCAGGCGTTTGACCTCCTGACGATAAGCTGAAAGGAGGCGATGGCGTTGGGGATACTCGGCGCGTGCGGCGGCGACGATTTCGCGCCACGTCCTGGATTTGTCAATTTGTTTCGCCCATTGGGTCAGTTCGCGCTCGGTTTCCGCAAACACGCGCTCGCCCATCGCAACGACCTCGTCAATGGTATAGGGGAGCATGTGCTCGTGCGTGAGAATCTTGGCATAT
This sequence comes from Anaerolineae bacterium, assembly GCA_020851635.1. GTDB lineage: Bacteria > Chloroflexota > Anaerolineae > UBA4142 > SHND01 > SHND01. Next base: position 24,831 of record JADZCJ010000110.1, read on the forward strand.
TGTCTCTTGCCAATGCCGGTCTTGCCGGTCGAGGTCAACATGAGGTCGTCCCGCAGATAGGCGAGAAAAGAAACAAGCGCGGCGCGGGCGTCTGCCGCGGCGCGCTTGAGGGCGGCGGTGGGCTTGAATTTTTGTGTGACTTGCAAGATGAGCGAATCGCAAAACTCGATTGCGCCTTCGGTCTCTTCGATGCCGATCTCGGTGAGGATGTGCGCGGGGTTTTTGAGATTGGCGCGCGCCGCAGACAACAGCTCGGGGACGAGCGTGAGACGCGCGGTCAGATTTTCCATGCGTTCCGCCGACGGGGCAAAGTCGCGGGAGGCGAGGAGAAAAATGGAAAAAAAGGGGTCCGCGACATAATACGAGGGGTCGGTCTCCCAGTCGCGCGTTTCGTCAAAAAACCAGAGTTCGACCTCGATGTCATTCCGGATGAGCGCGAGGTCGGTGGCAGAGCCGTTGGCAATTTGGGCGCGCGCGAGGGCATTGAATTTCCGACGGTAAGATTTTAGTTCTGCAATCCGCGCGCGGATCGCCCCCTGGGACATGTCATCGAGCAGATGGTCGTAATCGTGGATGCCCATATCGGTCGCAGAAGTGGGCGAGGCGCGATAGGAGGATTCGAAATAGGCGGATGCCAGATGATTGAATTGGTCGGGCGCTGCATCCTGACGACTTGTCAGGGACGAAGGATAAAGAGAGTTGGGATTGCCTTGTACGCGCGTCATTTTTTCAAATTATCGAGTTTGGACTGAAACCGCAGGGTGAATTTTTCCATATCCACGATGAATCGAGTATGGGTCCCTTGTCCGATTTTTTCGGCATCATCCCACGCCTCGACGTTAAAGGTCAGTTTGCGTCCGTCCACCGCGGCAAGTTCAGCGCGGGCGCGGACGGTCATGCCAACAGGGGTCGCCGCGAGGTGTTTGATGTTGACCTCTGTGCCGACAGTGGTCTGGCCCGCGGGGAGAATTTTTTCGATTGCGACGAACGCGGCGTTTTCCATGAGCGCGACGAGCGCCGGCGTCGAAAAGCCCGCGACGAGACCGCTGCCCCAGTGCGCCGCCGTTTTTTCGACGGTGACAAGTTGGGCGCATTCGCCGATGAGACCGGGAAGCAGGTCAGCGATAGGGCGTGAGTCCATTGTGCGATAGAACGAAAAGCCGAGCAGCAAAGTGCCGCTCGGCTATTGTATTCACATTCAGATTTCTTGCATCATTCCGCCATTATGCGGGCGAGGGCGCGAGCGGCGGAAGCGCGCCGCGTTCGGGCGACGACGGCGCTTCCGGTTTTTGCTGGGGCGCCGGAGCGGGCTGAGCCGCCGGAATCGGAGTGTAACGCGGACGTTCGTGCTGCGGCGCATCCGCAAACATTGATTCGAACTCGGCGGCATCCACCGACTCGACCCTGATCAAGCGATCGGTCAGTTCGATCAGTTTGTTTTGATACTTGGTGAGGATCTCGTCGGCGCGCTGATACGCTTCGCTGACGAGTCGTTTCACTTCGGCATCAATGTCCTGGGCAACCTGTTCCGAATAGTTGCGCTGTTCGGAAATTTCGCGGCCGAGAAAGACCAGTTCTTCACGATTGCCAAAGGTGCGGGGACCGAGTTTTTCGCTCATGCCGTAGCGGGTGACCATGGAACGCGCCATGTCGGTCACGCGCTCGAGGTCATTCGAAGCACCCGTGGTGATTTCGCCAAAGGTGATCTGTTCCGCCGCGCGTCCGCCGAGCAACGCCGCCATATCGTCAAGGAACTTGGCGCGGCTCATGAGGTAGCGATCATCTTCGGGCAGATGCATGGTGATGCCGAGCGCCATGCCGCGCGAGATGATCGAGACTTTGTAGACCGGATCGCAGTTGGGCAGCATCCGCATGACAATGGCATGTCCCGCTTCGTGCGCGGCAATGACGCGTTTTTCGTCGTCACTGATGACGCGGCTCTTGCGTTCGGGTCCTGCAATCACCTTTTCGACGGATTCTTGCATTTCCGACATGGTGATCGCTTTTTTGTTGCGACGGGCGGCAAGGATCGCCGCTTCGTTCACAAGGTTCTCGATGTCTGCGCCGGAAAAGCCGGGCGTGGATTTGGCGACCGCAACGAGATTGACGTCTTCGCCCAACGGCTTGCCGCGCGTATGCACTTCCAGGATCGCCTTGCGACCGACCATGTCGGGACGGTCCAGAACGACGCGGCGGTCAAAACGACCCGGGCGGAGCAAGGCGGGGTCGAGAATGTCGGGACGGTTGGTTGAAGCGACGATAATAACGTTGGTGTCGGTGTCGAAGCCGTCCATCTCGACCAGGATCTGATTTAGAGTTTGTTCGCGCTCGTCGTGCGAGCCGCCGAGACCTGCGCCGCGGTGACGACCGACCGCATCAATTTCGTCCACAAAGACGATACAGGGCGAATTGCGTTTGGCGGTGTCGAACAAATCGCGCACGCGACTGGCGCCGACGCCGACAAACATTTCCACAAATTCGGAACCGGAAATCGAAAAGAAGGGGACGTTTGCCTCACCGGCAACGGCGCGCGCCAAGAGCGTCTTGCCCGTGCCCGGAGGACCGACGAGCAGCACACCTTTGGGGATACGGGCGCCGAGAGCGGTGAACTTGTCCGGCTCTTTGAGGAACTCGACCACCTCCTGCAATTCCATCTTGGCTTCTTCGACACCGGCGACATCGGCAAAGGTGACGGTCGGTTTGTCACCGCTAAACATGCGGGCGCGCGATTTGCCAAAGGACATGGCTTGATTGTTGCCGGACTGCGCCTGGCGCATCAGGAAAAAGAACAGACCCCCAATCAACAAGAATGGCAGAATCGTTCCCAACAAAGCGATGATATTGTCCCACTGCGGCGGATTTTCGTAAATGACGCTTGCGGCGACCAATTGCTCGGGCGTGACACCATAGGCGCGCATGGTCTCTTCGAAAGAAACATTCTGGTTGCGCCCCAACGAGGCGGTCGCCTGTTTGCCGTCTTGTTTGTATGTGACGGTAATGGTAGGACCATTGACCGAGGTCTTGCTGACCTCACCGTTCTTGATGGACGTGACCAGATCGGTAATTTGGATTTGGCGCGTCTGGCGCGGCTGCTGAAAGATATTAAAAGCAAGGGCGGCGAGGGTGACGATAATCAACAAATACACCAACCCATTGCGATACCACTGGTTGTTTGGACTCATGCTTTCATCCTTCTTGGACCCGGGTTTTCCTCCAAAGAACATACAAACCCAAGCACCTTTACCTTACGAGCAAATTATAGCAGAGATTCTACGCGTCAAGAAAAAGGACCTCACTCTTTTTACGTGCGCGATGGTCGGTTTCCATTCAGCGTGACGGCTGCCTTTTGGCGGGGTCAACCCAATTGGTCAGGGTTACTATCCAAAAAGCTCATGACGAGTTCGTTTACCGTTGCAGGTTCTTCTTCATGCGGCAAATGACCCGCCGTCTCTATCATTTCGAGCCGCGCGTGCGGCATGTCCTTTATGTGTCTTGCCGCATCGGAAACGGGCACGACCCTGTCTTTTGTGCCCCAAATAATCAGGGTTGGGACCGTAACCTGAGCCAGCGATTCCGGAACGTCCGCTTCGGGACTGCATCGGGACATGGAGATGAGCGCGTCATGCTGACCGCGGACGCGCATCATCCGAGTCCGAATGTTTCTGGCGTCGTCGGTGACGCGGGAGGGGTCTCCATAGGCGTATCGCAGCGGATTACCCGTGTCTCCCTGAATTTTCTCGTAAATTCCCAGAACGCCGCGCGAGACACGACGCGGGACCCGCTTGAAACCATAGCGCGGCAGGCGGCGATATAAATAGGTCGCGGGCGCGATCAGTACCACTTGGTGAACTGAAGCGGGGAAATCATACGCAAATTGAAGCGCCAATGCGCCGCCCATCGAATGTCCGATGACGTCGGCGCAGTTGATATTCTGGGACTCGAAAAACTCGTGTAAAAAGCGGGATTGCTGTTTCAGCGTGTAAATTGGGGCGCGAACGCGCTGGGATGAGCCAAAACCGAGCACATCTATGGCATACACGCGGTGTTTTTGCGCCAGCGCGTCCTTGTTGTAGCGCCAGGTCCGGTGAGAATCCAAAAAGCCGTGAATCAAGACGACGGGGGAACCTTCGCCCTGCACGGTATAGTGGATGCGCCAACCGTCTGCGGTCTCGATAAATTGACCATCGGCGGTCTCATCGGGCGCCGTATCTTCAAAGTGGTCAAGATAGCGATTGCCATAGCGCAATGCGGCAAATGTCCCCGTTACGATCCCGACCGCAAACACACCCAGCCCGATTTGTTTCCAATTCATACGTATTTATCCTACATTAGCAGCCGACCATGCTGCATCGCCCAAAATGGCGGATTTTTGCCGGATGCGGGGCAGCACACGGTCAGCCACGAGCAAACGAGAGAGAGAAAGATGGCAGACACGAAAGAGGGCAGGCACGAAAGGCAGGCACAAAAGAGGGCAGGCACGAGGCGCTGCCCCTACAATTCGGTCGCCTATGAACAATACGGGCGCAACCTTAAACGGATATGAGTATCATGCTTGAAATGCTATTCGATACCGTCAAAAAGGTCGGTTTCGCCGTTTGTGCGACCCGTGCGGGACTCGGCGAGCATAAAGGTTTCTTGTTTTGCCATCTGGAGCCAAATCTCCTGGGGAATCTTGCGAAAAAGAGTTTCGGGTCCGAGCTGGGAGGTGTGGCAGAGGAGTGACTCGAGCTTGAGTCGCGTAAACTCGGACACATCCACGCGCGTGGTAATAACCTCTTCGGGCAGCGCGCGCAGCCCAAATCCGGTCAGCCAGTCGGGCATTTGCTCGCCCTGCGTTTTGAGATAATCAAGATACGTATTAAAGCGCGAGCGGGGCCAGACATGGAAATAGAGTTTTTGCGGCGTCCAGGGTTCAAGCCCATCCTTGAGCTGTTCGGGGAACGCGCGCTTGTCGCCCGCGACAAAGAACGCGAGGAGCGCGGCTTTGTGCATCTGGATATGGTCGGGATGTCCATACCCGCCCCACGCATCAAAGGTGACCATCACCTGCGGTTTTTGCTCGCGCACGATTTTTGTGACGCGGGCGCCGACATCGAGGAGATTCGCCTGATGCAGAGAGCGCGCGTCCTCATTTTGGGGCGTGCCTGCCATCCCGGAATCGCGATAATCGAACATGTAAAGGTGACGCAAGCCAATTTTTGCTGCGGCGCAGCGCATTTCGGATTCGCGCACCTTGCCCAGCGTTTCGGGGGTCGCATCCACTTCGGGCGCGATCTCGCCGACCTCGCCGCGCGTGGCGCAGATGATACTGGTCTTGATGCCCTGTCGCGCATATTTGGCGAACGAGCCGCTAATGCCTTGTTCGTCGTCGGGATGAGCATAAACTGCCAGGATGGAAAGATGATCAACCACGATAAACCTCGTTTGAGTTAATTTTTGCTTCAAGCCCGGATTTCACCGTGTGCCACTCGTCATCGAGGACAGAATAGAAAACGCTGGAGCGTTGATAGCCGTCGTGCATCACAATGACGCGGCGCAGGACGCCTTCGCGCTTTGCGCCAATGCGTTCGATCGCGCGCTGGGAGCGTTCGTTGCGTAAATCGGTCTTGATCTGGACGCGCATACAGCCGAGCGTCTCGAACGCATGTTTGAGCAGCATGTATTTACATTCGGTATTGATCGGGGTGCGCCAGTATTCTTTGCCGAGCCACGTCCAGCCGATTTCAACGTGCCGGTCGCGCTCTGAGATGTCGAGATAACGCGTGCTGCCGACGGCGCGATTCTCGGCGAGGTCAATGATGGCAAAGGGCAAAAAGAAGCCGCGCGCCTGGATTTCGAGCGCTTCATGTATCCACGCGCGGACGTCGGACTCGCAGGCAGGGGTCGGCGCAGGCATGTAACGCCAGATTTCCTCGTCCTGCGCGACTTGGAAGAGTTGGGGGGCGTGCGCGAGCGTCAACGGCTCGAGCCGCGCCCATTTGCCAGAGAGAGTAACGGGGGTGTTGTAGGGAGACATGGTTCCTTTCCGAGATAGGTTTAAGCGGGCTGTAGTTGGTCCTCGACGGCAACGGGTTGGAAATCAATGTCACGGCGGAATTGGCTCGTGTACAAGTCGTAATAGAAACCGCCATTGCGGAGCAATTCGTCGTGGCTGCCGCGCTCGATGATCTGGCCATCCTTGAGCACCACGACCAGGTCGGCGTGGCGGATCGTAGAGAGCCGGTGCGCGATGACGAACGAAGTGCGGCCGCGCAAGAGCGTTTCGAGCGCGCCTTGAATGAGCCGCTCGGTGCGGGTATCTACAGAAGAGGTCGCTTCGTCGAGAATCAGGATGCGCGGGTCCGAAAGAGCCGCGCGCGCGATTGCCAAGAGCTGGCGTTGTCCCTGTGACAAGCCACTGCCGCGCTCACCCAACACCGTATCATATTTGTCAGGCAGCCGGTCAATAAAGCTGTCGGCGTGCGCGAGTTGGGCGGCTGCAATCACCTGCTCGTCGGTCGCATCGGGTTTGCCGTAGCGGATGTTTTCTTTGATGGTGGTGGAAAACAGGAACGAGTCCTGCAAGACCACACCGATCTGGGCGCGCAAGCTCGCAGCCGTCACATCGCGCACATCCACCCCATCAATGCGCACCGCGCCCTCGGTGACATCGTAAAAGCGGGGAATGAGATTGACGATGGTCGTTTTGCCCGCGCCGGTCGGTCCGACGATGGCGATGGTCTGACCCGGTTTGACCTCGAGATTGATGTCGCACAGGACCGGCTGACCCTTTTCGTATTCGGCATAAACATGATCGAAAACGACCTTGCCGACGATTTGTGGCATGGTCTCGGCGTTCGGTTTGTCTTGAATATCGGGCACAGTGTCGAGCAGGTTAAAGATGCGCTCGCCGCCGGCAATCGCGCTCTGGACGTTGGTCCAGAGGGTGGCAATTTGAGAGACAGGCATGTTGAAACGCTGGGTGTAAGCGATAAAGGCGACAATCAAGCCGAGCGTGATGGACGAGCCGAAAAGAGTCTGCCCGCTCAAAAGGAACAAGCCGCCGACACCCGCCACAATCGCCAGCGAGACAAAACCCAACGACTGTAGAACGGGCTGGAGAGCGCTGGTGTAGGCGACGGCGCGGATGCTGGCGTCGCGCGAGGCGGCGTTTGATTCGCTGAACGCCTGGATGTTTTCCGCTTCGCGGTTGAATGCCTGCGCCTCACGCACCGCCGAGATGCTTTCCTGCAGGTTGGCATTGACATCACCCACCGACGAGCGGACCTGCCGAAACGCGCTGCGCGCCCGGTCCGAGAACCAGCGCGTGGCAAAAAACATGAACGGCACAATGGCGAGACTGATCAGGCCATAGATGAGGTTTTCCGACAGCATGGCATAGCCGATGGTGACGATCAGCAAGACGCCCGAAATGACGCTGACGAGCGGAAAGCCGATGGCTTGTTGAATGGAATCGGCGTCGTTTGTGATGCGACTCATGACATCGCCCGCTTCGTGCCTGGAATAATAACCGAGTGAGAGCTGCTGGATTCGCTCAAACACATCGAGACGCATCTGACGGAGGACATGCTGTCCCGCATACGTCATGAGAAAAAACATGGACCCGGTAATCAGAGAGCTGCCGACGAAAAGCCCGACCATGATCAGCACGAGACTACCCAGACCCGCGACGTAATCAGCGGCGGTCCATTGTTGGTTGATTGTGGCGTACCAACAGCCCTGTCCGATGTTTGGCACGATCTCGGCTCCGAGCGCCTGTTGGCTGGCGGGCGCGAGAAAGCAGTTGACCGCCTGTCCCGTCAATGCGGGAATGAGGACCTGGAAGAGGGTGCTGACGACAACCAAGCCGAGCACGCCCAGAAGGATATACCAGTAATGCCGGAAATACTGCCAAAAGCGAAGAAGCGTGGCGCCCGCGCTGACCGGTTTGCTGGTCTCGCGTCGGAGCATCGCCTCACGATTACCCATCATCATATGGATAACTCCTGCCCCGTTTGAGAGGCGTTTGCCAATTCGGGAACGTCAACCTGCGCGTCCGACATGAGCTGCGAGCTGTAAATCTCGGCATAGATTTCGGATGATTCGAGCAGTTCCTTGTGAGTGCCGCGCGCGACAATGTGTCCGCGGTCGAGCACCAGAATCTGGTCGGCGTTGACGACGGTGCTGATGCGCTGGGCGATGACAAACGAGGTGCGTCCCAACATGAGTTTGTCGAGCGCCTGCTGGATGCGGTATTCGGTAGCAAGGTCCACGCTGGAGGTGGAATCATCCAGAATGAGAATGCGCGGGTTGAGCAAAAGGGCGCGCGCGATGGCGATGCGCTGTTTTTGTCCGCCGGAGAGGGTCGAGCCGCGTTCGCCAACAGGGGTGTCATAGCCGTCGGGAAAGGATTCGATAAACTCGTGCGCGGCGGCGGCGCGGGCGGCGGCGATGACCTGGTCCAAGGTCGCCTCGGGTTTGCCAAATGCAATATTGTCGCGGATCGAGCCGGAAAAAAGAGTGGTTTCCTGAAGCACAATCCCGATATTGGAGCGCAGACTTGCGAGCGTCACATCACGCACATCGTGACCATCCACCAGAACGCGCCCCCCGGTGACATCATAGAAGCGGGGAATGAGATTGATGATGGTGGTTTTGCCGCTGCCCGTTGCGCCCAAGAGCGCGATAGTTTGACCGGGCGCCGCTTGAAACGTAACCTGGCTGAGGACCGGCTCGCCCCCTTTGAAATAGCGAAACTCGACGTTTTCAAATTTTACGTCGCCGCGGATTTCGCGCAATTCGAGAGCGTCGGGCTTGTCTTGGACTTCGTTACGGGTATCGAGAATTTCGAAAATGCGCTGGGCAGAGGCGTTCGCCTGCGACATGAGGTTGATGATGAACCCGAGCTGACCCATGGGGAAAAACACATAGGCGAGATAGAGCGAAAATTTTTGCCATTGACCGATCGTGAGCGTGCCATCAATGATCTGGCGTCCGCCAAAGTATAAAACCGCCGCCTGTCCGAGGTTGGCGATCAAAAAGATGATGGGAAAGAGAAAAGAAAAAACGCGCGCGACGACAAGCCCCTGCTGCATCACGTCGTCTGCGGTGGCGGCAAAGCGCTGCTGCTCAAAAGGTTCGCGCGCAAATGCCCTGACCACCTTGAGCCCCGACAGATTCTCTTGCAGGACGGTGTTGAGCGCCGAGATACGAATCTGCACCTGGACAAAGAGGGGTTGAGTAATCGCGCCGAAAATAAAAAAGACGACAAACGCGATCGGCAAAATCGGCAGAATGACGAGGGTCAACCCTCGATTGGTGAGCCACAACACAATCAGGGTGGCGAGGAGCAGCACGACCGACTGGAGCGCGAGGACGAGACCCTGCCCGATAAACAGACGAACTTTTTCGACGTCATCGGTCGCGCGAATCATCAATTGTCCGGTTTGATTTCGGTCGTGATAGCTGAACGAGAGACGTTGGATCTTGGAAAAGAGCTCGTTGCGAAAATCGAACGCGACATTTTGTGAAATCCGCTCGGCATTGAACGACTGGATAAAGGCAAAGATGCCAAGGATGACGGAAAAAGTCACAATGCCAGCCATTGCGAGAATGAGGTCGTTGGTCGCGCCGGACGAGATCGCGGTCAGCCCGGCGACGGTCTGTCCGATTTGCTGTGCGGCTTGTGTTTGCATCGCGGCCGGCAGCAAAAGCACCTGATTAGCGGTGTATGCGCGAGAGATGGTGTCAATGATGTTTTGGACGAGCTGCGGAACGACCAACTGCGCCGCCGTTGCGAGAAACAAAGAGCCGTAGGCGAGCAAGACGAGCCAGCGGTAGCGCCCGAGATACTGAATGGCGCGGCCGAGGGTTTTGAAATCGGTTTTTTGCTGCGGGCGTCTGCCGACGCCTGACGCAGGACGTGTTGCATGCATAGAGGATACCTATAGAAAGAGCGGGTTATTGAAGCCTGCGAATCTGCGGCATTCTGAGATAGATAAAAAGAGCCAGCGCGAGCGAAGCCAGCGCGCCAATTATGACGGTGACGGGCTCGCCATATTTCTCGGCGACGGCGCCAGCCCACAACGAACCGACCGGCATACCGCCGAAAAAGGTCAGGGTATAAATGCTCATCACCCGCCCGCGCAGCTCGTCATTGACGACGGACTGGACCAGAGTGTTGAGCATGTTGAAAAGGATCATGAACCCCCAGCCAACCCCAACGAGGACCAGAAGCGAGAGGGGCGTCCATGTTATCAAGGCAAAGACAATAAGGAGCAGAGGAAAACAAAACGTGCCGAGCGTGAGCAACCGCCCCTTGGTCTTGAAATTGCCGCGCGCCGCAATCATGAGCGCGCCGATCAATGCGCCCAAGCCGCGCGCGGACTGCATGAGACCATTCGTCATCGCATCGCCGCCCAGAATATTCACCGCCCAGGCGGGCATGAGGGTGACAAACGCCAGTCCAAACAAACTGACCACCGCGGCGATCATGATGAGCGTGCGGATCACCCCATGACCGGCGACATAGCGAAGCCCTTCTTTTAGATCGTCAATGGTGGATTTTGTGCGCGTCTTGAGCGGCAGCGGGTCAATTCGCATCAGCAAGAGAGCCACAATGACCGCGATATAGCTCAGCCCGTTCACAAGAAAACACCATGCGGGACCGATGACGGCATAGGTCAGACCGGCGGCGGCGGGTCCCGTCACGGTGGCGAGCTGGAACATGGTCGAATTGAGGGCAATGGCATTGCTCATGTGCTCGCGGGCAACCAGTTCGACAACAAAAGATTGGCGCGCGGGCGCATCAAACGCATTGGCAACGCCGACGCCAAAGGCGAGGACCAGAATGTGCCAGGGCTGCACCAGCCCGGTAAAGGACAAGAACGCCAAAATGAACGCCATGATCATCATGGAGGATTGCGTAATCACCATCATGGTGCGGCGCGGCATGCGGTCCGCAATCACGCCGCCATACAACATAAAGACCAGAGAAGGCGCGCCTGCCGCAAAGCCCACCAAGCCCAGATATACCGGCGAGTTGGTCAGTTCAAAGACCAGAAACCCCTGTGCGGTCGTCTGCATCCACGAGCCAAACATGGAGACGAGTTGACCGATAAACCAGAGGCGATAGTTGCGATAGTTGAGGGCGACAAAAGTTCTGGAAACATGCCCGCCGATGGCGCTTGCCGGCGCCCGAACGCCAGTATCAGCCATGTTTCAGAATCTCCTTGTATCCTTCCCGAAAGGTCGGGTACTTGAGTTCAACACGCAGCTCGTTTTTGATTTTGTCGTTCACGCAAAAATAGTTGCCGGTCAACAATCCGATCACGTTCTCGCTCAGAGGATAGTGACGCTCACCCGCCAGCGAATTCATGGCGCGCCCAAAGATGCCAAAGGCGCGCGCGGCGTTGACTTCGAGGTTGAGCGGCATGGGTGCGCCGGTCGCGGCGCAAATCTCCTTGAAGAAATCACGCTGGATGACGGGCAAATCGTCGGCGGCGAGATAGACACTGCCCGGGTTGGCGCGGTCCATCGCGGCGATGAGAGTTGTAACAAGGTCGTCCACATGGATGCGGCTGGTCCAGTTTTCGCCGCCATTCAAGAGGCGCAAGCGATTCTCGTAAAGCGCGGCAATCGAATCGCGGCCCGGTCCATACACGATCGGCACACGCACCGCAATCGCCGGGACACTCTCGTTTGCCAATTTTTCGGCGTCCGCCGTGAGTTTGCCCAAGCTATAGACCGGTTTGAGCGGGGACGATTCATCCAGGCGGTCGGTCTTGCGCGGATAGCCAAAGACGGAAACATTAGAGCACCAGAGATACTTTTTGAGCGCGGCGCGATCAGCATGACGAAAGATGTTTTGCGCCGAGTGAATCAGAATCTCTTTGGACTCGGTTGGCTCGAGGCGGCAATACGCAACCAGATTGAAAATAATCTCGCAGCCGTCAGCGACATTGAGCAGACTGCCCTGATCGCGCACATCTCCCACGCGCAGATCCATGCCCAACTTTTCCAGCGCGATGCCGCGTTCGACGTCGCGGACAAGTCCGCGCACGGCGTGTTTTTCTTGCAGCAGTCTGGTGACGAGCTGCGCGCCGGTCAGACCATTTGCACCCAAGACGAGAATTTTCATACGCCTGCTTGCTCCGGGTCCAGATGCTTGAATTCAAAATAGCGCGCAATCTGCTCGCCCGTGAACGGCGCGCCATGACCGCTGTAAACGAGGCGCGGGCGAAGGGCGTGAATTTTGCGGAGCGTATCGCAGGCGAGGGCATTGTCCTCGCCATACATCGGCATTGCCACACGAAGCTGATTGATCATGGCATCGCCGATCAAGCTGACGCCATCGGGAAGGACAAGGGAAAGCGAACCAAGGGTGTGTCCCGGTGTGGCGAGCACACGCGCATCGAGTCCAAATTCGCGCAAGGTAGAATTTTCGTCCATGAACAGGTCCGGCTCGAAGGGTTCGAAAGACATTTTGAGATGCAAGCCATTGAAAGCATGCTCAAAGAGTTTGCCGCCCAGCCCCCTGCCCGATGGCATGGTGTGAAACCCCGCTCGCGCTTTGGCGGCGTCGGCGCGGTGCAGCGCAATGGGCGCCCCGGTAGCGCGTCGGAGCTGCGCCGCGCTCCCCACATGGTCGGCGTGAACGTGCGTGAGAAAAATCAGGCGCACGTCGCGCGGTCCGTATCCCAGCCGGATGAGTTTGTCGAGCGCGGCGGGGGCGGCGCTCGCAAAACCCGTGTCCACAATGACCACACCCGAACCGGTTTCGAGCAGATAGAAATTTGCAATACGCGAATTGATTGTGTGAATGATCACGTTGCCAGCAGGTTGTGGGAGAGAGCTCATTTGTAATTTTGGGCGTGCCGCAGAATTCAAGATAGCGATGCAAGCGAGACAGTGCGCCACGATGCGCCACGCGGGATGCAAGCAGGAAATAACCCGACGCCGTCACAAGTTATTCAATAACGCTGTAGGTCAGTTTAGGATTTGTCTCTTGGTTTTTTTGGCAGACGCAAGCGACTTGCGGCTGACCTGGATGTGGACCGTATGCGAGATTTCGACAATCCGTTCGGGGTCGCCGCTCATGCCGGTCGCGAGTTCGCGCAGGCGCACGAGAAGGTCGAACATTTTGTCGTCGCCCATCGCCCGGAGCGTTTTTAAAAAGGCGCTCGTCGCGGACATGTAGGGAAGATTGGACAACAGCTCGTCGCCCTGCTGCGTCAGAACGAGCGGAGTGCGCCGCCGATCATTCGGGTCGGTGGTGCGCTGGGCGTAGGACTGGCGTTCCAGTTCGTCCACCACCGGCACGAGAGAAGCCGGTTCGACGAGCATGTGCTTGCTCAACTCTTTGATGGTGTAAGGATGGTGCTTGAGCAGCCGCAAGACGCCCAGATGGAGGGTGCTCAAGCCAACGCCGCAGGAATCCAAATGGTCCTGGTATTCCTGACGGGTCAATTTGGCGAGCATGACGAGGAGGATCCGGATTTCGGTGGAGGTGGCGATAAAAGCTTGTCGTTTCATACGAATGCGGAACTGTTGTCTGCCCGGCAAAATTCGCCGAGCTATGCCGAAATGCATCTGCGCTAAATCATTCAGATCGCAATGATTAGGCAACTAATTATATGCAGAAATCAAGCAGACGCAAAGTCAATCAGGAAAAGAGCCGAGCCAGTCGCGGAGGGCGCGGTTGACCGCCCGGGGCTGTTCGAGCATCACCATGTGACCGGCGTTGGGGATGAGGACGAGCTTGGCATTGGGGATGTGTTGGGCGAGGTATTCTGAATATTTTGGCGGAGTCATTTTGTCCTCAGTCCCGCATATGACGAGGGTGGGCGCGAGGATTTGCGAAAGGCGGTCGGCAACATTAAAGGCATCGCAGGCGGCAAAATCTTGAGCGAGGACGGCGGGTCCGCTGTGGTGGAGTTGGGTGAGACTCTTGGCGCGCAGGAGGGAGGAGCCGTCGGGCGTATAGTAGTATTCGACGAGGGCGCGTGCGGTAGTTTCAAAATCAGTTTGAACGCCCTCGATGAACGCGGGAGCGACACGAAGACGCGCGCCCGTGCCAACGAGGACCAGCCCGCGCGCGCGTTCGGGGAAATCCAAAGCGAGGGATTGGGCAATCGCACCGCCCATCGAAGACCCGATGAGAACCGCCCTGTCCAGCTCCAGAACATCTAGGAATTCAAGGACAGCACGAGCATAGCCAGAGATGGTACCGTGTGCCGTCCCGGTCGAGCGTCCGTGTCCCGGCAAGTCGAGGGCGATGGCGCGATTGTCTGCGGCGAATGCGGCGAGTTGACCGTTCCAAAGCAGGTGACTGGCGCCCGCGCCGTGGAGAAACAAAAGCGGCGCACCGCCCCTGCCGCGCGCCGCGTAATAGATTTGTGCCTTTGAAATGCTAAGGTTTGCCATTCGGCGAGAGAGGCGGGTACCCCTGGTGTTCGAGGTCCGCGAGAAACTTTTCCGTTTCCATTGCCGCCATGCACCCGAAACCCGCCGAAACGATCGCCTGCTTGAAGATGTGATCGTGCGCTTCGCCCGCGGCAAAGATGCCCGGGATTTTGGTTTGCAAACGCTCATTCACTTGCAGATAGCCCTCTTGGTTCATGTCGAGCTGTCCCTTGAACAATTCGGTATTGGGATAGTGTCCGATATAAACAAAGACGCCCTGCACGGCAAGCTCGGCGGAACCGCCGGTGCGAACATTGACCAGCCCGAGCGACTCGACCGAATCTTTGCCTTGAATGTCGCGGACGACTGAATCCCATACAAAATCAATCCTGGCATTTTCGCGCGCGCGTTCCTGCAAGATGGGCTGGGCGCGCAGTTCGGCGCGACGGTGCACGATATAGACTTTGTTGGCAAAGCGGGTGAGGAAGAGACCTTCCTGGAGCGCGCTGTCCCCGCCGCCGATCACGGCGATGTCTTTGCCGCGAAAGAAAAAGCCGTCACAGGTCGCGCAATACGAAACGCCGCGTCCCGTCAGATCCAATTCACCGGGAACGCCGAGACGGCGCGGCGATGCGCCTGTGGCAATGATGACGCTTTTGGCGTCATAGTGTTCGCCGTTTTCCGTTTCGAGCGCAAAGGGGTGCTTGCCAAATTCAACTTTGCTGACATGGTCAAACTCAAAGCGCGCGCCGAATTTCTCGGCTTGCTGTTTCATCAATTCGGTCAGTTCGGGTCCGGTAATGCCTTCCGGAAAACCCGGATAATTTTCGACTTCGTTGGTGAGCGCAATTTGTCCGCCAAATTCGTTGCCGCTGATCAGGAGAGGATCAAGGTTGGCGCGCGCAGTATAGAGGGCAGCTGTAAGCCCGGCAGGACCCGAACCGATGATAATGACGTTTTCCGACATGCGATTTCCTTGGCGTGATACCCAGCGAAATGGGTGTGATGGTTTGTAAACGAAATTGTAAAGAAATATATCATGCGTTCAGGCGCGGCTCAAATCGCCGCGCGCGAAAAAGATCGCGCCGGCTGCCACCAATCCGGCGGTTTCAGCGCGCAAGATGCGCGGTCCGAGAGAGATAATCTCGGCGTGATGTGCGCGCGCCAACTCGACTTCGCGTTCGGACAAGCCACCTTCGGGACCGATAAAGAGGTGAACGGTCGGCAGGGGCGGATCACGCAGCGCGGTCGCCAGATCGTTCGCAGTTTCCGCTTCCCAGGGCAATAAAATCAGCCCACCCTCTGCCTGAGCAGAGGCGAGAGCTGTTTGCATCGTTTGGTGGCTTGCGAGGACCGGAAGCTTACCTCGCCCCGATTGTTCCGCCGCTTCGGTGACGATCTGCGTCCAGCGCGCGAATTTGTTTTTGCCCACGTCGCGCACACTGCGTTCCGTCACCACCGGGACAAACGCGGCAACGCCCAACTCGGTGCCCTTTTGCAGGACCCATTCGAATTTGTCGGCTTTCAAGAGCGCCTGATACAGAACCAGACGCGTGCGGGGCTCGCCCGCTGACAGATGCTGTGCGATGATTTCGCCGCGGATAGGGTCGCGCGTAAAGGGACTCAATCTGACGCGATACTCGACGCCGGTGTTGTCGAGGACGACGATTTCATCCCACGCGCCGAGACGCAGAACATTACGCAGCTGGTGCGTCTGCGTGGGGCTGAAATGGACGGTGCGCCCATGAATGGATTCGGGAGAAACAAAGAAACGATGAGCCACGGGGTCAATGACGATACACCATGACGAGCCAGTCTTGTTCTTGCAGTTTTTCGACGAGCGTCATGGATTGGGCTTGCATGGCATTTTCGACGAGGTGGGCGCGTTCGACGAGGATGCCGGACGCGATAAAAACACCGTTGCGGTCGAGATGTTGCGCGAGCGCGGGTGCAAGCTCGGCGATGGTGTCTGCAAAGATATTGGCGCAGACGATATCGAATTGGCGGGGGTCCGACTCGACAACGATGCTCGCGCGGGATACGCTGATTTTTTCGGTCAGATTGCTCGCGGCGACGTTTTTTTGCGCGGTCTCTACGGCGATGGGGTCAATGTCACGCGCGTTCACGCAACTCGCGCCGAGTTTTGCCGCGCCGATGGCGAGAATGCCCGAGCCGGTGCCCACATCGAGCATGTCACAACCGGGCGTGACGTATTTTTCGAGCATGGCGAGACAAAGCCGCGTCGTCGGATGCAAGCCCGTCCCGAACGCCATGCCGGGATCGAGCTCGATGACGATGTCACTATCTCGCGGAGTGTATTCGAGCCAGGAGGGCTTGATAACGGTGCGTGCGCCGACATGGAGCACCTTGTAGTACTTTTTCCATGCATTGGCATAGTCCTCTTCCGCCAGGGTGTGTATCTCGAGCTCGCCGAGCGAGCGCAACATGCCGAGCGCCCAGACACTACGCTCTATCGCGCGTCGTTTTTCGTCAAGCGTCTCGTCATCCAAAAGAAACGCGCGGACAGTAAAGGGGCGCGCAGCATCCAGAGTTTCGCCCTGCTCCGGTGTCACAATTTGCTCGATGACCGCGCCGCCGTAGGCATATTCGTTGAATGCCGCGGCGAGGGCTTCGGCGCCCTCGGCATCGGCGCGGATAGAGAGTTCGATTAAATCCATGAGGAAGTGGAGATGGGTTGTAGTAAAAACCCGTTTTCATGCGGTGTTGTGCCGCCGAAAACGGGTCCGGTTTGGTTCGGGTTCGGGTGGGCGGTCAGCCGCCCATGATAGCATCTTTGAGTTGATCGAAAAGCCCCTTGTCTTCGTTGGGCGCCTGACCGTCCAGTGTGCGGGCAAATTCGCGCAAGAGGTTTTTTTGTTTTTCGGACAGATGGGTCGGAATCTGAATCTGGGTCGTGACAATCATGTCGCCGCGCCCACTCCGCTTTAGGTTGGGAACCCCTTTGTTTTTGATGCGAAACGTTTTGCCGTGCTGGGTGCCAGCCGGAATCTTGAGCGTTTCGTCGCCGTCGAGAGTTGGCACGGTAATCTCGTCGCCGAGCGCCGCCTGGGCAATGTTGATCGGCAGAGCATAGAGCAGGTCCTGATTTTCGCGTTGGAACAACGGGTGCGGTTTGATGGCGATTTGAACATAGAGATGCCCGGGAGGTCCGCCGCCGGTGCCGGATTCACCTTCGGCTTGCAGGCGAATCTGTGTGCCTTCGTCCACGCCGGCAGGCACTTTGACGACGAGCTTGCGCATAACCTGGACGCGCTTTTGACCCCCACATTCGCGGCACGGCGTCGCGATAATTTCGCCTTCGCCATTGCAGCGGGGGCAGGGTGCGACATTGATGAATTGCCCGAAAATGGATTGGGTCGCGCGGCGCACTTCACCCGTGCCGCGACATTGGGGACAACGGGTCGGACTGGTGCCCGGTTCTGCGCCCGAGCCCTTGCACGCGCTGCAGGTCTCGAGGCGCGGGACAGAGATCTCTTTGTCTGCGCCAAAGACGGCTTCTTCAAATTCAAGCGTCAGAGTGGTTTTGAGATGAGCGCCGGGTTGAGGACCGCGACGGGTGCGGGGGCGACCGCCAAAGCCCGCGCCAAAAATAGTTTCAAAAATATCGTTTAGCGGGACGTCGGTGAATCCACCCGTATCAAAATTGCCGCTGACGCCCGCCTTGCCAAAACGGTCGTACGCCGCGCGTTTGTCGGGGTCGGAAAGCACCTGATACGCTTCGTTAATCTCTTTGAAGCGAGCGTGGGCGTCCGGCTCTTTGTTGACGTCGGGATGGTATTGGCGCGCCAATTTATAAAAAGAGCGTTTAATATCGTCGGCGGTCGCATTGCGCGGCACGCTCAACACTTCATAATAATCACGCGCACTGGTCATAGATTTCTACGAGTCACTGCAATGTCATGTGGATACAGAATAGTAATTATATCCAAACTGTTGGCTTTGCCAACCTGTGTTTGGACGGAAAAAGGGTGTGTGGGCTGTTTTTGGTGACGCGGGGAACGAAACGGCGTTCGGTCCTTACTGTGTACAAGCGTGACGTGGGGAACGGAACGGCGTTCGTTCCTTACTATGTACAAGCGTGACGCACACGCCCTGCTGCAGGGGCGGTGTGCTATACTTGGTCTATGTTGCGTTCGCTCTTTATTCTGGTAATCGTCGGCTTGCTGGCTGCGGCGTGCGGCGGGGATGAGCCGCAGGGACCCGGCACGCAGGACTTTGCAATACCTTCGGCGACGCTGGGACGCGCGCCGGTGCGTGACTCGTTGATCGAGGGGACGCCTGCTCCCGCGTCAGAGGTCAGCGGCAAGTTTATTTTTGCGCCGGGCGACGGCAGTATTTGGGTGCAGGACCCTGCCAACGGGACGCCGGTGCCCGTGGTCAAACCGACCGCCGAATTGTTTGCGGATGCACCGCAGTGGTCGCCGGATGGCAAGACTTTTGTCTATGTGAAAAGCACTTTGACCGCGCAGGGCACCGCGCAAAACTCGATTCATCGCGCCAATGCCGACGGGACGAATGATGTTGTGATCAGTGTGCCGGAAAACAACAAGACTGCGTTCAATTGGCCCATTTTTTCTCATGATGGGCAGTGGATTTTTTTTACGGCGTCGTATCCCGTGCCGCCGAACAAGCAGTATTCTGAAATTCGACGGATTTCGGTCAACGGCGGCGAGGCGGTCAAAGTCATCGAGGACGCGCGGATGGCAGGGGCGTCGCCGGACGGAAAACAGATTGCATTTTTGCGATTCAATTTCGATACGTTCACGGCAGGATTGTGGACGGCGGACATTGACGGACAAAACGCGCGGATGCTCCTGGATGATCAGGTGTTTATCATGATTTCGGAGCCGCGCTATTCGCCGGACGGGTCCGAAATCTTGTTTGCGGCTTCGGGACCCAACACCCGTCCTCTACCCGGCATATCGGCGCGCGTGCCGCGTTGTTCACCCGGGTTGTTGTGTCTGTTTGCCAAACCGGCGTATGCGGATGGGCTGCCGTGGGATTTGTGGACGGTGACGCCGGACGGCACACGGTTTGCGCGCTTGACCGATGTGGGCGCAGACAGTCCTTCTGCGGCCTGGTCAAACGACAGTCAGCAAATCGCTTTTTTTGACACAAGCGGGCAGTATCTGCTCGAGGTGGCATCCAAAGCCGTCTCGCAGCTGAATCGCAACGGCGGACACGGATTGTTTGACTGGCACCAGGAGTGAGTTGTCGGCAATAAAAAACCCGCCGACAATGTCGGCGGGCATCCCGGATCGGACATGGAACGAGTCGGAGTGAGTTGGTTTCTCAGTATGCGGGGGCGTCACTCTCGAGGTGACAATGGGAGCCGCCGGCTTTTGCCCCGGCATGTTTATACATGCCGCCGCTCAAACCGCGAACGGTCGCAAAAGATGTCCTGCCATCTGCAGAGAGTTCCTGAACCGGCGCGAGGGAAGCTTGCGCGGGACGAGTCATGCTCGCCGCAAACGCAACGCTTGCCGAAATTGCCATCAACGCGACCAGCACGACCAGAATCCATGCCGCTTTTTTTGCCATGGGCACCTCCTTGTGACGCGGAGTAATCTACACTTTAATTATACCCGAGGGTGTCAAATGGACCGGATGGGACTTGTTGGCAGTTTGAGAGATATGGCTATAATTCGAGTCATTCCTTGAAGCGGAGATGGTCTATGAGGTGGATTGGTGTGTTTGGAATAGTGGCGATCTTGAGCGCGCTGTCGGTGACAAGTCCGATGAGGGCACAGTCGGCGCCAAACACACTGCCGACGGGTTTTACGCGGGAGACGCTGGGGGCGGGATTGAACGAGCCGACGGCGATGGTGTTTGAAAACAACGGACGGATCCTGGTGACGGAAAAGGACGGCGCGATCCGGGTTGTGCGTCCGAACGGAACACTGCGCGGCAAGCCGCTGCACACGCTGAGCGTAAATACGTATTCCGAGCGCGGCTTGTTGGGGATTGCGCTGGACCCGAATTACAACACCAACAAGACCATATATGTGTATTACACCACCGGACCCGCCGCGAAACGGTACAACGGCACACCCGAAAATCGCGTTGCGCGGCTCAAGAAACGAAAGGATGGCAAGGGGTTCAAGGAAAAGATTATTCTCGACCACATCCCTTCGACGGGCGGGAATCACAACGGCGGTGACATTCATTTTGGGTTCGACGGCAAGATGTATATTTCGGTGGGCGAGAGCGGCTGCTGTCCGGACGACGCCCAGGGACTGGACACGCTGCGCGGCAAGATTTTGCGGATCAACAGCAACGGCACAATTCCGAGCGACAATCCTTTTTACAATACACCGGGCGCGCGCCAGGAAACATTTGCGTATGGGCTGCGAAACCCGTGGCGTTTTACCAAGCGCGAGTCAAATCAGACCTACATCGTTTCAGATGTGGGGGCGGGAACGTGGGAAGAAATCAATTCGCTCGAGCCGGGCGGCAATTATGGTTGGCCCCAATTCGAAGGACCCTGCCCTTTTAGCAATCCCGGCTGCAATCCAAACACGGTGAACTATGGCGGGACGGTGAAACCGGCGCATTGGTATCATCACAGCAACGGGACCGAAACGGGGACCGTGATTGCGGGCGGAGTGTTTGCGGAAGATTCGAATTATCCTGCGCCGTATGCCAATGCGTATTTTTATGGCGATACGAACGCCGGCTGGGTCCACGCGGTGACGATGGACGGAAACAATCAGGTGACCGGGCAGTATGACCTGGACGACGATGCGGGCGCACCGGTCGCCTTTGGACGCGGACCGGACGGAAATGTGTATGTGGTGAATTTTGGCGGCTCGATTTTCAAGTATGTGTATACGCCTTGATGCATCGTCCCGGTCAAGCACTCGATCCCGGACGGGTGCGGGAGAATCCGATGCCCAAGAGATCGTCTAAAGCCTGTATTCAAGGGTTGATGAAATCTAATTGCACCTTGACAACCAAATCGCATCGACGTAGGGTACATCTCATCTTTGCCTGCTGAGGTGTATGATGAATTCAACGCAAGCCGAACTGTTC
>JADZCJ010000111.1 GCA_020851635.1 Anaerolineae bacterium
CTATCTTGCTGACACACCTTACATTCGCACGCATGAAGTGGACGGATTGAAGTGGACATGCTCATCCTCGCAACAGAATTTCGCTGAGTATAGCATGTTCGGGAACTTATTGTTTAACGAACCCTTAGCGTGCGCCCATTATCAAGGTCAACGACGAGCGTATTCTCTATCACGCTCACACTCTGCGCTTTCGTCATTCGTCATTCGTCGTTCGTCGTCCATGATACCTGCTACCTACCACCTGTTACTTTATCCCCTCCAACGCACGTCTCACATACACCCCCACCATCTTTTTCCGATACCACTCGCTCGCCAGCGCATCGCTGAACGGTTTGGCATCGTTCATCGCCGCGTTCGCTGCGTCGGTGATGCTTGCGGCGTCCAGCCCGCGACCCACCAGCGCGGCTTCGGCGGATTTGGCGCGCATCGGGAAATCGTTCGCGCCGCCCAGCGCAATGCGCGCTTCGGTGATGACGCCTTCGGGGTCCGTAACGAGGCGCGCGGCGACGGCGACGACGGATGGCGAATTCGCTTCGCGCCGGGCGCATTTGAGCCAGGCGGTCTTGCCGCGCGTTTTTGGGATGATGATGCGGGTGAGCAGCTCATTCGGGTTCAAACTCGTTTGAAATAACCCGCTGTAAAACGAATCGAGGACAATTTTGCGTTCGCCGCTCTGGCTTGCAGCAACCACCCGGGCATCGAGCGCGAGCAGCGCAACGGCAGCGTCGCCGGAAGGGGGCGGCGCAAAAAGATTGCCGCCGAGGGTTGCCATATTGCGAATTGCCCAACTCCCGATTTGGCGCGTGGCAGAGGCGAGGAGGGGCAATTCGCCCAGCTCGGCAACGCGCGCAAGAGTTGCCGTCGCGCCAATTTCTGTTTGCCCGTTCACATTGATCGCGTTCAAGTTCGCGCGCTGCAAACTCACAACCACGCGCGGCGAGGTCAACGCCTCATTGATCAGCGGCATCACCATCGTGCCGCCCGCAAGCACAAGCGCATCAGGACCGTATTGATCCAATAGCTCCAGGATCCCATCAACCGTTTCGGGCGCAGAAAATGTTTCGATTGGCATACATTACTCCAGGACCGCAAAAAAGCGCGCGGGCGAACCTTCTCCCTCGCGGATTTTTATAAAGGGCGCAAAGAACTGAAAACGGCGGTCGCGCGGCAGCGCCCCCAGGTTCATCATTTGTTGGAAATAATAGCGACCCGATTCCAAAATAATCTTGTGGATAATAAAATCCTCGCTCGTAAAGTCGGGCAGGCGCGCACAATACTCGCTGAAACAGTCAAACCCGATCGCCTTGACGTTTTTCGATACAAGATAACGCGCGGCTTCGGGTGTGCAATACGGCGAGGTGAGATAATACGCGGGAAAATTGTCCCACATCCGTTCCGTCCACGCCGTCCGCACCAGCACGATGTCACCTTCACGGATGTCGAGACGGTCATTTTTGTCAATGTCCTCGACCGTAATCGGATGACTCGGCTCCACCTCACCCAGATCAATCACCAGCGCTTGCCCGCACACTCTGTCCAGCGGCACGTCCGCCGCGCTTTCGCCGTTCTCTTGCACGTGCAGCGAAAAGTCCACATGCGAGCCGGTGTGCAGCACCATCGTCACGGACGACGCGCGCCAAAAGCCGGGTCCGCGGAATTTCGTATCGAGCGCGAGCTGTAGGTTTACCGAAGGCGGTGAAAGCGTGCCCTGTCCGATGGGTGTGGTCAAATCAACAATTTTCATAATGGGTATGTAGAGATGCAAGATTTTGCGTATCTTGCGGGTTATTTTCGCGCTTGCGCGGTTTCGAACCAGGGTTTGCCCTTGGGATCGGTCAAAATTACCTCCCGGAGCGCGGCAACACCTTTGAGCAGTCCTTCGCGTAAACTCATCAGCGAGTCCTCATGCTCCATCGAAAGAACGCCGTCATAGCCAATGAGGCGGAGACTGCTGACGAGATCGCGCCAAAATTTAATGTCGTGCCCATAGCCGACCGTGCGAAAAATCCACGACCGCTGTGCCTCCAGGTTATACGATTTGGTGTCGAGCACGCCATTCAGCGCACTGTTCTGGGGGTCAATGATCGTGTCTTTGGCGTGGACGTGAAAGATGGCGCTGCCCAGGGCGCGCACGGCGGCGAGCGGGTCAATTTGCTGCCAGAAAAGATGCGACGGATCAAAATTCACGCCGATCAATTCTCCCGTCGCGTCACGCAGTCTTGATGCGGTTTCGACGTTATAGACGACAAAGCCCGGATGCGGTTCGAGCGCAATTTGGATGCCCCCGTTCTGCGCTGCAAACATGTTCAGCTCGCGCCAATAGGGAATGACCTTTTCGCGCCACTGCCATTCGATCATTTTGCTGAAATCGGAGGGCCAGGGACACGTAACCCAGTTGGGATAGCGGGCGTTGTCGCTGTCACCGGGACAACCGGAAAAGGTGACGACAGTCGGCACACCCAGTTCCCGCGCAAGGAGGATCGAATCGCGCAGATCGCAGTCGTGCAGCGCAGCAATCTCGCGATTCGGATGCAGCGGATTGCCGTGACACGACAGCGCGCTGATGGTGAGTTTGCGTGATTCGACCGCTTTGCGAAATTTTTTCAGTTTCGCGGGACTGTCGAGCAGATCGCGCGGCACACAGTACGGCGAGCCGTTCTCTGCCACATAGCCGCCGGACCCGATTTCCACCATGGTCGCACCCGCATCGGCGATCCAGTCGAGCGCCTTTTCGAACTGGATGAGAGGTTGAAATACAAAAGAGAATACGCCGACTTGCATAATGGACTCCTGACTTAATGGATTGCAACCCAACGACCTGTACGATCGGATTCAAACGCGGCATCAATGACTTGTTGCGCTTTCCAGCCATCATAAAAGTTCGGAGAAATCGGCTGATTCTCAATAATCGCATCAATGAAAAAGCGCGCGCCCGTCGAGTTAGTGAACAACACGCTCCAGCTATCATTGCGGTTTGCATCGCCCCAGATATCATCCGGGATGGACAACGATTGCGCCTCGTCATCGTCAAAGCCCACAGCGCGGATCATGTCATCCATTCGAATATCGGCTTCCAAAGTGCCGTTTTCGCCGTACAACCTGGTTTGCAGCTCTATCTCGCCTTTGATGGGCTTGGTAACCATACTCAGCTGAAGCGTTGCCTGGGCATCATTGCTCAACTTGAGCGCGAGCACTGCCGAGTCGTTCGCCGGTTCAAAAGGTTCAGATGGTGGCGCGGCACGCTCGACAAACGTGTAAAGCTGAGCCGAGACACTGCTAATTTCTCCAACGCACCATCGCGTAAAATCAATCAGGTGCGAGCCCAGGTCACTCAGGACGCCATTCGCGCGATGCTGATTCGCTCTCCACATATATTTGCCATCACGAGCCCATCCCATGCGAAAGTTCAAGTCAGCTTGAAAACAACGTCCGATAAATCCCTGCTCAACGAGCTCGTGAACATATCGGAATTGGGGAATCCAGCGATAGGTAAAGAACACCATGTGCTTGACGCCTGCAGTCTCCGCCTTTTCGTACATCGCCCGCGCGTGCGCCGCGTTCAATGCCAATGGCTTTTCGCACAATACGTGCAAGCGGGAATCGAGCGCTGCCATCGTCATAACGTAATGCCAGTCATCGGGGACCGAGATGATTACGGCATCTATATTTGCATTCGTAAACATTTCCCGATAGTCGGTAAAAACTTGGGGAATGTTATATTTGTCCGCCATTTCTTGCGCGCGTTCGCGACTGCGCCCGCAGACAGCAGCGAGTTCCGCGCGCGGGTGAGTCCTGAGACTTGGGAAATAGAGCCAATCTGCCCACCAACTTGTGCCTACTACGCCGACGCGAACTTTTTCGCTCATGCTGTCCTCCTTGCGTGAGCCACCCCAACAAGCGATGTGTCAGACGCGATTCACAAATTCGCGGTCATGCACCGTCACGGGCACTTTCATCAATTCGGCAATCCCTTTCGCGCAATGCTCGCTCAGACGGCGCAGCGCCTCCTCGCCTTTTTCCGCCGTCGCGCGCATCGGATTGCCGATGGTGCCCGATTCGATAAATTCGTGATGGTCCATCGGGAACGTGAAATATTTATATCCCTGAAATTCCACATCGGGCATTCCATCGTTTTTGCCAAAAGATTTTGGCAGAAATGCCGGAATATGCGCCAGTGTCTTTTCCGCACGCTCCATCCGCACATAATTCGTCCCCGCCAGCGCATCGCTCGCCAGCATTTGCGAGGTTTCCAACTCGGAGGCATGCCAGCCCGGCGTCTCTTCCGGCGGATTTTCCATCAGCCCCGCGAGAATGCCCACATAGTTTTCCATATACGGTTTCACAAACCCGATCAGCGCGCCCGTTTCATAGCGCAGTTTCCGCAGAACGGGGTCAACGACTTTGACGTTTGAACCGTGCCCGTTGATAAAAATGATGCGGTTAAAGCCGTGATGAATCAACGAACGCGCCACGTCATACATCAGATTCAACAAGGTTTCGGCGCGCAGGGTGATCGTGCCGCGACCCATTCCGGGACCATACATGTGCTGCGGTGAATAGCCCGCCCAGAGCGCGGGCGTGTGCAAGACCTGCAATTGCTCGCTGACGCGGCGCGCCACTTGTTCGGCAGTGATCGTGTCCGTTTTCAAGGGCAGGTGTGGTCCGTGTTGTTCGGTGCTCGCCATCGGCACGAGCACCGTGTCATGTGCTTGAAGATATTCGCCAATGTCCACATAGGTGAGATCGGCGAGATTGTACGAACGAAACGTAGCCATGTGAGTTCCTTTGATTTACGGCGTTTCATCATTTCATGGATGAACGCCGGGTTCCTATAGGGCTAGATCAATCGGTTAATTGCGGCTCGCCCATCAATTTCAGAAATTCGCGCGCGACCAATTCCGAAAAAGCCGGGTCGTTGATGTGGGCGTCCAGTTCGATAAAAGGGATTTCTTCACGGAGGTTGTTTTGTAATTCGCGCCGAAAAGCCCGGTCCGTTTCAGGGTCCCAAAAAACGCCCCCGGGCACATTGGGAATCGAGAGACCTGCCGTCGGCACAACGACCACCACGGGTCCCCGCGCGCCGTTCAATTTCCCCGCCATGATGCGCCCAATCTGTGTCTCTTCATCGCGCGTCAATCGGACCAGCGTAAATTCGGGATTGTGATAATAGGCAGGTCTGTCCTTTAATTTTTCCGGCACCTGGTCACGTCGTCCCTGCACGGTGAAATCAATACAACCCGGCACAACCACCTGCGGAATGCCCAGTGCGCCCACTTTTTCCAGCCGTTCTTCGCCGCCCGCATGAAACCCGCCGACCAACTGGTCGCTCAGCTCGTCGGTTGTCAGATCAATGACCCCAACAAACATCCCCTGCTCTGCCAGCTCTTCCATCGCAGGACCGCCGACCCCGTTGGAATGAAAGATTATGCCCTCGTAGCCGTGTTGCGCGAGAATATCCTTGATATGCATGCACGCTTTGGTCGTGTTGCCGAGCATCGTAATGGCAACATAGCGCGCACCGTGTTCCGCGTCGGGAGACAACAAATCGCGCGCGTGCGTCAGCTGTGCTCCCACAGCGGATTCAGCGCGGGCATTCACCATGCCCACCACCGCGCCGCAGGCGTTATCAAAGACGGCGCGCGAAACGGGATTGATGCCCAGGATGTCAATCACCGAATGGACAACAAAAATATCTTTGGTCCCCATCAACTGCCCATAGTGTCGCCGCCCCGATGCAATGGGCGTAACAATCACTTTTGGCGCGCCAATGGGCAGCGCGCGCATGGCATACGCGCCCAAAACGGCGCCTTCGGCGCCCCCCAGACACAAGACGCCATGAATCCGCCCCTGCTCGTAAAGTCGAACGGTCAGGTCGCGTACGCCCTTTTGCATCTCTTCGACCGCTTTGCCTCGTGTTCCCGCATTCCGCAGCGCGTCAATCGTCGTGCCCGCAGCGATGGCAACCTCTGCTCGGGAAAAATCAGGGATGATTCCGAGCGGCTCGCCCAAGATTCCGGAATCGAGAACGAGCGCCTCGGCGCCCAACTCGCGAATCTTGTCGCGACAATAGGCAATTTCGCGCCCTTTGGTATCCAGCGTGCCGATGAGGAGGATTGTCATCCGGGTGAATTGCGCGTCATAAAGTAAACAGGGAACCAAGTACTAGTCGGAGCTACTACTTGGTTTCCCTGTTTACCCATCCACATGTTGACCTTGTTAAAATGTAGTTTTGAGATCGGAATAGCCCTTGCCTGCTTTGCCGACTTGGACTCGTTTAGGGACTCTGGTCTCGGCAACCCCCGCTTTTTTCATGGCTTTGTGCAGCGTCTTGCCGTTCTCGTCCACCATCCAATCGTAAAAACTCTCCGAGAGCACGCCCGAGCCGTGGTCCTGGATAAATTTCAATTGTTCCGGCGTCAACGACGGGTCGGCGGTGGCGAGCGCATCCGGATATTTGTTGACCGGGGTTCGGTCCAGGGAAGCGACAAACTCTGCGGTCAACGCATATTTGTATCCGGCTTGGCCGAGGGT
Organism: Anaerolineae bacterium; assembly: GCA_020851635.1. Classification (GTDB taxonomy): domain Bacteria; phylum Chloroflexota; class Anaerolineae; order UBA4142; family SHND01; genus SHND01. The sequence continues at coordinate 6,532 of JADZCJ010000111.1, forward strand.
CTTGACGACTTTGGTCCAGTTGTAATCACCATAGCCCGCCGGCATGCGGTTGTTGTCGGCAATGTGGAAATCCACCAGACGCTTGCCCGTATTCAAAATCGCCTGATAAAGATCGCCTTCTTCGATATTGATATGAAACGCATCGAGACAGACACCGCAGTTCGGTCCGACGGCGGTAGCAAGCGCAACCGCCTGATCGGAGCGATTGAGAAAATTGGTCTCAAAACGATTCAGGGGTTCGAGCGCCAGCGTAACACCCTGAGCTTCGCCATAGGCATACACTTCTTTTAACCCTTCCACACACCACGCCCATTCCTGTTCCGGCGAGTCCTGCGGAATGACCTTGCCGACGGTGGAAGGCACGATGGTAATTTCGCAGCCCTCCAATTCATGCACCATCTTGATCACATCCTTGCAATACTGGACGGTCTTTTCGCGCACCGCCACATTTGCGTCAATCAGGTCCAGACCGGGGAACATGAGCGTCACACTGCCCCAGCAGCGCAGTTTGTTGTCTTTTAATATCTTGCTCACTTGTTTGGTGTCATACTTGTCCGGTTCGCCGCCGATTTCGATGCTGTCATATCCGTATTTTGCCAACCGTCGAATCGTCACATCAATCGGTTCGGCGCGCATCCAGTTGTGCATAGAAAGAAACATTGGGACTCCTCCTTGAGAGATCAGGGGCTAGTACAACAACTTGAAAAATTGTCGAGTCTCGTATTGGCACGTGAGTTATAAAACTCGGTCCTCGACCCCGCGCTCTTGTTGTTTCGCTATCAGATTGCGAGCTGCAGAAAATATGGTTCGGAAAAGATGTTTGATATTCGATGGATGATGCAAGCCCTCCTGCATTCCACAAGAGATGATTGAAATGATTCCGTATCAGATGTCGCCCTGCAATTGCCCGGCGAGGACCCGATACAAATTTAATACCTCAAGCCCGTCGGCATATTGTTCGAGGGTCGCCGTGTCCATCGGGTCATCGGTCAGAATGATTTCGGCGCCCGTCTCGCGCGCCTCTTGAATCCGCGTGCGCGCCAACGCTGCCGCGAGGACGGGTTGGCTAAATTGCAGACCGCCCGTGGTGCCAATGGGAGTCGCCAGATTTTCGCGCATCAACATCTCGCGCGGCGCTCCGCCCATCGCCCATTCGGCAACCGCCCGCGCCGCGGCAGCATGTCCCGGCAAGCGGACTGTATGCGCGGCATCATGATAGGTGTAGGCGCCGGACGTCCGCGTCTCGAGGTCCAACAGGTGCCCCGCGTTCGCAAGCACCTTGACCAACGTGACCACGTCCTGTGGCATCTCAACTCCCAGTTCGGGATAGATGTGAATAAAGGTATGGGCATCGCGCGGACCAAGCGTAATGACACGCGCTGCGCCTAGCTCGTTCAGTGCGGCAACCGTTTCTCGGGCAAGCTTGCGCGCAGTGTCCCACAAGCCCAGCGTATAGGGCAAATAACCGTTCGATAATCCTGCGCCGAACGGCGCCGCGTCCACCTTTACCGCGCGCAACAATTTTTCCGCCGCGCGGACAATTTCAGGAGTCTCGAAATGGGCGCTGTCGCCGACAAAAAGGACTGTGGACGATGGCGCATTGTTATCGCGTACCGGATTGTCATGCTTTACCGCGCCGTATGGGTTTCCCCAAGCGCGCAATTTTTCGTCCAGCGCCGCGAGCGCCGCGGGGCCTTTGCCCAGCCGCACGATTTCTGCGCGCGCCGCCTGGATCGCATAAGGCAGCGGGCGATCGGTCGCGCAATTGCCCTGACAATTTCCACAATCGGCGCAGCGATAAAGCACGTCTACGGTTTCGGCGTTCCATGTGAGCATTCCGCGCTGCACGGACGCAACCAGCAGCGCCCAGCCGTGTGGTGAGGTCGCTTCGTTCCGCGTCACCCGCCGGACGGGACATGCCTGACCGCACATCAAACAATAGCGGTCGCCTTCGTAAATCGGAATGTATTCTTGGAATTTGGACAAACCGCGAATCTCCAGACAGTGGGCAGCATGCCCGTAATGTTTTGACGCGTGTTCCACACTGCATCTCGGGCAATGTGGAACACGCGCGTCGAACTCGTCCTTAGTTTTTGTTTCGAGAACCGCGCAAAACCAACGCGCCGGCGCCCAGCAGGACCAATCCACCGGCAACCAATGCAAGGACAAACGGCAGATTGTTCATGTCGCCGCCCGTCGCAGGCAATTGCTGTGCTTGCGCATTCGGATCGTTGCTGACCGCGGGAACAGTCTTGAGATACGCTGCAACCGCAGCCGCGTCTGCGTCGGTGATTTTGTTCAGACCCCCTTGTATGACCAACGCCATGAGTCCGCCCGCCGGAGTCCCGTCCGGGCGCATACCGGTTTGCAGAAAATTCGCAATATTCTCTTCGGTCCAACTTCCAATCCCGGTTTCCATGTCAGGCGTAATATTGTGAGCAACCTCGCCCTCAATCGGCCCGCCCGCCAGATACTTGGACATATCCGGCGAACCATCAGGCAGCGTAGGCGTGTGACATGCGCTGCAATGCGATGCCACATTCACGATATATCCCCCGCGGGCAACTCCGCCGGTCGGCGCTGTCGCAGACGGCGGCACCGGCGCAACGAACGGAGGGACAGGGAAATTCAAAACCGTCGGCGGCACCTCATTCTTGATCGGGGGAACCGTCATCAGGAACGCTGCCAAATCTGCCGCATCCTGATCCGACATGCCACTCAATGCCGGATAGACCATGATCGGAAAGAGTTGGTGTCCATCCTTTGCTTTGCCTGTGCGGAGCGCCGTGACAATTTCCTCTTCGGTCCAAGTGCCAATCCCGGTTTCCGGGTCCGATGTGATGTTTCGGGCATACACAGTCCCAAAAGGTCCCTTGTATTCCGTGCCACCTGCCAAAAAGCCCGCCGGTCCCATGTGACAGCCGCAGCCCCCGGCAAGATTAAAGAGATACTCTCCCTTGGTCGGGTCGCCCGCCGCCGGTTTGCTCGCGGGCGGCGCCGCCGCGGCAGATTGGGCAGCCACCCAGAACACAGCCAGCCCCGCAACTATTAGGGTTAATGCGATAATGCGTCGGTACATAGACTTCCTCCTGGAATTCTAGTGCAACAACATGATCAAGTTGCCAAGTCATGCGCTGGCGCGTGAGTTATAAAACTGGATACTCCACTACGCAATCTCATGTTGTTGCACCACTAGTGTGCGCGTTGACCGATTTCAACACGCGGATCTGTGCATAGTATAAAGCTGTTTGGGGCATTTTTTCAGGGCTTGCCCCGCCAGTTCAAGATCGTGCTGCCATCCGTGAAACCGAGCGGCAGGAAGGCGCCAAGAAAAAAGAGCAGGAAATTATCAATAAAAAACCACAACGCAATCCAGTAAAACAAACCTCCGGTGTTTTGTGCAATGAGCAAAATCAAAAAAGCAATGACAGTGACGACAAAACTGACTGCCGGACCACCCAGCGCGCGCCGAATATGAATTTTCCCCGAGAGTGGCGGCTCATCGCGCGGGTAAAGCGACATACCCAACACCCAAAAATAGCGCACGCCGCGCATCGGATATCCGGTTCTGCGCGCCGCGCCCGCATGTCCCAACTGGTGGAACAGCTCTGACAGAAAATGCAAGAACGCGCACACCAGACCACCGACGACCGACTCGACCCCTGTCAACCCAATTACAAAATACCCCAGCGCACCCAACCCCGTCCACAGCCCCACGAACCCGACAAACGCCGATGGCTTGGCAGAGATTTCGAGACCGTATAATTTGCCAAAAACAATTTTGCCCGACATCGGTCAAGCGAATTCGAGATAATTCGGCGGCGCAAAGAACTTGCGCTTGCGAAGCGGCGGCGGCGACTCGGTTTCACATAATTTGCGCAATCGTTTCATTGCCAGTGCGGACTTGGCCAGATAGACAGGTTCTTGAATCGCACCCACCGTCTTTGCCCACTTGGGTGCGGGTTGATTCGTACGCAGCGCAAACAACTCTGCCAGACTCGCAGCAAGCGCGATCACTCTCGCGTCTGTGGTTCGTGGGCGCGGCAAATCTTCCAAGACCTCTTGCTGTTGCATAAAGTCCCGAGTCAAACTCCGCGTCTGCAAGCTATCTCCCGACAACGCGGCACGGGCTATCTGTTCAATCTGAACCATGAATTCTTTCCCAGAGATCCGAAAATGCGTACAAGGTCAACCCTTTCGCCATTCTGATCTGCCAATTCGCCAAGACGTTGGAGCGCCGACTCTATTTCGGGACGGAGCTATGATCGGCTTGCCTGATTCGAAAATAACCCCGGCTATGCGGGGATTGGAGTGGACTGAGGTTGTAGAGTGACTTGGTAACCCAGCTTTGCAATACGCTTTGCAAGTCGTTTCGCC
>JADZCJ010000112.1 GCA_020851635.1 Anaerolineae bacterium
AGACACAGCGATGGCAGCCTTGTATCTACAGCAGCATGCGATTTGTCCGCAATGGAATTACACCATTTCTCCGCGTACCTTGCCAAGCCCGACCTAACGCGGGAAGTTATTCTTTAATGAACCCTTACGCCATCGCGTGCCGCGAAACTCGCAACAACCGGGATTATGGAAATAATCATTTTCTTTGTGCTATTCGCTGTCATGCTGTTTTTACAGCGTTGGTTGCAGCAGCATATTCAGGGGTTGACCTACGCCGTGACGGGGGATCCGGGCTGTGCGGTGCGCGCATTGTTCCTCATTCTCTTGCCCGGCGTGCTCTTGCACGAGGGCAGTCACTGGCTGGTTGCCAATCTGATCGGCGTCCGCACTGGCAAAGTGAGCATCGGTCTCGGTAAAATGCGCGGCAAACATTTTTCGCTGGGTTCTGTAACCGTTGACCGGAGTGATCCGCTGCGCGAGTCGCTCATCGGGGTCGCGCCCTTTATCTTTGGCTTGCTCGCCGTGTGGGCTTGTATGGGTTTTGGTTTTGGTCTTTGGACGCCGACCGAGCCGCTGCAAATTTGGGACGCCATCGCCTCGACCATCAGTGACCCGCTCACGTGGATTGCCCTCTATTTCGTATTTGCCGTTTCCACCTCGATGATTCCCAGCGAGTCTGACCGCGAACCGTGGGGCATCATCATCGCCATTTTTGTAGGCATCGGCGCGCTCGCCGTGATTCTCGGTTGGACGCCCAACCTTACGCCCGACCTCCTCGCTTTTCTTCAAACGATGCTTACCACGCTCATTTTCGTCTTTGGCACCATCGTCGTCGTCAACGGCTCTCTCGCCATTCTCATCGGCGTACTAGAGTGGGGTTTCGGCGCCATGACGCAAAGAAAAGTGCGGTATTGAGTGTGACACTGTCACGTCTCGGGCAAAAGTGTCGCGGAACGAGGCGCTTGTCGCCGGGAAAGCAGAAAAAAAAAGAGAGCCGCGCTGAAATTGCGCGGCTCTCAAAGTGTTGCTATCTGTCGTTGGGAATGGCTTGTTCCAGGTTGTCGGATATGACTTCTTCCACAGGCGCTGCATCAGATGCCGAATCACTCGGAAGGAGTTTCTTGATGCAGATCACGGTCATGTGTGCGTTGTCAACCGTAAGGTCTGGATAGCCAACGGCTTGTTTCCTGGCAACAAAGGAAAAGGTGTGCGGCGCAGAGCTGACATTTGTCCACACGCGATTCGTCGTCACGGGCCAATAGTTGGGATCATCAATGCCGCCATTATCACTCAGCTCCAGAGTCATCTTTGACCAGTTGGTTATACCTGAATCAATCTGCATCGTAAAGTCATAGCGATACCCGGTACCGCCGGAAGCAGGGTTGATGACATTGGCGCTGCCAAGGACCATGCATTGGTGCAAATGCGATTGCCCCGTAAAATCCACAGTTTTCGAGAGAATGACCTGATAGCTGGTGCTGGTGATGCTTTTGTCTGCCGTCGTCCCTGCTCCATCCGCTGCCACCCCATGGTCGAGCGACGTGCTATAGATTTTGACCGGTGGGTCGCTTGCCGCTTGTACGCCGGCTGCCACGAACGCAAGGGCGATGAGCAGCAGGACTGTCAAGACGACATTCCAGGTCACCAGCAAGCGAACTGTACGCGTTTTCATTTTGTTCCTCCTTGGTTGAATCATCTCGCCGGGGAAAAGCGGCGAGTCATGGGATCTCAACACGGCGCAAATGTTGAGGTGTTTCGCCAACCAGCTCGTAAACGACCGACCGTAGGAGACTAGAGCAATGGAGAGAAAAGCGAGGATTCAGAAACGTGGTATGACAGTCGGCACTGACCAGTCTCCGTCCCATTTTACTATAACACAAATTCAGGAGAATGGACTGTCCAATTTTAATCGCGCTTTGAGGCGCCCGGCTCTCGAGCCGGGTTGGCGTGCTCACAAATAAACAAAGGATGTTGGATTTAGCGCCGCAACCTTGCCAACACCACCAGCGCGACCCCTCCAATCAGCACGAGCGAAACCAACTTGGGAATCCCGCTGGGCAGGGTCAACGCCAGCGCCCCAAACAACGCGGTCAGCGCATAATATGTCAGCACAATCGCCCGCGTCGAAACTCCCGTGTCATACAACCGCATATGCAAATGCCCCCGGTCCGCCGCAAACGGCGACTTGCCCGCGCGCACCCGGTTCAGAATTTGCCATGCCACATCCAGAATCGGAATTGCCAGCACCATCAAGACAGTTGCCGCTTTTGTGCCGCCGATGATCGCGAGCACGGCGAGCGCAAACCCCAGCACGTATGCTCCGGACCCGAGAAAAATCCTGGCGGGCGGGAAATTGAAAATCAAGAACGCGAGGGTTGCCCCAATCAACGCCAGCGCGGGCAGAGCGAGACTTGCCTGACCCAGTTTGAAATTGTGCAAAAACAGTACCATCCCCGCAATCACCGTCACCCCGCCAACCAGTCCGTCCAGGCCATCAAGAAAATTTACCGTGTTCATCATTCCAACAACCCAAAAAATGGTGAATGCAATGGCGAGCGCGGCAGGCAGGATGATTGGCGTGCCATCAATCGGACTCGAAATTTCAAAAATGACAACGCCCGACGCGATGGCAATTACCGCTACTCCAATTTGCATCGCAAACAGCGGCAGCGGCTTGAGCTCGCGCACATCGTCAATCAACCCCACAATCGCCACAATCACGATCCCCAGCGCCAGCCCCATAATCCGCATCAATTCGTTCTCGTCCGTGCGCGGAAATGGAATTGTGACCGCCAGCGCAGCAACGATTGCCACCCCCAACGGAATCCCGCCAATGCGCGGCGTGGGGACTTGATGGAGGCGCCGCGGGGCGGGCATATCCAGCCAGTTCATGCGCCGTGCCAGCCGAATGGTGAGGGGGGTGAGAATCAGCGAGGTGAGGAACGCAACCAGAAATACGAGGACGAAATACCAGACCATGAGCGTGGGTATTGTACTAGACCTTTACCTATTTTGCGATTCCCGAATTGAATTTCACTGTTCGAATGTCGCCAAGATGACAGCCGAGAATCCGTATTGGCGTTATAATGTGTTCCGACAGAATAGGACCCAATTATGCCCGCTGCCAAATACGCCGACCTAGAGATTACGCTCAATCGTTGGAACGCGGACGCGTACCGTGTCGAACTGCGCTACACCCAGCCGGAGAGTGATGTGGACATTCGCCTGGCGCCCAATGTCCCCGCGCTGGCAAGGTTTGATCGGTCACAACTTGAAATGCTGGCGCTCGACCCGACCGCGTACGGGACGCTGCTGGGCGCCAACCTGTTTGGCGACGAAAACGTAAAAACGGCGTTCGCCCAGGCGCGCGCCAATGCCCAGACACAGGATGCGTCCCTGCGGCTCCGTTTGTTTATTGATTCCGCCGCGCCCGAATTGCACGGCTTGCGCTGGGAAACCTTGCGCGACCCGCAGGATGGCGCTTGGCTTGTCACTTCGGAGCGGATTCTCTTTACCCGTTACCTCGCCTCGCAGGATTACCGCCGCGTCAAAATCAAACCCCAATCTGATCTGCGCGCTCTCGTTTTCATCGCCAACCCGACAAACCTTGCCGAATACTCGCTTGCGCCCATAGACGCACCGGGCGAAATGGAACGCGCTCGCAGCGCGCTGGGCGGTGTTACCATAAACACACTCGAACCCGGTCAACCTGCAACGCTGAACGCGCTTGCCGACAGGTTGCGCGAGGACATTGATATATTGTATGTCGTGGCGCACGGGGCGCTGATTGAGGGTGAACCGCGCCTGTTTTTGCAGAACGAGAGCGGGGGGGTGAGCGTGATCAGTGGCGGCGAGCTGGTCACGCGCATTGGTGAATTGCAAAACGCGCCGCGTCTCGTCGTCCTCGCCTCGTGTCAGAGCGCCGAGATGACGACGGGCGATGGCGGCGCGCTCGCAGCATTAGGGCCGCGTTTATCGGCGGCGGGCGTCTCGGCGGTGATTGCGATGCAGGGCAACATCACCATGAAAACGGTCGCGCAGTTCATGCCCGTCTTTTTCAAGGAACTGCAGCGCGACGGACAGATAGACCGCGCCATGGCAGCTGCCCGCGCGTCGGTGCGCGACAATGCCGACGCGTGGATGCCCGTGCTTTTTCTCCGTCTCAAGAGCGGCAAGATCTGGTATGTGCCGGGGTTCGGCGGCGACCGGGCGAGTTTTGAAAAATGGCCCGCGTTGCTGGACACCATTCGCGGCGGACGCTGCACGCCGATCCTTGGCGCTGGGTTGACCGAATCTCTGCTCGGCTCGCGCCGCGAGGTGGCGGCGAAATGGGCGGAAGAATTTCGATTCCCGCTTGCGCCGTTTGCGCGCGAGGACCTTCCCGAGGTGGCACAGTATCTCTCGGTCAATCAATCGCCAATGTTTCCGCGCGAAGGGCTGGGCAAAGTTGTGCGCGCGGAAATTTGGAAACGCTACGGTAGCGAGCTTTCGCCGGAATTGGAGAATGCGGACATTCCGAAACTCATTGCAGGCGTTGGCGAACTGAATCGTAAACGCGACGCCTCTGACCCGCACGCGGTGCTCGCGTCGCTGCCGTTTCCGATTTACATTACGACGAATCCCGACAATTTGCTCATCGAGGCGCTCAAGGCGGCGGGCAAAGACCCACAGGTCGAACTGTGCAAATGGAACGAGGACATGGTTACCGAGTCCATTTACAAACGCGATCCCGATTATCGCCCCGATGAAAAACGCCCGCTGGTCTATTGTTTGTTCGGACAGTTCAGCGACCTCGATTCGATGGTGCTGACCGAAGATGATTATTTTGACTATTTGATCGGCGTCACCTCCAACAAGGACTTGATTCCGGGAGTGGTGCGCCGCGCCCTGGCGGACACGGCGCTCTTGTTTCTGGGTTTCCAGTTGGACGACTGGAATTTCCGCGTGCTCTATCGCAGCATCATGTCGCAGGAAGGGCGCAGCCGCCGCAAAAAATATTCGCACATTGCCGCACAAATTGACCCCGAAGAGGGTCGCATCCTCGAACCCGAGCGCGCCCGCCGCTATCTGGAATCTTACTTTCAGGATGCGGACATTAGCATTTATTGGGGCAGCGCCGAGGATTTTGTGAGAGATTTGAAAAAGCAAGCAGAGAAAAAGTGAGTGTTCTCGAAATTCTCGCAAGCGGCGGAGCGTATCAAGCAGAATCTAGTGTTGCGTCAGCCGTTTGATACGGCATCAACACAAATGAGGTTAGATCATGGATACACCAATCGTTGACAGGATTGTCGAACAGCTTCGGGTATTACCATACGATTTGCAGTGGCGCGTCTTGGAGTTTACGCGCGCCTTGGCGCTCTCCACTCCGCGAGGAGTTCCGGGCAAACATCTTCTCGGGTTCGCTCATACGATTTCGGTGAACGATTTGGCGCTGATGCAACACGCTATTGAGCAAGGATGCGAACAGGTTGACGCCAATGAATGGTAAATTTCTGCTTGATACAAATATCATCATTGCATTGTTTGCGGGGGAGGAATCTATTCTACGAAACCTCGGCGCGGCAGAAGAGGTCTTTATTTCGAGTATCGCAATCGGTGAATTATTTTTTGGCGCGCAAAAGTCGTCGCGTGTCGCCGAAAACATTAGGCGGATCCAAGAATTTGTCGCAAGCACCACTGTTTTGAACTGTGACGCGGAAACTGCCCAACATTATGGTGAAATCAAAGAATCATTGCGCAAGACAGGTCGTCCCATTCCCGAAAATGATATTTGGATCGCATCAATTGCCCGACAACATGATTTGGCGCTAGCGACACGCGACCAACATTTTCAAGCAATCACTCTGATACAAGTGACGATGTGGTAACGCGCTGATTTGTAGGAGAAATCAGCGCGTCCTGGAAAAAATACACGCGCAATAGCCATGTCCAACCCCCGCCCCAACCCCTACGTAGGTCCCCGTTCGTTTCGCACCGGCGAGACGATGTATGGTCGCGAGCGCGAAACGCTGGAACTGCTCGACTTGATCATTGCCGAGCGGATTGTGCTGCTCTATTCGCCGTCGGGCGCGGGCAAAACATCGCTGATCCAGGCGGCGCTGCTTCCTAAACTGCGCGAAGAAGGGTTCAACGTTCTGCCCACGATGCGTGTCAGCGCGGAACCCCCCCCTCTGTCGCCCCCCCCCGGCTCGCGCCCGGGCGGACAGGTCACAACCGCACTCAACCGATTTGTCCTGTCCACACTGTTGTCGCTCGAAGAAAAACTGCCGCAGGACAAGCGCCTGCCCATTTCAACTCTGGCGCGCATGACATTTGACAGCTACTTGCAGCAGCGCGCCGAGCTGGCGGATTCGAGTCCCGTTCTCATTTTTGACCAGTTCGAAGAAATTCTGACGCTCGACCCGACAAACCTCGCCGCCAAGACCGCCTTTTTTGAACAGATCGGCAACGCCCTGCGCGACCGCGAGCGATGGGCATTGTTTTCCATGCGCGAGGACTATTTTGCGGGTCTCGACCCTTATTTGAAATCAATTCCCACGCGCCTTGCGACAACATACCGCCTCGATTTACTGGGCATTAATGCCGCGCGCGAAGCGATCCAAAAGCCCCCGCGTAACAGCGGTGTGGATTTTACCGACGCGGCAGCGACGAAACTGGTCAACGATTTGCGCCAAGTCCAGGTCCAGCGCCCTGATGGCTCGATGGAATTGCAGCCGGGTCCATATGTCGAACCGGTACAGTTGCAGGTCGTCTGTTTTCGTCTGTGGGACAAACTGCCCGCCGCCCAAAATTCGATTCAGGAAAAAGATATTGCCGATGTGGGAGACGTCAACACGGCGCTCGCCGGTTTTTATGCGACCACGGTGAGCAATGTTGCGACGGCTTCGGGCGTGAGCGAACGCAAAGTCCGCGAATGGGTAGACCGCCAACTTATTACCGAGCAGGGCATTCGCGGCCAAGTTCTGATGGAACGCGAGGCGAGCCGCGGGTTGTCCAATCAAGCCATTCGATTGCTGGAAGATGCGCATCTCGTGCGCGCGGACGAGCGCCGCGGCGCGACCTGGTTCGAGCTGGCGCACGACCGTTTGATCGAGCCGGTGCGTCGCGACAATGCCGTCTGGTTTTCGGAACATCTGCTCGAGTTTCAGCAAAATGCAGTGGACTGGGACCGGCGCGGGCGTCCTGACGGCTTGTTGTTGGCGGCGGCGCAGCTGCAAGAGGCAAACAAGTGGTCCAAGATACATGCTGCCGAGTTGACGGCGAACGAGCACGAGTTCTTGCAGGCGTCCAATGAGGCGCAGGCGACGCGCGAAAGAGAGGCGCGACAGAATCGCCGCATCCGTTTCCTGGCGATTGGCGCAACCATCCTCTCGGCGCTGGCGCTTGTCGCTTTCGTCGTCGCGTTGGCGCAGTTTGGCGCGGCGAATGCATCCGCCCAGGATGCGCGCAATGCCCAGGCAACGGCGGTGGCAAACGAGCAGGAAGCCCATCGCCAACGCCAGGAGGTCATCACCCAGGACCGCGTCTCCAAGATGGTCTCGGCGTCGCTTTCTCAATTGGAGGTGGACCCCGAAGTGAGTTTGCTGCTCGCCGCCGAAGCGTATAGCACCACGCAGGACGTGCAGACCGATGACGCGCTGCGACAGGCGCTCATCGCCTCGCGCTTGCGCGACACGCTGGAAGGGCATACCGCCCAGGTCTTGAACGCGAGCGTCAGTCGGGATGGCGCCCGAATCGCCTCCGGCGGCGCGGACGGGACGGCGCGTGTGTGGGATATACAGGGAAATTTGTTGGCAACCTTGTCCGGGCTGGGGGGCACGGTTTGGAGCGCGGTGTTCAACTCTGCCGGGAACCTCCTTGCAACGACAGATGATGACGGCGTGCGTCTGTGGGACGCAAATTGTCTTGGCGCGGGAGACAATCAGGCATGCTTGTTGTCGAAACTTCAAGGGCACACCGGGCGCGTCTATTCAGCCGCGTTCAGCCCCGACGATTCTCAACTCGTCACGGCGGGGCAAGACCAGACCGCCATTGTCTGGAACACGGTCACTGGCGAGCAGGAGCGCGTCTTGCGAGGGCACAAGAGCATTGTCAACAGCGCACAATACAGCCCCGACGGTTCGAAAATTGTGACGGCGAGCGCCGATCAGACTTTGCGCGTGTGGGACCTGGCGAATTGCGCGCCCGAATGCGCCTTTCGAGAATTTACCGGTCCCGCAGGTTCCATCTGGAATGCCTCGTTCAGCCCCGATGGCAAATCGGTCATTGCGGCAAGCGACGACCAGAACGCATACAAGTTTGATCTGGAGACCGGAAACGTCGTTACCTATCTGGTCGGTCACACGGACTCGGTTTTTGGCGCGGTGTTTACTCCGGACGGGCGTCGGGTCGTCACCGCGAGCGCGGACGGCACGGCGCGTTTGTGGGATGCCGAATATGGGACCCTTTTGGCAATTTTTCGAGGGCACAGCGGCAATGTCAACAGTGTGGCGATCACTCCCGGCGGCGACTTGATTGTAACTTCGAGCGATGACGGCACGATCAAGCTGTGGAATGAGGACAGCGGCGCGGAGTTGACCACCGTGCGCGGGCATGACAGCAAAATATTCAGCATCGCCTACAGCGCCGATGGCAAACGCATTGTCACTTCGAGCCAGGACCGCAGCGCGGGCGTCTGGGACCCGACGACGGGACAAGAGCTCTGGGCGCCCCTGTATGGCGCGCATGACGGCTGGGTGCTGGATGCAAACTTTAATCCGGATGCGACGCGTGTGGTGACAGCGAGCGACGACGGCACAGTTCGCGTGTGGCAATTGGAAGGATGCAGCGCAGCGGATGGGTTGTGTCCCTCGCCGCCCTTTGTGCTTGGCAACGGAGCAATTCCCGAGCACGCGGTTTTCAGCCCCGATGGAACCCGTATTCTGATCGCCGGCTCCGATGGCAAATTGCGGCTATTGGATGCGACCGGCTTGTCGGAGCTGCCATTCGTCGAGACAAATTTTGGCAACCTGACCAGCGCGGTCTATAACGCGGACGGCTCCCGCATTGTCACCGCAGGGGTAGATGGCACCGCGCATGTGTTGGACGCGGCGAACGGCTCGGACCTGCTGACTCTCAGAGGACATGCGGGAGCACTCACGAGCGCCGCGTTTAGCGCGGATGGGAATTGGATCGTTACGGGCAGTGAAGACCGCACCGCGCGGGTGTGGGATGCCGCGACAGGCGTCGAAAAATTCACACTGCGCGGACACAATGGCTCGGTGAGCGCGGTGGCATTCAACCCGGACGGCAGTTTGATTGTGACCGCGAGCGCCGACAAGACCGCGCGTTTGTGGGATGCGGCGAGCGGGGAACAGGTGAGCATTTTGCGCGGGCATACCGACGGTTTGACGGGCGCCGCATTCAGCCCCGATGGCAAATTTGTCGCCACGTCGAGCGCGGACCGCACGGCGCGTATCACCCTAACCCTTATCAAGGATATTTTTGACCTGGCGCGGACTCGCTTTACGCGCGAGCTGTCCTGTGACGAATGGCGCGCCTATTTGCAGGAAGACGGCTACTGCCCCTCGACGGGCGCACTGCCCGTTTCCGCAACCGCACAAGCGACACAGGTTGCGGTGCAGCCGACCGGCGGCGCGTCGCAGCCCACGCAAGGTGCCGCGCAAGCGACCACTGCTCCGCGCCCCACCGACATTTCTCTCCCGTCGCCCACGCCATTCCCCGCCTCGCCGACGCCCGAGACCATCGCGACAGTTTTGCCGACCGCGCCGCCGGAAGCGACCGACACTGCCGAGCCGACGATTCAAGCGACGGCGGAACTTGCGACTGCTGAACCCACGTCGCAAGCTCTTCCGACACAGGTGGTCCAAGCTACGCCCACATTCGCCGTTCCGCCGACCGCGCCGGCTACCGCGACACCACAAGCTCCACCCGGCGTATACGCAACCAATATTCGCTCGCGGGTGCTCGATCCAAATGCCAGACCGACCCAAATCGTTTTCACCGTCTCGTTTTTCAACAACACGGGGCAGCCGGCAAACTTTACGCGCTGGCGCGTGTTGATCTACCGGCAGGGCGAGAACAAATCGTTTGGCGACACGCCGGGTTTGGAACGCAGTATCGCGGACGGCATTTCGACGCAGGATACCCAGCCGTGGAATATCAATGTCGCGCAGTGTGAGAATTTCTTTGCAATCCCGATTTGGGAGAATAACGAAGGCGCGCGCACACCCTTTCTTGCGCCCGATGGCTCCCAAGTCTCAACGCCCGTTCAGGTGTGTCCATAATGCGATCCGGTATCATAGCCCTGACATCTCTCATTTTGTTGTCGAGCGTCGCCGCCTGCGGCGGGTCTGACTCGACGCCCTCACCGTCTCCGACGCCCACCCAAGCCGCGCAGGCGGCTGTGGTCGTGCCGACGGCGACGCTGTTTGTCGCCAATCCCGACGGAGTGCGGCGCGCGCCGACGATTGCCCCGACCGAAATCCCAACCGTTGTCCCCTCCGCAACCGCAACCACTGTGCCAACCGCGTTGCCAACTGCAACTGCATTACCAACAAACACTTCAACCGCGTTACCTGTTGCCGCAACAGTGGCTGCGACCGGGACCCGTCCCGCCCCAACCGGCGCACCCCAGCTTGCGCCTGGCGTCTATGTCACGGCGTTTCGTGTGGACCCACCCGCGCCCAAGACGAAACCGGCACAATTTTTCTTTACGGTTAATTTTCTCAATACGGTCGGCGAACCCGTAAACTATCCCTTGTGGCGCGTGCTTATTTTTCGCAAGGGCGAGACCAATTCGATTGGCGATCCTCAAGGTGTCAGCAAAACCATTGCGATTGAATCCTCTCAACAGACTACATTGCCCACAGCAATTAACGTTACGAGTTGCGAATCCTTTGTAGCACAGCCCGTTTGGCAGGATGAGGAAGGGAGACGGATTCCGCTAAACATGCCCGATGGATCGAGCGTTACGTTGGAATTTCAGGTGTGTCCATAGCATCTCATTTTGTCATCGCATCTCTTTTTGTCATTTGGAATGAGCGACCAACTCTTGTATTTCAATGGGGTCAATGCGAGCAATGGCGCATACATTACGCCGCCCATGCCCGCCGAACAGCTCGCGCAGCTGGCGCGCGGCGAGACGATCGCGCCCGACCAACTTGCGGAACTGAAATGGCGCAAGGGGCTGGGCGAAGCGCACATGGGCGTCAAAGAGGGCATAGACCCTCGCGATTTGGCGCAGGCGGGCTGGGGCGTCATCTTGCCGCCCAATGTGGACCCCGCCGTGCAAGACGCTCTGCGCCCGCTGTTGGAGCTCCGCAAGGCGCAGGCAACGCGCCTTCAAAATCGCTATCGCGAATACATCTATCGCCCCGACGAAAGCAAGAACGTGTTTCTCGCGCGCAACGGCGCGGGTCCGGGCGCGGTGGACCCTGACAGGGTGCCGTACTATTTAATGATTGTGGGTGACCCCGAAAAAATCCCCTACTCTTTTCAATACCAACTTGATGTGGCGTATGCGGTGGGGCGCATCCAGTTTGATTCGACCGCCGAATACGCGCAATACGCGCAGAGCGTCGTGCGCGCCGAGCAGGACGGTTTTTCACTCGCCAAACACGCGACCTTTTTTGGCGTGATGAATCCCGACGACCCCAGCACACAGGCGAGCGCTGACCGTTTGGTCAAACCCCTGGCGGACAAACTGCGCGCGCAGAAACTCGAATGGACGTTTGATTCATATACCGCGCAGGATGCCACCAAAGGACGGCTGGAGAATGTGATCAAGGACGACACGCCCGCGCTCCTTTTTACGGCGAGTCACGGCGCGGGCTTTGATCTGGGCGACCCGCGCCAGTTGAAACATCAGGGCGCGCTCGTTTGCGCCGAGTGGGGCGGTCCCGTTGCGATGAAGGACAAACCCATTCCGCAGAGCATGTACTATGCGATGGACGACGTCCCGGGCGAGGCGCATTTGCACGGCTTGATTGCGTTTCACTTTGCCTGTTTTGGCGCGGGGACGCCGCGCTATGACGAGTTTTCGCATCTGCGGCAGGGTTTACGCGAACGCACCCAGATCGCGCCCTCGTCGTTTCTTGCCCGGCTGCCCAAAAAACTGTTGGGGCATCCCAAAGGCGGCGCGCTCGCTGTCATCGGGCATGTGGACCGCGCGTGGGGCTCGTCGTTTTTGTGGGACCGGAGCATAGACCAATTGAGCACCTTTGAGAGCGCGCTGGCGCGCCTGTTGGACGGCTATCCCGTCGGCGCGGCGATGGAATTTTTCAATGAACGCTATGCCGAGCTCGCGACGAGTTTGAGCAGCAATCTCGAAGACCTCAAGTTCAACAGAAAAGTTGACCCGCTCGAACTGGCAAATACGTGGACTGCAAACAACGATGCGCGCGGTTATGTGGTGTTGGGTGACCCCGCCGTTCGTCTGCGCGTGAACGGCAAAAATCGGGCGGACTCGCCGCAGAGGGAATCGCTTTCATTGGCTGCAAGCGCGTCACAACAAACTTTATTGGATACAGACCGTTTGGATAGCACGCTGGCTAAATTGGAACAACAGGTCGCCGCTCTGGCGGAGACGATCAAAGAGCTGCGCGCGAATATCAAGAGCGAAATAAATCGCGAACCGCGTTCGCAATAAATCTTGTCCGAAAACACGGAGGATCACCATGAGTCTGACCGTTTTGATTTTCGTAAACCTCAGTAGTCAGGATGCCCATGTCTGGGCGGTCGGGGCGGACGGCGCAAACCAGTTTGTCGCGCGCCTTGCCCCCGGCGCAGCCCTGCGCCATCTCTCCGCGCCCGCGCAAAAATGGAGTATTGTCACAAACGACAGTTACGAGATTGTCGCGGATGACAAGAATCGTGTCTTGCTCATTGGCGCGGGCGGCGTGTACCAAGTCCAGGCGGTCAAAGCGCTGGCTGCCGAGAGCGGCGCCGCGCCCTCTGATTTCGATTTCCCCAGTTTTGGCGGCGGTGGCTGGCCCTAAACTGACGATGGATGTGCTCGAAAGCTTTATCCCGCCGGACCGCCTACGGGCGCTTGCGCAAGGCGAAACTCTTCCGGACCGCGCCATTGGCGCGGTCTTGTTTGCTGACGTCTCGGGATTCACTCCGCTGACCGAGGCGATGACGCGGATGTTGGGAGCGCGGCGGGGCGCCGAAGAATTGACCGCCGCGCTCAATCGCGTCTATGAGGTCCTGCTGCAAGAAATCGAGCGACGCGGCGGCAGTATCGTCACCTTTGCGGGCGATGCGGCGTTAGGTTGGTTTCCCGACGAGCTTGCCCCGGCGGTGGATTGTGCCTTGGCGCTGCAGCAAGCGATGCGGCAGTTTGCCGCGGTGCGTCTTCCCGACGGCACGACGACTGCCCTGGCGATCAAGGTGACGGTTGCCTATGGGCAGGTGCGGCGGTTTCTCGTGGGCGACCCGACCATCCGACGGATTGATGTGCTGGCGGGCAGCACCGTCACGCGCACGGCGACCGCCGAACATTTGGCGGGTCCGGGTGAAATTTTGGTTGATCCCGGCGTCGCCGCCGCGCTGGGGGAACAAATCACGCTTGTCGAATGGCGGACGGATCCTCTAACGCGCGAACAGTTTGCCGTGTTGGACCCAAAGCGCCCTCCCCCCGGATTTGAGCCGTCTGCCCCTCCTCTCCCCGACACGATTCCCGCCTTGCCATCCGAAACCTTGCGACCGTTCGTTCACGCGGGCATTTTTGCGCGCGTCCGCGTCGAAGGCGAAATGTTTTTGACCGAGCTGCGTCCCGTCGTCGCCATGTTTGTGCGTTTTCACGGGATTGACTTTGATCATGACGACGGCGCGGGAGAAAAACTGGATGCATTTGTGTCCCGCGTCCAGCAGATTCTCGCGCGCTATGACGGCAGTTTGTTGGAGCTGACCGTTGGGGACAAGGGCAGTTATTTTTATGCCGCGTTCGGCGCGCCGCACACGCACGAGGACGATGCGCGCCGCGCCGTGCTGGCTGCGCGCGAAATGTTTCCATTGTGCAGTGAACTGGGTTTTATCGAGCCGCTGCAAATCGGGCTGAGTCAGGGGGTGATGCGCGTGGGCGGGTATGGCAGCGCGCGGCGGCGCATGTACGGGGCGCAGGGGGATGAAGTCAACCTCGCGGCGCGTTTGATGATCGAGGCAGCGCCCGGGACCGTGCTGGTCAGCGGACGGATTCAGAAAGCGGTCTCGAATGAATTTGATTTGGAGCCGCTTGCGCCGATTCGGCTCAAGGGCAAAACGGACCCGCTGCTGCCGTTCGTGGTGCAGGGCTTGCGCAACACCCGCGCGCAGCAGATGCAGGAAGCTTATTATTCGCTGCCGATGATTGGGCGCGAGCGCGAGCTGGGGATTCTGCAGGAACGCCTCGAACTGGCGCGGCGCGGTCAAGGACAGATTGTGGGGATCACGGCGCAGGCGGGGATGGGCAAATCGCGGCTCACCGCCGAGATAATTCGCGTCGTGCGGCGGGGGAACGGGTCGAGTTACAGCGGAGAATGCCAGTCTTTTGGCGCCAACATTTCGTTTCTGCCGTGGTCCTCTATCTGGCGCGCCTTTTTTGGGCTGGACCCGAATCTGCCGCTGCGACGACAGGTCCGCGCTCTGGAAAACGAATTGGAGGAGCTCATGCCAGACCGCGCGGATACGCTTCCGCTCCTGGGCGCAGTGTTGAACCTGCCGATTCCCGAAAATGATTTCACCCGTGCGCTGGAGCCGGAATTTCGCAAATCGGCGCTCCACGCGCTGCTGCTCGATTGTGTGCGCGCGGCGGCGCACGAAGCGGCTTTGGAAAATCAGGCGCTCTTGTTTGTGATCCAGGACGCGCACTGGATTGACCCTGCCTCGCGCGAATTGCTGGTCGAGCTCGCGCGGCGGTTGGACGACCTGCATGTCTTGCTGTTGTTGAATTATCGTCCGCCCGAAATCGAGGCGGAACAGCTGCCGCGTTTGCGCGAGCTGCCAAACTTTACAGAAATCCAATTGACCGAGCTGGACAGCGCGCAATCCGAGGGCTTGATCCGCGCCAAACTGGCGCAGCATACGCCCGAGATGCTGGGCGCGGTCCCCTCCGAGCTGGTGGAGCGTGTGAGCGCGCAGGGGCAGGGCAATCCGTTCTATATCGAGCAGCTGCTCGATTACATGCACGACCGCGGCGTCAATTTCCGTGACCCAAACGGATTTGCGGACATTGAATTGCCCGGCACGTTGTATCGTTTGGTCCTGAGCCGCCTCGACCAATTGAGCGAACCGTATCAGCTGATGCTCAAGGCGGCGAGCATCATCGGACGGTGGTTCTCGCTGGGGCATCTGTGCGGTTATTTTCCCCGCGTTGGCTTGCTCTCGCAGGTGCAGGCGGAATTGGCGCTGCTCCAGAATTCTGACCTCATCGTCGCCGAACCGCCCAAAGCGGACCCCGCCTATTCGTTCAAGCATGTGGTGACGCATCAGGTCGCATACGAATCGCTCGCCTACGAGACGCGCGAGACGCTGCACGAATCGTATGCGCGCTTTTTGGAAACGCAAGCCGACCTCGCGCAGGTGTTGGACCTGGTTGCGTATCATTACGACCGCAGCCGCAATCTGGATAAACGCCGCGAATTTTTGCGCCGCGCGGGCGAGGCGGCGGCGGCGCGCTTTTCCAATACAGAGGCGGTGGACTATTTCTCGCGGGCGCTGGCGATCGCGGCGGAGGATAACCTGACGGAACAATATGCGCTGTTGAGCGCGCGGGAACACGTCCTGGATGTGCAGGGGGAACGGGAACGCCAGCGCGCCGAGCTGCTGGAAATGGGGCGCGTGGCGCAGCGTCTGGACGACCCTGCCGAAAAACTGCGTGTGCTGGCAAAACAGGGTTGGCTCGCCGAACGCATTACCGATCATGCGGCGGCGAACGCGGTCGTGACGGAACTGCGCGCCGAACTCGAACGCGCGAGGTTTGCGCCTGCCATCCATGCCGAATTGGAACTCGAGACGGAACTGTTGGCAGGGGTAATTCTCTGGCAGCAGGGCGATGGGATGGCGGCGCGGCCGCATTTTGAGCGGGGGCTTACAGTGGCGCAGGCGAGCCGCGATCGCGTGGGGCAGGCGCGCGCCCAGAGTTTTCTCGGCTCCGTTTACCGCGAGGGCGGTGATTTTGCGCGAGCGGAGGGGTATTATCGGGAACAGCTGCCGTTGGCGCGCGAGATTGGAGATGTGCGGCGCATCTGGTCGGCGTTGAACAATCTCGGTCTGATTGCGCATGCGCGCGGTGACATGGAGGCAGCTGTTTCGCTCTATACCGAAGCGCTGGGGTTGGTGCGCGAGATCGGAGACCGTCTGGGAGAGGAACTGCTGCTCGACAACCTGGCGCGAGTGGCAATGGACCGCGCCGAATATGCCCAGGCAGAACGCTATGGACAGCAAGCGCTCGACATTGCGCGAACGATCGGCGACCGGCGGAGCGTGGGGCGCATCGTGCTGAACCTGGGTGAGACGCACCGTTTGAGCGGCGAGTATGCGCGCGCCGAGCGTGAGACCCTGCAGGCGCTCGGGTTGGCGCGCGAGTCGGGCGACCGTTTGCTCGAGAATTACGCGCTCATGAACCTTGCGGCGACGGCGCTGGCGGTTGGCGATCTCTCTCGCGCGCACGCGCTGATTTTGGAAGCGCTCCCCATCGCGCGCGCGATCCAACATCGCGACGGCGAGGCATTTCTGCTCAACACCTATGGACAGGTGCAGTTGACGCGCGGTGAGATTGACGCCGCAGAGGTGACATTTCGCAACGCTCTTGCCATCTGGCAGACGCTGGAGCCGATGCTGTATGCTTTGGATGCGTATGCTGGCTTGGCGGAGGTCGCGTTGGCGCGCGGTGATTTGGAGGCGGCGCGGACCCATGTCCTCCCAATCCGGGAATATCTCGACGCGCATCCGGGAGTCAAGGGGGCGCCTGCAGTGCGCGGGGCGATGGGGACGGTGGAGAGGGTGGAACATCAAACGTGAAACGTAAAACGTCAGTTGAAAGGCGCGTGGGTTGCGGATAGAATCGCTGCGAACGTGTTGTTTGATTTATGCGTGGACCGCACCGGAACACGTGAGAAGTCGAGTTTTTTCAAAAAGGACGGCGCTTTAATAGTTTGTTTGATTGTTGGGAAATCAAAACGCGCAAATGCCTATTTTTAGGGCGTTCTTTGATTGATTGATTATTCAAAAAATTTTTCAATCGTATCCGGCCGCAATTTGGCGCCGGAGCGCGTTCGGTGAATGCGGTGAAAACATGTGAGGATTATAACAGAACATTTGTTCGATGTCAAGAGGGAATTTTTGAAATTTTTCAGGTGGTTGAAACGCACAAAGAACGCGGATAGAATTACGCAAAATTGGTTTCGATGGCTGACCGGAGATGTGGAATGCGAAACATTCATTGGTGGTGGTTTGCTATTGCGATCCTCTTGTTTGTCATTGTAATGGGGCTGAGCATCCTGGTGGCTCCAACCGTGTTAACGTCGCTTGCGAATTTATTGCTGCTGGCGGGGGTCGTGGCAGTGGGAGTCGTGACCGTTGTTGCGGGAATGCGCGCGATTGTAGAGCGTAAACAAGGGGCGGATGTTCCAGCGCCGAACGCAGGCGCTCAAAACACCAGTACGATTGGTGATGGCGCGAACGTTGATCAAGCTATTGTTGGCGACTACAACACACAAAAAAAGATTCAAGCTGACACCTATATCGAAACCCAGATTGTGAATACCGCCGCGCGTCAAGAGATTGACGCGCGTTTTTCGTTGCCTGCAAAACCGGAGCCGTTCGAGGGGCGTGAGGATGAGGTGAGGGAGGTCGTCAGGCGACTACGAGAGGGCAGGGGCAGTCTGGTGAGCGGGCTGGCAGGATTCGGTGGCGTGGGCAAAACGGCGATTGCGATTGTGGCGGCGCATGAGGTCGCAGGCGAGTTTCTTGATGGGCAGATTTGGGTGGAACTGAGAGGAACAGGTGATTCGCCCATGACTGTGAGCGAAGCGATGATGTTTGTAATTCGCGCACTCAAGCCCGACGCTGACTTGACGAAGGTAGAGTCAATACAGTTAGAAGGAGAGTATCGCACCCTCCTTCATGGCAAGAAGGTGTTGTTGGGATTGGACAATGCGCGTGACGCCTCACAGGTACAGCAGCTGCTTGTCTCGCCGCCCGCCGCAATGCTGGTGACCGCGCGCACAGGATTCATGTTGGCGGGGCTTGTGCCCTTGCGATTGGATACGTTGAAAAAAGAGGATGCGGAGAAATTGCTGGTCGAGTTGTGTCCGCGGATAGACCCCTCACCCCCAGACCCTCTCCCAGGGGGAGAGGGGGGTAAGGACGGAGAAGGAGGTAATGCGGCGGCGGAGTTGGCAGAGTTGTGTGGATATTTGCCGCTGGCACTGCGGATTGCGGGGAGGTACTTGGCAGAGCACGAGGCGATTCCCGTGGCGAGATACGTCAAGCAGGTGCGCGAACGCCGTCTGCACTCATTAAAAACAATGGGCGAACGTGACCTCGCCGCAGTGTTTGCTGAGACGTACGATCTTCTGCCGGGCGAAATGCAAACGCGCTGGAGAGCACTGGGAGTAATTCCTGCCTCGTTTACCGCAGTCGTCGCAGGATACCTATGGGAATTGAAAGAGCCGGAAGATGCCCATGAGATACTGGGTGAGCTAGTTCGGATGAGCATTGTGGAATATGACGTCGAAGGCGAGAGATTTGATTTGCACGACCTACTGCGCGAGTTTGCACTGGGACGATTGACGGAGGAGGAGCGACGAGCGGCAGAAAAGCGGTATGCCGAATTAAGCAAATTTACTGGGCGAACGGCAGAGATCGAAACGCTGACGAAACAGTTAACAGACGGAAGGAACGCACGGATTGCCGGTGTATCGGGCTTGGGCGGCATCGGCAAGAGTGCCTTGGCGAGGGCAGTGGCAGATCTGGTCGCGCCGCAGTTTCCGGACGGGCAGTTATGGATTGATCTCCGCGGCACGAGCGTGAACCCCACCAGACCCGCCGACGCGATGAGACAGGTGATTCTGGCGTTAGAGCCGACGGCTGTTCTGCATCAGGTGGATGATGACGCGCTCGCACAACAATATATGGACGTATTGCGTGGAAAACGCGTGTTGATAGTTCTTGATAATGCGGCGGACAACGCCCAGCTTCGGTCGCTGCTGCAGGCGCATGCTGCGTTCCTGGTCACGTCGCGGACCCCAATAAGCGAGGCAGGATTACGGACACTTCGGCTCGACGTGCTACCCGAAGCGGCCGCACGCGCCTATCTGTTGGCACAAGGGGCGAGGTTGACGGCGGAGGAAGCAGACGCGCTGGCCACGATTTGCGGATACTTGCCGCTTGCGCTGAAAATCGCGGGGAGCTACTTGGTCGCGCACCCTGATATCAACCGTCAGACCTACCTGGCGCAGCTGCGAGAACGGGAGTTGGAACTACTGCGCGAGCGAAATGACACGGACCTGAATGTCGAAGCGATGTTCAACATTTCCTACAATCAACTAACGCCGAACCTGCAGACGTTGTGGCGATTGCTTGGCGTGTTTCCGGCGCCGTTTTGGGACCATGCGGCACAGTATGTGTGGGGTGTCGAGGACGAGGCACAAGCCGAAGCCGCGCTGGGAGAACTTTATCGTGGGAGTCTGGTGGAATATGACGCCGAGAGCGATAGATTTGATTTGCACGATCTGCTGCGCGAGTTTGCTCAGAGACGAATAACACAGGACGAACGACGAAAGGTGGAGGTGAGATATGCCGAGTTTTTCAAGGAGGTGGCGGGCGAAGCGGATGATTTGTATTTAAAGGGCGGTGAGAACGTGGTCGCGGGGTTGAGATTGTTCGAGAGGGAATTGACGCACATCAACGCGGGACAAAAATGGGCGGCGGAGAATTGGGAGACGGATAGGGATGCGGCGCGGTTGTGCATCGAATATCCGTTGGACGCAGCTCATACCGTCAATTTGCGCTTGAGTTCGCGCGAACAGCTTCGATGGCTGAATGATGCGGTCAAGGCGGCGCGCAAATTGGGTGACAAGAGGTCGGGAGAGAATGCGCTCGGCAGTCTTGGGAATGCGTATGCGGATTTGGGCGAGGTGCGGCAGGCGATTGGGTATTATGAGCAAGCGCTGGTGATTGATCGGGAGCTCGGAGACCGGCGGGGGGAGGGGACTGCGCTCGGCAACCTGGGGAGTGCGTATGCGGATTTGGGCGAGGTGCGGCAGGCGATTGGGTATTATGAGCACGCATTGGTGATTGCTCGGGAGATCGGGGACCGGCGGGGGGAGGGGACTGCGCTGGGCAACCTGGGGA
>JADZCJ010000113.1 GCA_020851635.1 Anaerolineae bacterium
CGCTCGAGCCGGGCGATTTGATTGCGACGGGGACGCCCGGCGGCGTCGGTCAATCGCGCAACCCGCCGCGCTTTTTGCAGGACGGCGAGGTGGTACGTATCGAAATTGAAAAATTGGGCGTGCTGGAGAATAGGGTGGTGCGGAAATAGATTCGAAAAGGCGGCGGAATGAAACGAGATCGTTTGACGTCGGAGGAATCATGTGAACGCGAATTTGTTTGATTTGACAGGGCGGGTGGCGCTGGTCACGGGCGCGGGCGCAAATGGCGGGTTGGGGCACGCACTGGCGCTCGGGTTGGCGCAGTATGGCGCGGACGTGGTCGCAAGTGATATTGACATGGACGGCGCAGAGGCGACGCGCAACGAGGTGCAGGCGCTCGGACGGAAAAGCATCGCGGTCCGCTGTGACGTTGCCAATCCGGATGAAATTGACGCGATGTTTCTGGAGATTGATCGCGCGTTCGGCAAACTGAATATCCTGATCAACAACGCGGGAATTCTGCCAAGCCGCGTACGCCCGCTGGAATTGAAACTCGAAGACTGGAACAAGACACTGGCAGTCAGTCTGACTGGCGCGTTTTTGTGCTCGCAGCACGCGGTAGGTCGCATGATTGCGCAGGGCACGGGCGGAAGTATTGTGAATATCAGTTCGATTGCCTCACTCGCCGCGTTGGGGCGCGGCAACATGCCGCACAGCGTGGCAAAAAGCGGGCTAAATCAATTTACCAAAGAGCTAGCGGTTGAATATGCGTCGCACAAGATTCGCGTCAATGCGATTGCGCCTGCACAAATCATGACGCAGGGGTTCAAGAAATTGTTGGAGGACGGAAGATTCAGTCCGGCGCTGTACGAACGATTGCTGATGGGAATTCCGCTCAACCGCCTTTTGGAGCCGGAAGAATTTGTAGGACCTGTGGTCTTTTTGTGCTCGGATGCGGCGTCTATTGTTACAGGTGTTCTGATGCCCGTAGACGGCGGCAACATGGCGCTTAATGCGGGCGGCAGTCATACGTGGCCCACGGCATAGAACAGAGTGGAGTACAGGTGAACATCACAAAACTGGAAACAGTATGGTTGGACGAGCAACCGAATACGATGTGGGTCCGGATTCACAGCGACGAGGGGCTCGTCGGATTGGGCGAGACGTATTATGCACCACGTGCAGTAGCGGCCATCATTCATGACGTGTTTGCAAATCTTCTGCTCGGGCAGGATGCGTTCGACATTGAACGATTGTGGAATAACATGATGTCCACAGTCAATTTTTTCGGATATGCCGGAAGCGAAATGCGCGCGATTTCGGCGGTGGATGTGGCGCTGTGGGATTTGGTAGGCCAGTACACTGGACAGCCCATCTATAACCTGTTGGGCGGACGCAGTCGCGAGCGGATTCGGACATACAACACGTGCGCGGGCTACGGCGAGTATCAGGATTTTAACGCTTGGTTTGACGGACACGCGGGCGAATTAGCGCAAGACCTACTCAAGCAGGGCATCCGCGCGATGAAGGTTTGGCCCTGGGACCGCTTTGGCGTTTCGCTGGGCGGACCCATCGGGCAGCGCGCAGGTGCGAACGCGGTGGGACCTGTCGGACATTTCATGAGTGTGGAGGATTTGGAGCGCGGGCTACAGGTCGTCAAAGACATTCGCAAGGTGGTGGGTGACCAGATGGACATTGCGATTGAAGGACACGCGCGCTGGAATCTGCCGGTCGCGATCAAGATCGCGCGCGCCTTGGAACCGTATGACGTGATGTGGCTCGAAGAAATCATTCCGCCCGACAATGTGGATTCGTATGCGCGTCTCGCCGCCGCCACCAGGGTGCCGCTGTGTGTGAGCGAGCGCTTGTTCACGCGCTTTGGGTTTCGCCAGGTGATCGAAAAGAACGCGGCGCACATTATCATGCCCGACATGGCGTGGACAGGCGGTTTGAGCGAGACGCGCAAAATCGCGGCGATGGCGGACACGTATTATTTGCCCATTACAACACACGACTGCATCGGTCCCATCGCGCTCTGGTCGGCGGCGCATCTCGCGCTGCATGCGCCCAACACAATGATTGTCGAATCGGTACGTGCGTTCTATTTGGGCTGGTATAACGACGTGGTCACAGACCGGATCTCGATTGAAGACGGGCATGTAACACTCTCGAACACCCCCGGGTTAGGCACGCGCTTACGCCCGGAAGTGTTGACGCGTAAGGACGCGCACTTGGAAATCAGCGACTTGTCGAATCGAAAGGATATGACAAAGGCATAAAGTCACACCGATTCGAAAAAATGTTTTGAATGAGGATTACGAATGGCTGCAACGGTTGCGGTGCTGTATACGGAATTTCCGAAGCTCGAGCTCGAACATGCTGTGCTGCGCGAGACGGGGGCAGAGTTGGTCATGGTGCGCGACCCAAATTCGGTGGAGGGACAGGCAGTGTTGGCTGAAACCGACATATTGATGGTGACGACGCAGCGCGTGACGGCCAAGATGATTCAACAGATGCGTAGGTGCAGATTGATCAGTCGCGTGGGCACGGGGCTGGACTCGATTGACATCTCGTTTGCGACGGAGCGAGGTGTGTGGGTGACAAACGTGCCCGACTATGGGGTTGACGAGGTTTCGACGCACACCATCGCGATGCTCCTGGCACATGCGCGCGGGCTGTATATTGCATTCGAGCAGGCAGAGCGGCAGGTGTGGGACCAAACGACGGTACGTCCCCTGCGGCGGCTGGCGGGACAAACGCTCGGCATCGTCGGATTCGGGCGCATTGCGCGAGCAGTGGCTGCGAAAGGGCTGGGGTTGAATCTGCGTGTATTGGCATACGACCCGTACGTGCCCGCAGAGGCGATTCAAGCGGCAGGGTGCATATCTGTGGACACTGAAACGCTGTTTACTGAATCGGACTATATCACTCTGCATTCTCCACTGACGTCCGAAACGCAGCACATGATCAATGCGGACGCGCTGGCGAAAATGAAACCGACAGCGTTCTTGATCAATGCGGCGCGCGGCCCACTGATCGACCAAACCGCGCTATTTGATGCCGTGAGTACGGGAAAATTGGCAGGCGCGGCGCTGGATGTTTTTGCAACCGAACCTTTGCCCGCCGACAGTCCGTTGTGGAAGCACCCGCGGATTTGGATCACGCCGCATGTGGCGTGGTATTCGGAACAAGCCAAGGTCGATGTGCGCGTACGCGGGGCGGAAGAGGCGCTGCGCGTGTTGACCGGGCAGCCCCCCAAGAATCCGGTGAACAAGCTTTGACCGAGTTACGAAAGGAAACGGCTTATCGTTTTCCTTTGTACCCCCAACGTCCTTCTGGACTAATACTGCCGGACAATTGTGGCGTTCGATTACGAACGCCACTTGCGTTTGCCAGCGATAGCCATATTACTTCAAGATGCAGCGGATGGAGAGTGGCGCATCCGAGCATAGCAAGTAAGTGGAGTGTGAATCCAGCCTGTCCCGTTTGGAAAGAATCGCTACCGCCCTACAGGGTAGCGTCGCAGTCGTCTCACGACGTGACGCGTGGGGTAGATGTGACTACGCGCGGCTGAATGCACCGAGACTCGCTCGATGCACTGGTGGTTCAAGTGGATCCACCATTGGCTCAACGGACGCTCGGACAGACTGCGAGTAGAGTGTGTGTCACAAATCCAATGTCAACCCTGTTGGTGGATGAACTTTAACAGCTGATGATTGCCGTACCAGACGCTGAAGAGCACGTAAACTTGGCAGTCGTTGGGCAACTGCGGTGCGATTTCGTTGAGCATCTCTTCGACAAGTGCCGACATCTTGCGATAGGTCAGTTTGAGCAACTCCAGGGGTCGCGCGTTGGGGCTTTAGAGCGAATTCCTCTTTGACTCAAGGCGAAAGATAACCGCAGTGTTCGAACCAAGCGCGCACATCTTCGGGCGTAATTGATTGGAATGCCAGATTGAGTGCTTCAACGAGCTCATCGAAGGTCCGCGCTTTCAGCCGCCGTAACACCGTTTTTACCTTCGCCCAACATTTTTCAATCGGATTCAAGTCGGGCGAATAGGGCGGCA
>JADZCJ010000114.1 GCA_020851635.1 Anaerolineae bacterium
CTGGGATAAAAATCGCCCTCGCGCACTTGCGGAATGGCGAACTGGATGTCGCCGACGCGGGTTTGCACGGTCTTGGGCTTGAAGCCGTTGGCGTGGCCGCGCCGCTCGGGCGTGCGTTGATAGCGCGCCGCTCCCAGATATTGTTCGCGCTCAACTTGCATCGCGATGTTAAAGATCAGTTCGAGCAATTGGGGCAAGATGTCGAACCCGTTGGCGTTGACGAGTTCGGTAATCTCACGGGGTAGGGTAGAATCAGGTTGGTAGGTCATGGTGTCCTCCTTTTGAGGTTGGCGCTTCAAAGGATACACCAGACCTACTCTTTCTTCGAGTAGTCCAATTTACAGAAAACAGTTTACACTAACACATACTACAAGTCCTTAACCGGAAATTCATCATGCCAATCTATGACAAACCTGTCTGGCTACTCATGCGCGATATGGTCACTGCGCTCGGCCTGCAAAAAGGACAAATCCTCACTCGGCAAGAGGTGCTTGCCTGGTTCAAGACCAAATATCCCAAGATCAAAGCAGGCACGGTTAACGCCCATCTGTCGCGCATGTCCACAAATGCCCCGACGCGCGTTCACTATAGCGCCAAAAAAGAGGATGACCTATTCTTTCAGATTGACGGCAGTCATTTCCGCCTCTACGACCCTGCTACTGACCCGCCGCCAATCTATGAAGGATCAGCGCCGACGAGTGAAGGCTCTTCTCCTGTAGTCAGCGATCAAGCGGAAGAATCGGAAGGCACCGAAAGTCCAACCGAGTTCGCCTATGAGCGAGATTTGAGAAATTTCCTTGCTAAGAACCTGTCCTTGCTAGAGCCAGGGCCTAGGCTCTATGAAGAAGAAGGGATTACCGGCATCGAGTTTCCGGTGGGCGGGAGATTCATTGACATTCTTGCGCTCGACACCAAGAATAACTATGTGGTCATCGAACTCAAAGTCTCGCGCGGTTACGACCGTGTGATTGGGCAACTGCTGCGCTATATCGGATGGATCAAGCAGAATCAGGCGGAATCGAGTCAGGGGGTGCGGGGAATCATCGTCGCACGTGAGATTACGCAGGATTTGCTGCTCGCCTGTTCAGAGCTGCCAAACATTTCGTTGTTTGAATACCAGCTGGCAGTAACGCTCAAAAGCGTTAACTGACTATTCGAACTGAATTCGACCTTGCAAATTTCAACGAGGCAGAAATCGATAGTTGGAGTGGGGCGATAGCGACGGAATTCTTGTTGACGCACGTTCGTCCCGCGTGCTACAATCCCAAAGAGTCACGCGCCCTCTCGTTGTCGGCGCAGTTGAGGGAGAACCCAAGGTGTCTTGACCACCGCGCGCGAATAGGGCGTAGCACCACTTGGCGCTGTTCGCATAATTCTTGCCGTATCTAGCCTGCTTTGGTCATGGATACCGAGCAGGCTGTTTTGTTTGGAGTGGGAGCTTCAAAAGGGGATTGTTCGTTGTTATGTCAAGAGCACGTGTAAAACTTGTTGCCAAGCCCGTGATGAGCGCGCACCGGCGCTCGCTCAAGCAAAAGTATCTGGTCTATGTGCTTGCGGTGAACAAACCTCTCACTTGCAATAAGGGACGCTCGCGGATTGTTTATATCGGCACTACCGAAAAAGGGGTTGAGCGCATTTCAGCAAGTGTTGCTCAGCGTGCAGAAATGGCATTGCGCAAATATGGTGTGAAACGCATCGCCGCATTCGTACTTACTTGTCCCCCACTCAAAAGGACAAAAATCTGGTTGAAATTAGAGCGAGCAGCCTTGCTTGCCTTCAAAGACCAACATCAGCAGGTACCCTGGCTAAATGTTCAAGGAAAAAACTATAAAAACAGGGATGTGTTTGACCTCATTGCGTACAACAGTATTTTGAAGCAACTGGAAAAGATTGAAAATATTGAAATTTGATTCAAAGGAGAATCTAGTTTGTCGGACGCCAATTATCCCGTTTCCCCCGGCGACATAGTTCACGGTCTCGACCCGACCGAACTGGTAGAAATTCGCTCGATCACCCCGTTTGGAACGAACCGCGTGCGCGTGGATGGGATTACGCTCACCAGCCACCGCGAAATCAAGCGCCCCATCACGCTTGAGGCACTATCGCAGCTCGTTAAAGTGCGTGGCAGTGACTATACGTACGATGGCGACCCGCGCGCGTTTTTGCATGGCGCCGAAGCGGAGCGCATCCGCATTGCGCACCAGTTCGATCCCCTTTTTGCCGTAAATTCCAGCGTCGTTGATATTTTGCCGCACCAGGTTGAGGCAGTGTACCGTTATCTGCTACCGCTGCCGCGCATTCGCTTTTTGCTCGCCGACGATACCGGCGCGGGCAAAACGATCATGACGGGCTTGCTCATTAAGGAACTGCTTTTCCGTGGTGTCATCAGCAAAGTGCTGATTATCACCCCCGGCGGGCTCACCAAGCAGTGGCAGCAAGACGAAATGCGTGAAAAGTTTGGGCTGGAATTCCGCCCCGTGAATCGCGCGGCATTTGATGCCGACCCCGGACAATTCTCGCGGCACGAGGACGGCTTTTTCGTCACCTCGATTGATTACATTTCGCGCCACGAGCAATGTTTGAATGCCGCGCGGGAGACACGTTGGGACCTGATCGTTGTCGATGAAGCGCACAAGCTCTCGGCATTCGAGTACGGGAGCAAGGTGGACGAGAGCAAGCGCTACAAGGCGATTAAAGAACTCGCGCCCAAGACGGACCATCTGCTTTTTCTCACAGCGACTCCGCATCGCGGGCGCAAAGACACCTTTCGCCGTTTGCTTTTGCTGCTCGACCCTGATTTGTTTCAAAAGGACGAGCATGTGACGCAGCGCGTGCAAGAAGCGGTGGCGCAGCAAGCACGCGTGGCGGGCATCGAGGATGAAGAGAAAATATCGCAGGCGCGCAATCGCTTCTTTTTGCGGCGTTTGAAAGAAGAGATGGTGAATTGGGACGGTGAGCCGCTGTTCAAGCCGCGCCACACGCAGACCGTCGGCTATGATCTCACGCCGGAAGAACTCGACCTCTATACAGCGGTCACCAAGTATGTGCGTTCGCGCCGCAAACAAGCCAAAGAGAAAAAGAATCGGAATGTGGAATTGACCTTGATGGTCATGCAGCGCCGTCTCGCCAGCAGCATTTATGCGATCACGCGCACGTTGGAAAATCGGCTCAAAGCGCTGAATGATGTGCTGACGATTTTGCGGGACCCGCAGCGGGCGGCGGAATATCAACGCGCATCACGGCAGGATACGAATGAGATTCCGCAGAATATTGAAGAGTACGAAGACCTCGACGAGACCGACCGCGAGCAGGTGGACCGGCGCATTTTCCGTCAGGTGTTGAGCGACAAGCCCGCGGATGTGGAAAAGGAGCGGGATGAGGTCAAAGCGCTCTTTGAGAAAGCAAAGGGGTTGAAAGGGCATCCGGAAGCCAAATTTGGCGAGTTGCTCAAGGTGCTGGATTCGTCCGACGTGATTCGGGACGACCGCGAACGCTTGTTGATCTTTACCGAGCATCGCGACACGCTGGATAACCTGACCGACCGCCTGCGGCAAAAGGGCTATTCTGTCGTGACGATTCACGGCGGGATGGATGTGGATGCGCGCAAGCAAGCGCAACTCGAATTTCGGCGGCGCGCCAAGATCATGGTGGCGACTGACGCGGCGGGCGAAGGGATTAACCTGCAATTCTGCCGCTACATGATCAACTGGGATATTCCGTGGAATCCGAACCGCTTGGAACAGCGGATGGGGCGGATTCATCGCTACGGGCAGGGCGATGCCGTGTGGGTGTATAACCTGGTCGCGGTGAACACACGTGAAGGCGCGGTGTTGGAAAAAGTGCTGCGCAAGTTGGATGTGATGCGGTCGCAACTGGGGGATGACCGGGTCTATGATGTCATTGCCGAGTTGTTGGAAGATGTGCCGCTCGTCCAGTTGATGGAACAATCCATTGACCAGGACAGCGATGCTGCCGCCGAACGCGCGTCCGAGGAGATGAACAGCGCGGGACTGGACCAGCGCGCGAACGAATTGATTGCGCTGCAAAAGAAACAATCCCTCGCGTCGAATTTGGACTTGCGCTCGGCGCGCGAACTGCGCGATTTGTCGGACGAACGGCGTTTGCAGCCGCTCTTTGTCGAGCACTTTTTTGAGCGTGCCTACACCGCGGCGGGGGGCACCTTGGAACGCGACCGCACCTATCCGGTCTATCGGGTGGGCTCGATTCCTTTTACGCTGCGCGACCTGGCGCACCAGGTGCGGATTGATCTCGCCGAGCGCTATGACAACCCGTTTGTCTTTGACAAGAGTCTGGTGAGCATCACAAGCCGCGAGCGCGTTCCTGAGGGCACGCGGTTGCTTGGTCCGAGCCATCCGCTCTTTGAGGTGGTGATGGAATGGACGTTGCGCCGCGCCCACGATGCTTTTGCGCGTGGGACGGTGCTGGTGGACCCCAACATCGCCGCGCCACAGCGCTATTGGCTCGTGCGTTCGAACATTATTGACGGGCGAATTGATGCCCGGAAACGGCTGGCACACCAGCAGTTGTCGCTTGTCGTCGCGGATGCGATGGGTTTGCGTGAAACTTCACCCGCGTATTTGCTGAATTGCACCGTCCCGGATGTGCCCGCGGATAAACCCGATGCGCCCGCCTATTCCGCCGGCGTCATTCAAGCATGGTCTTTTGAATCCATCACCGAGCCGCAATTGGAACGGGTTCGTCGGGAACGCGAACTCGAAGTCGAGGTGCGGCGCGAGTATCTCAATACCTCCTTTCGGGATTTGATTCTGGATCTGCAAGAGAAACTGAATGATCTGAACCAGTTTGAACTTTTTGGCGACGACGTGCGCAAAGAGACAGAAGAATTGCAGCAGCGCATTGACCAGCTCAAAGCGCGCAAGGTCCTACGCCTGGACGAATTGGAACAAATGTTGCGCCTGCACGCGGAACTGCCCGAATTGGTCACGTCCGCACTTGCGCTGCCCGCGCCGATAGCCGCAGTAGAAACGACACCTTCTGTTGGGTCGGCCATGCGCCGGGATGATGAAGTAGAGCGCATCGCGATGGATTTGGTGACGCGCTACGAGATCGCGCGTGGCTGGACTCCGACCGACGTTTCCAAAGACGGCGAGCATTATGACATTCGTTCGCAGGCGAAACGGGCGATGCAGTCCGACGACTATATTCGGTATATTGAGGTCAAAGGACGCGCGTTGACGGGTGATATTGTTTTGACCGCGCCGGAAGTGGATAAACTGCGGCAGTTGGGTGCGCGTGCGTTTCTTTACGTCGTCACGTATGCCAAATCGGACAAACCGCGCCTGCGCATTATTCAAGACCCTATACCACAGCTGGAACGTGAAAATCTGTTCCGCGCCGTGCAGTATTTGGTAGACAAAGAAAATTGGGAATCAAAGGGAAACGAGATATATGACCTGCCCACGCTTGATTGAAGTGACTCTCCCCATCCGTGAAATTTCATCCGAAAGCGTTCGTGACAAATCGCTGCGCCATGGTCATATTTCCACGCTGCATATGTGGTGGGCGCGGCGCCCGCTTGCGGCATCCCGCGCCGTTGTCTTTGCCTCGCTTGTGCCTGACCCCGATCATGCGGAATGTCCGCCCGAATTTCGCGACGCAGTGACGCGGCTGCTCAAGACGAACGTGGCGAGCAATCTGAAATCGTATTACAACGGCAAGCGGCAGGTGCCAGATAGGGACCCTTACAAGCCCTACAAAAATCTGCCCGATACGCCGCGCAATCGCCTGCTGACCTTTATTGCCAAGTGGTCGCCGGAAAAAATTGCATTTGACAGCGGCAAACCACTGGAGGGACAGGGCAAGGTCAAAGCACCAAAACCAGACGAAATGCTGGATGATCGCTGTTTGGTGAAGTGGGAGACCAGCGATCCCGCAAACGAACAGGGACATGAGATTCTGCGGATTGCGCGCGAACTGGTGCGGATTGCGAATGGGGGACAAGTGCCAGTGGTGCTTGATCCCTTTTCGGGCGGGGGAGCAATTCCTCTAGAAGCGACGCGGCTCGGGGCGCAGGCGATTGCGAATGATTACAACCCGGTAGCGTATTTGATTTTGCGCGCGACGTGTGAATTTCCCCAAAAATATGGCAAGCCTGGAACACGTGTGGTAGAGCGCACGGAATACGGAAGTACCGCAAGCAAAGAAATGCTCGTTGAGAATGTGCTTACCTACGACGTGGAATATTGGGCGAAGTGGATTTTGGAGCGTACGAAGGAGAAAATCGGGCACTTGTATCCGCCAGGGAAAGACGGCAAACCAGTCGTTGGGTATTTGTGGGCGCGCACCGCGCCTTGCTCAAATCCGACGTGTCGCGCCGAAATTCCGCTGCTGCGAAGTCTATATGTGTGCAACCGGGAAGGGAAACGCGTTGCGCTAACGCTGACGGTCAAAGGCAAAGAGGTTGTGTTTGGCGTTGCGAGGAACAAAGACATCAAAGGAACGGCTGGCACGATGATTGAAAAGGGACGCGGGGCAGTCATGTGCCCAGTATGTAAACAAGTAACGCCAGTTGAGGACTTGCGACGCGCAGGTTTGGATGGAAATATGGGCGAACGAATGACCGCGGTTATCACGGATACGCCCCAAGGTAAGGATTATCGTGCGGTAGAGGAAAGTGACCTGCGCGCGTTTGAAAAGGCGAAACTACTTACAAGGAATGTGGAACGACCCTCAGAGGAAATCCCAGCAAATCAATGGAATATCAAAACTTGGCTTTATGGAATGAATACATGGGGGTCACTGTACAATGCGCGCCAGCTAATTGTTATGCAAACCTTGATAGGCTTTACACATGAAGCGGTGTCCGTTCTTCAAAACCATTCTCTTGAGATGAATTATCAGACTGCTATCGCTGCTTACTTGGGTCTGTGGGTGAGTCGAATTTCGGCTCGTGCGAGTACGTTGGGACTCTGGAATCCAGGGGGTGAAAATGTTGAACATCCTTTTGGTCGGCAAGCCATCCCAATTGTGTGGGATTTCCCAGAAGCGAATATATTGGGTGATTCGTCAGGTGGTGCGATTGGACAACTTGATTGGATTCTTCGCGTTTTGGAACACGAATCATCTAACGCCAGTTCAGCACTCCACCCTGCTCGCGTGATTCTTGGTGATGGTGCATCTCTTTTGCTGAAAGAGAACGAAGCGGCGGTAGTTGTAACCGATCCGCCTTATTTTGACGCGATTGCTTACGCCGATTTATCAGATTATTTTTATATCTGGCTTAAGAGGTCTCTTAGCGAAGTCTTTCCTGAAGCATTTGTGACACCATTGACCCCAAAGAGTAACGAAGCTACTGCTTTTCGACATCGCCACGATGGTGACGCTGAAAAAGCGAAAGAGTATTTCACCGCAAAATTGGCTGGCTGTTTCGCAGAAGCAAAACGAATATGTCGATTGGATGGGGTCGTGGTAGTAATGTTTGCACACCAATCCACTGAGGCGTGGAGTTCTCTTGTGGATGCACTTTTCGGGGCAGGGCTAAATGTCGTAGCAACATTTCCGATTGACACGGAGCGCACCACGGCATTGAAAAGAGAAATGTCTGCCCTTGCTTCATCGATCACAGTGGTTTGCCGTGCCCGCGAAGTTGGTGCTGCAGCATCCTTCCGAGATGTACGGCGCGAAATTGAAAAGGTCGTTACCGAGAGCGTCCGCCGCTTTTTTGATGTCTATGGCTTTCGCGGCGCCGATTTGATTGTCGCTTGCTACGGTCCCGCCGTCGGTGTCTTTGGCAAATACGAACGTGTCGAACGAGCGGATGGCACCCCCGTCACGGTGGCAGAACTGCTTGCACTTGTCCGCGAGATCGCACTCAAAGCGATTGCGGGTGAATTTGAAGGCGATAACCTTTCACGCCTCTATTTCGTTTGGGCGAATCTCTATGGCGTGGGTGAACAGGCGTGGGATGATGCCCGGCTGGTCGTTCAAATCGGCGGGGACGCCGAAAGCGCGATGGAAGTGGCAAAAAGTCGCGGCGTGTTCGAGGTGGATGGTTCCAGTGTGCGCCTCGCCCTTCTCGCCGACCGCGACCACAAAAAACACCTCGGCGACGACCGCACGGATCCGCTGATAGACCAACTGCATCACGCGATGCGGTTGTGGAAGGGGGAGGACCGCGCGGGGCTGGTGGAGTTTCTATGGAAGCACGATTTGTTGGAAAACAATGCCTTTTGGAAACTGGCACAGGCGTTGTTTGAGGTGCTGCCGCGCGACACGGACGACTGGAAATTGATCAGCGCACTCTTGAGCGAGCGCGAGACGTTCAAGACGGAAGCGAAACAGGGACAGAGGCAGGATAGGTTGTTTGACGCGTAAGCGGAAGCAGCTTTTGTTGGTTTGAGAAATGTGATTGATTGGAACAGTCTTGTTGCAATTCAGCAAACGAGGAGCAAGCACAAATGCCGACCGCTAATAATTCTCCGCAGCGTTTCCCCGATCTTGGAAAGCTCAGTGTAGCGATTCTCGAACATCTCGTTGAGCCGGTCCTGGGCAAAGACGCGATCCAAGAGATTAAAAAGCCGTTGCTCAACAAACAGGAACTGGACCAAGTAGCAGAGGCATTGAGTCAAACCGAAAAACGATTTACGCGGGATGGACAAGATGCAGATTTGTGTTATGCGTTATTGAATTTGCCGCTCGCAAATTTGGATTCGATTGACCGCGCCGTGAAGGATTTTTATCAACGTCCAAGCAATGA
The DNA here is from genome assembly GCA_020851635.1 of Anaerolineae bacterium. Taxonomy (GTDB): domain Bacteria; phylum Chloroflexota; class Anaerolineae; order UBA4142; family SHND01; genus SHND01. The sequence continues at coordinate 8,738 of JADZCJ010000114.1, forward strand.
CTCGGAGCTTGTGAAAGTATTGATAACACGTCTTGCGGAAGACTATCCCCAACTGCCTGAAGCGCGGTTGGAGAAAGCCGTTTCTGACTATATCACAATTCTCAAAGAAGAGCTTGTTAATGTCTCTCCCGAAGTTCGTGAAAAACTCGCCACGTTAGCTATGTTGAGGACTGAAAAAGGGATTCAAAAGTTTATTGAATTGCAAGAAACGCTTCCCGGAGAAAACAGCGGCATCAACATGACCGGTGGAAATATGAATGTTAGCGGGGACGTTGTTGGCGGTGACAAGTATGTGCTTTATCAAGCCGCGCGCCAAGCGCATCCGCGCACCTTCACCATTCCCGCGCCCCCGCGCGATTTCACGGGACGAACGCAAGAGATTGATGAATTGGTCAGACTTCTGACTGACGGAAAACGCGCGGCGATTAGCGGCACAATCAGCAGCTTGACAGGCATGGGCGGTGTCGGCAAAAGCACGCTCGCCAGTTACGTCGCGCTCCAAGTTGCGGCGGAGTTTCCCGATGCGGCGATGTGGATTGATTTGCAAGGGATGAACGATAATCCGCTCGCGCCGAGCGAAGCGATGCGCCAAGTGATTCTCGCCTTCAATCCGCTTGAGGATTTGCGTAAAGCAACGGATGAGGAACTCGCGCAAATGTATCGCGCGGTGCTGCACGGCAAACGCGCGCTCATCGTGTTGGACAATGCTCATGACGCAAAGCAAGTGCGCGAATTACTCAAAGCCGATTGCGCGTTCATCGTCACCTCGCGTCGTCAATTTGTCGAGCAAGGGCTGGTGCTGATTCGTTTGGATGTTTTGCAAGAAAACGATGCGCGAGATTTGTTGAGAAAATTGTGCGCGCGACTCACGGATCAAGAGCTCGCGGAATTGACAGAACTTTGCGGCAAGCTGCCTCTCGCGTTACGCATCGCGGGCAGTCATCTCGGCACGCGCCCGAATGAAAGCGCCGCGCGTTACGTTGAAAAGTTAAAACAGCAGCGCATTGAACTGTTGAGTGAATCTGACGATGGGACACTTGATGTCGAAGCCACCTTCGCCCTGAGCTATGACCGCCTCGACCCCGAAACGCAAAGGCGCTGGCGATTCTTGGCTGTGTTCCCTGCGCCATTCGATTCAAATGCCGCCGCTTACATTTGGAAAACGGAACTCGACCAAGCCGAAAAAACGTTAGGCGATTTATTCCGAGAAAGTCTGGTGGAGTACAACGATGGACGCTATCGCATGCACGACCTCTTGCGCGATTTTGCACGCGGGCGGAATTAAAATATTTTTTGAACGAGAAATCCAGAAATGAACAAGCGGTATGAATTGACGGACGAGGAAAAAGCAGAAGCGGGAAAGGCGCATGCGGAGTTTTATGCGCAACTCGCTAGCATTGCAGATGATATGTATTTGGATGGGGGAGAGAATCTTATCGAGGGGCTAGCATTGTTCGATGGAGAATTGTTGAACATCCGGCAGGGACAAGCATGGGCAGCAGAAAATACCGAAAAGGAACGCGGCGCGGCATGGCTCTGTTGTGCTTATCCCGATGCAGCCCTGTTTGTTGCGAACTTGCGTTTGGCTCCTCAAGATCGAATGAACTGGCTTGCGATGGCTGCTCTGGCGGCAAAAAGATTGGGTGAACGACGCGCCGAAGGGGCGCATCTTGGAAATTTGGGCAATGTGTATCTTGATGTTGGTGAGACGCGAGAGGCAATCACACATTATGAAAGGGCATTAGCGATTCGGCGCGAAATCGGTGATCAACAAGGCGAAGCAAACGACCTCGGTAATATGGCAAATGCCTATGCCGACCTTGGCGAGGTGGAGAAAGCAATCACATATTACACGCAAATACTAGAGATCCATCGCAAGATGAAAGACACGCGGGGCGAAGGAAATGATCTGGGCAATATAGGAGTTGCGTATGCCAACCTTGGACAAATACAAAAGGCAATGATGTATTACGAGCAAGCGCTGGAACTCGCCCGCGAGTTGGGTGATAAGCACAGTGAAGCTGCTCACCTCGGCAACTTGGGGTTTGCACATGCGGAACTTGGCGACTTGAAGGATGCAATAACGAATTATGAAAAGGCATTGACGATTCGTCGTGAGATCGCCGACAAACGAGGGGAAGGTAGCGAGTTGGGTAAGCTTGGGATGGCGTATGTTGAGCTGGGCGAGATAGAGAAAGCAGTTGAGTACTACAAGAACGCATTGGCGCTGTCACGCGACGTTGGCGACAAGCAGAATGAGGGGAATTGGCTGGGCAATATGGGAACAGCGAGCATTTACCTGGGTGACGTGGAGCAGGCACTCAAGTATTACGAACAAGCATTGGTTCTGGCTCGTGAGATGGGTGACAAGCATAATGAGGGCGACTGGCTCGGTAATCTAGGTACTGTGAATGCACTCCTTGGCAAAACAGACATTGCTATTGACTATTACAAGCAGTGTGTGACGATTCATCGAGAGATAGGCAATAGACGTGGTGAAGCGAATTATCTTTCAAATATGGCTAAAGTTTATGAAGAATTGGGGGATACATCCAAAGCGCGCGAGCTATTCCAAATAGCGTTCGATGTGTACTCTGAGATTGGGGACCCAAAACTGAACAAGGTGAGCGTCTGGCTGAACGATTTACAGAACGAAATGGCTGACTCCCCCTGACTCTAAAGATTTGCTTGAATGCACTTGGTAATATGCTGAGACTGACTCATGAACAAGCGTTGGCAATGGACACAGCACGAACAACCGCAAGCCGAAAAAGCGCACGCCGAGTTCTATGCGCAACTTGCGCGATCAGCAGACGAATTGTATTTGCAGGGAGGCGAGAATGTTTCAAAGGGGCTGAAGCTGTTCGACGGCGAACTCGCACACATCCGCGCGGGGCAGGCGTGGGCGGCAAAGAATTCGGAGAATGACGATGATGGGGCACGGCTGTGCAATGACTATCCCGATGCTGCAGCATTTGTCATGCATTTACGTCTAAGTCTGCACGAACAGATTTCGTGGTTGGAACAAGCGGTGACTGCGGCGCGCAAGTTGGGAGAGAAGAAGGAGGAGGGCAATCGGCTCGGTAATCTCGGTATTGCATATTATTGGTTGGGGCAAGTGCGCAAGGCAATCGTTTATTACGAGCTGGCGCTGGTGATTGCGCGCGAGGTTGGTGACAGACTTGGTGAAGGGAATCGGCTCGGTAATCTCGGTATTGCTTATTACTCGTTGGGCGACGCGCAGAAAGCGATCTTATTTTACGAGCAAGCGTTGGCGATTGACCGCGAAATTGGCAACAAGCACGGCGAGGGGACCGACCTCGTTAACCTCGGACTGGCACATTCCGATTTGGGTGACTTGAGCAAGGCAATCGCGTATTATGAGCAGGCATTGGCAATTGCGCGTGAGGTTGGCGACACACACGGCGAAGGAGCTGCGTTAGGCAATCTCGGTACTGCGTATGGAACCGTCGGCGAAACTTCGAAAGCCATCACGCACTTTGAGCACGCGTTGGCGATCCGGCGCGAGATTGGTGACAGGCGCGGCGAAGGAGCTGACCTCGGCAACCTCGGGCTGGCGTATTCTAATTCAGGCGACGAATGGAAGGCAATCACGTACTACGAGCAAGCGTTAGCGATTGCGCGCGAAATTGACGATAGACGCAATGAGGGGCTCTGGATGATGAATATGGGAGCCGCTAGCCAGAAATTGGGAGACACTGCCGAAGCGCGAGTATTGTGGCAGGGAGCATTGCGGGTTTTTGAAACCATTGAAGACCCGCACGCAGCGAAAGTGAAAAAGTGGCTAGCAGAATTGTGAATGATGATTGCGAATGGCGAATGAAGAGTGCAGGGTAGGTTTCAGAGCCCTTGGCACTTGATTTCCTTTCAATCAAGAGATTATGTCCAAGCCATGGGAATGGACACAAGAAGAACAAGCGCGAGCCGAAAAAGCACATGCCGAGTTTTATTTGCAGGTCGCGCGGGCGGCAGATGAATTGTACTTGAAAGGAAACGAGAATGTTCTGGATGGATTGGCATTGTTCGGCAGCGAACTTGCCAATATCCGTGCCGGACAAGTATGGGCAAATTTACACGCGACCAAGTATCCGAGTGTGGCTCGGCTGTGCAGTGAATACCCCGATGCATCAGCGTATGTCATGAAATTGCGTTTTAGCGCGCGAGAGCAGATCCAATGGTTGGAGCAAGGCGCAACATCGGCGCGGGGGTCTGGGAACAAACAAGCCGAAGGAAACCACCTGGGCAATTTGGGAAGTACATATTACGCGTTGGGTAATGTGCAGAGAGCCATCGAGTATTATGAGCAGGCAATGGCGATTCGGCGCGAGATAGGTGACAAACGCGGCGAAAGCGCAGACCTTGGCAATGTAGGGCTGGCATATGCGGACCTTGGTCAAGTGCAAAAGGCGGTAGAGTATTACGAGCAGGCGTTACGCATTGACCGCGAGCTTGGCGACAAGCGCGGCGAATGCGCGGATCTTGGAAATCTCGGACTCGCGTATACTGACTTGGGTCAGGTGTATCAAGCCGTCGAGTATTACCAGCAGGGATTAGCGATTGCGCGCGAAATAGGGGACAAGCACAGCGAAGGCGCAACTCTTGATAACCTTGGGCTGGCATACGCTGACCTAGGTCAAGTGCGTCAAGCCATGGAATATTACGAGCGCGCGTTGACGATTGCGCGCGAAATGGGCGACAAGCGGGGCGAGGGAAATAGGCTCGGCAATCTTGGCAGCGCAAGTTACTCGCATGGCGACATGCAAAATGCCATTGCGTATTACGAACAGGCATTGGTCATTGGGCGTGAAATAGGCGACAAACGCATCGAGGGCAATGCACTTGGCAATCTTGGAAGTGCAAATTATGCGTTGGGTAGATTTCATGACGCTATCGCGTATCATGAAGCGGCATTAGTGATTGCGCGTGAGGTTGGCGACAAACGCAGCGAAGGCGCAAATCCCGCCAATCTTGGTAATGTGCACGCTGAGATTGATTTGCAGACGGCAATCGAGTATTACGAGCGGGCATTGGTGATTGCTCGCGAAATCGGTGACAAGCGCGGGGAAGCAAACCGCCTCGCAAATATCGGAATTGTTTACAAGCGCCTCGGAGACAATGCAAAAGCAGGTGGGTTTTGGGGAGAGGCGTTGATGATTTTCGAGTCTATTGCAAGTCCGAATGCGGCAACGGTACAAGAATGGCTCAAGGAATTGTAAGTTTTGAAGTCGTGATTGAATTTGGCGAATCAGAGTATGCCCAGGTCATGGCAGTGGACGGAAGAGGAACAAGCGCAAGCCGAAAAGGCGCACGCCGAGTTTTTTGCTGAAAGGGCGCGGGCAGCAAAAGAAATGTACAAACAGGGGAATGAGAGTTTTTTCAAAGGACTTGTCCTCTTTGATGACAATCTCACCAATATCCGCGCCGGGCAAGTCTGGTCAGCAGCATACGCGGAGCAAGATGAAGAAGCGGCGTGGTTGTGCACTGAATATCCGGACGCGGCAGGATATTTGATGGATTTGAGACTTGGTGCGCGCGAACAAATTAGGTGGCTGGAGCAGGCGGTGAGCGCCGCTCAAAAATTAGGCGACAAAAAAGTAGAGGGAAGTCGAATTGGCGCAATGGCAATAGTCTATCGCAATTCGGGACAGACAACAAAGGCAATCGAGTTTTTCGAGCAAGCGCTAAACATCGCCGACGAAATGCAGGACGAACAAAATAAAGCCGCGCATCTGGGAAACCTCGGATTGGCTTTTGCGGATTTGGGCGAATTTCAAAAAGCAATTGAATATTATCTACAGGCGATGGCGATTGACCGGAAACTGGGCGACAGACTTGGCGAAGGCGCGGATCTGGGAAGTCTCGGTCTGGCTTATTACGAACTTGATGAGCCACAAAAGGCGCTTGAGCATCATGTGCAAGCCCTCGAGATCGCGCGCGAGATGGGGGACAAACGCAATGAGGGTGCCTATCTGGGAAACCTTGGGTTAGCCTATGTCGAGCTTGGCGAGATTCGGAAAGCAATAAAATCTTACGAGCAAGCACTCTTCATTCAAAGAGAGATTGGAGATCTAGTTACCTGACACTTTAACAAAAAGGTTGAACAATAGGGATTCTCGCCTACAATTGGTTTGCGAAAACTAATCGAGGGAGAGTGCTATGTCGTCCAACCCCACTTATCATACGTGGATGCGCCAGATTCAGCAATTGCGCCCGTGCGAACGTCTGACCCGCACGCGCAACATGGCGTAGCTGCTTACTGGAATTTTTGCGTCCAAGTCGGTACACCTGAGCCACGTGGCGACCAAAATCGTCAGTACGGCGACCCTGCCGAGTGTTACCCGTCGGCTGAGCCGTTTTCTGGACAATCCCGCCGTGCGCGTGCGCGAATGGTATGCGCCGCTTGCGTGCGACCTCTTGCGGACGGCGGCACAGACGCTCGGCGAAATTCGGCTGATTGCCGATGCCAGCCAAGTCGGTCTGCATCATCAACTGGTGGTCATCGCGCTGGCCTATCGGCGGCGTGCGATTCCGCTGGTGTGGACCTGGGTGCGCAGCGGCAAAGGACATAGTTCGGGCATCAAACAACTGGCTGTGTTGGGCTATTTGCATCGTTTGCTCCCGCCAGGCATCCCCGTCCTGCTGGTCGGGGATACCGAATTTGGCGCAATTCCCGTGCTGCAGCAACTGGAAGCGTGGGGTTGGTATTATGTGGTGCGCCAGAAGTCGAACAACCAAGTGCACCTCGACGAGCAAGCCCCCTGGCGCGATTTCGGTCAGTTGGCGAGGCAGCCGGGCGAGAGTGCTTGGTTTGAAGAAGTGCAACTGACGCGCAAGTATGCCCACCCCACGAACCTGGTGGCACACTGGCAAATTGGGGAATCGGAACCTTGGTTGTTGGCAACCAATCTGCCTCAGCTGCGTCTGACCTTGCGCGTCTATGGACGGCGCATGTGGGTCGAAGAAATGTTTGGTGATTTCAAAGGCCATGGATTTCACTTGGCCAAAACACATCTGCAACATGTGGCACGCTTGTCCCGTCTCACCCTGGCGGTCGCCTTGCTGTATCTTTGGCTGATGGCGGTCGGCACACGGATCATCAGGAAGGGCGAGCGGCATCTGGTGGACCGCACAGAACGACGTGATCTGAGCGTTTTCCAAATTGGGCTGCGCTGGATTGAAAGGCGTTTGACCAACGCACATCCGATTCCCATTCATCTCTCGCTTCTCGGTTCACAGAAACTGTCAGGTAACTAGTACTACAACGTTACTTTGGTTTTAACCTGCGAAGTTCTCGCAGATGTCGTTTGCGATGCGAGAGGTAGGCGGCATAATTCTGCTGTTGAATGCGCTCGATCTCTGCCAGAACCCCTTGCTC
>JADZCJ010000115.1 GCA_020851635.1 Anaerolineae bacterium
CAAGTCGCGGTGTGCTATACTTTGTCATGACCTTCCTCCAGTTCTGTTTGGGTGTGACAACCACAAGCATAACCGAAGAAGGTCACTTTGTTTCATCTCGTTTCGGACTTTGTGCCAGCCCTAGAGAGACCCCTTGAATATCTTGACAAGGTGGTCTATAATATCATTTAGGCGAACGTTCGCCCGAACGTTCGCCTAAATGCCAAAACCGGGCTTGCCTCCAATAGAGTATGACTGACCGGGTTACCCTCAAAGATGTCGCGGCACGCGCCCAAGTGAGCTATCAGACCGTCTCCAAGGTCCTCAACCGACAGACGCGTGTCTCAACTGCCACTGAAAAGCGCATCCACGATGCGGTGCGCGCCCTGGGCTACACGCCCGATCAGCGCGCCCGTAATCTGCGCGCCCAGCGGAGCTATATGCTCGGTTATTCGTGGCGTCCCGATTCTCCAAACCAGGTCAACCCGATCCTGGACTTGTTCATGCACAGCATGGTGGCAGCGGCGGATGCGGTAGGATACCATATTCTGCCCTTTCCACATCCTGACCCTGAGGACCATATTGACAAGTATCGCGATTTGATTCGAACGGGGCGCGTTGATGGGTTTGTTCTTTCGAGCGTCGAGTACCAAGATTCACGGATCCGCTTTTTGCAGCGCGAAAAATTTCCCTTTGTGGCTTTTGGCGGGGTGGCAGAGCCAAGCGCAATGTATGTGGATGTGGACGGCACGGAAGGAATGCGGCTGGCAACCGCACATTTGATCGCGCAGGGACATACGCGGATTGCCGCGCTCGGGTGGCCCAAGGAATCGCGTGTGGGTGAACTGCGGCTCGCCGGCTATGTGCGCGCGATGCGCGGCGCCAAGCTGCCGGTTCGGGCGCGGTGGGTCGCACGCGGGACCGGCTCGGTCGAGACAGGTTACCAAGCCACCCAACACTGGCTGCAAGGCGGCGAGCGCACACGTCCGACCGCCATCGTCGCGGTCACCGATGTTTTAGCCATTGGCGCGATGCGCGCGATTCAGGAAAGCGGGCTGCGCGTCGGCGCGGATATCGGAGTCACCGGCTTTGACGATACGCCGCTCGCACAATATTTGACCCCCGGTCTTTCTTCGGTCCGCCAGCCGATTTGGCAAGCAGGACAGAATGTTATTGATTTGTTGGTGCATTGTCTTGAGCAAGAACCTCTTGCGCAAACCCGCGTCGTCCTTAACCCCGAACTCGTGATTCGCCCGTCTTCGCTCCTTCACGCCGACAACACATCTGAAATAGCGATAACACATAACGAATAGTTTCATTTGCGATCGCTTCAGACCGAGCTGTATTCGCCGGACTCGCATTCTTGTTGAAAGGAGGTGTTTAGGGATTGTGTCCGTTTTCCATTCGCATGTCGTGCAATGCAGGTGTTGCATTCACACTTGAGATTCCAGATCGTGGGTTCGAGTCAATTGATTGCGCCCAGCGATGGGCGTAGGAGGAACCAGTAATGAACAAGCGAATATTTTTTCTGCTCACCGCGCTGCTTGTAGTAACTCTTGCCAGCGCATGTGCCCCCGTATCCCCGGCAACCACCGCACCCGCAGCGACTACAGCCCCGCCCGCGGCAACTACGGCCCCGCCGGAGCCGACCGCGGCGACGAGCGCCGGTGCGACCAATTTGCAGCTGCTCGGATGGTCCGCTTCGGATGTCGAGAATGAAACCTTGAAACAAGTGATCGCCGACTTTAATACCGCGCACCCACAATACAACGCCTCGTTTGAAGCATCGCCAAACTATGACCAATCGCTTCAAACCGCGCTCGCCGGTGGCGCGCCGCCGGACGTGTTTTATGTGGATAGTCTCAAGTTTCCCGATCTGATCAAGAACGATGTGCTTGCGGTCCCGCCGGATGGAATTCAGAATCCCGATGACTTTTATCCGTCGCTGCGCGCAGCGTTCACAGCCAATGGCACGTTCTACTGCCCGCCCAAGGACTTTTCGACGCTGGCGTTGATCTATAACAAGAGCATGTTTGAAAAGGCGGGGGTCGAGGTCCCGACCACGTGGGATGAACTAAAAGCGGCGGCTGAAAAGTTGACCGACGCAAGCGCCGGAACCTACGGACTCTCGCTCTCGGCGGATGCGGCGCGTTGGCTCGCGTTTTTGTATCAGGCGGGCGGCGTGGTAGTGGGTCCAGATGGCAAGATGAACATTGACACACCCGAAGCCAAAGCTGCGCTGGATTACTATACCGGTCTCTTGGTTGACGGTTCAGCTGTGACTCCCGACAAGGTTGATTCGGGCTGGAACGGGGAAGCTTTTGGCAAGGCAAAAGTAGCGATGGTGGTCGAAGGCAACTGGATCGTACCGTATCTCAAGAATGATTTTCCCGATGTAGATTTCGGGATTGCCGAGTTACCCGCCGGACCCGCGGGCAAAGCGACCATGGCGTTTACCGTCTGCTATGGCGTGCCCAAGAACGCCGCACATCCCGAAGCTTCGTGGACTCTGGTCAACTCGCTGACCGATGAGGCGGGGATGAAAAAGTGGACCGACCTGGGTCTTGCCATGCCGACTCGCAAATCGCTGCGCGAGGGCTGGGTCAAGGAATTTCCCGAGCTCACGGTGTTTTTGGACGGCGCCGATTATTCGCATCCCTGGCAGTTTGCGCCGGGCTTTACCGTCGTGACCGATGCAATCAACAAGGGGATTCAAGAGATCGCCGCCGGACAAGCCACCTCGGAATCGGTGCTCAAGACTGTTCAGAGCGCCGGTCAAGATGTGCTAGGACAATAAAAATAATTCAGACTGGCAGCGCAGGTCGCCCGCCGGTCTATCTCTCCTCCGTGGGGCAAGTGGCGCGAGCGCAAGCTTGCTCTATTTGCCCCACCCTTCCGTTGGCAAAAGCGGTCTCGACGACGCACACCTTTGCCTCTTTGACTGGAGGTTGCGATGGCAACGACCCACATTGCAGGGCAACGACGACAGGAGCTTGTGGCGGGCTATTCGTTTGTCGGACCGGCTCTCCTCATCCTGCTCATCTTTTTGTTTATTCCCATGTTCTTTACGCTGTGGATGAGTTTTCGTGATTGGGGCGGCATTTCGCCCCCCGCCAACTCGACGCCCATCGGCCTAGAGTGGTATCAAAAATTATTGTTCGAGGACAATATCCGTCGCAGCGAATTTTTCCTGGCGTTCAAAAACACTTTTTATTATGCGGTGGGTGTCGTGCCCATACAAACGGCGCTTGCGCTGCTCCTCGCCGTGATCGCAAATTCCGCCTTGCTGCGGTTCAAGGGTTTCTTTCGCACGACTTTTTATTTTCCTTCCATCACCTCGTCGGTCGCCATCGGTTTGATCTTTTTGTGGATCTATCAGAGCGGCGGCATCCTCAATCAGACCATCAAGTTCTTTTTTCCGGATTATAAAAATATCAGCTGGATGAACGATCCATCGGGGTTGATTCACAATACGCTCGGCTTGTTTGGTCTGAATATTCGGACGGCGCCGTCGTGGTTGACCGAAACGAATGTTCTCAGCTTGACGCTGTGGCAGTGGATCAGCGGACCGAGCGTGACCATGAGCGCGTTAATGATGCTGGTGATTTGGACCACCGCGGGCACCATGATGCTGGTCTTTCTCGCCGCGCTGCAAGATGTTCCGCGCCCCATGTACGAAGCCGCCGCAGTGGACGGTGCCACAGGATGGGACCAGTTCTGGAATATTACGGTGCCGATGCTTCGCCCCACCATCTTTTTTGTCGTCACGCTCGGACTCATCGGCACATTTCAGGTGTTTGACCAAATGTATGTCATGACCTCGGGCGGTCCCGCGGGCACCACCATCTCGCTCGCATATCTGATTTATCGCGCCGGGTTCAAGGATGCCCAGATGGGTATGGCATCCGCCATCTCGGTCCTGCTGTTTATCATTATTTTTGTCGCAACGCTGATTCAGCGCCGCGTCTTTGGCGATCGCGCCCAAACATAGTTTACATTTCTCGACCCGACTCGGAGGAAAAGAGTATGGCAGAACGTGTCGAAACCTTGAATATGCCAAAACGCCGGACGGGCGGTGCGCCGCAATGGGTGGACGCGCTCTTGACGCTGCTGCGCTATATCATCTTGTTTGGCTTTGCGATCCTTTTTATCGCGCCCTTTATCTTTGCAATCGCCAATTCCTTCAAGACCGCGCCGCAGATCGCATCCGCGCCGTTGACGCTCATACCCAATCCCTTTACGCTGGAAAATTACAGAAAACTGACCCAGGGCGCTGCCAATGTGCCGTTGTGGACGCTGAACAGCATCATCTTTGCGGTTTCGGTCACGCTTGCGCGCGTCTTTTTGTGCTCGCTCGCGGGGTATGCGCTGGCGCGCATCCATTTTCCCGGTCGAAATTTCATCTTTCTCGCCGTACTCGCGACCATGATGATTCCCGGCGTCGTGCTGCTCATCCCGCGCTTTATCATCCTCAAACAGTTGGGCTTGTTAGCCACCTATCCGGGAGGGATTTTGCCGATCGTCGTTGATGCGTTTGGGATTTTCCTGATGAAACAATTTTTTGAATCGGTGCCCGGCGAGATCGAAGAAGCGGCGCGCATTGACGGCGCCACGCCTTTTCAAATATTCTCGCGCGTCGCGCTGCCGATGGCGACCGCCCCCTTGATCGCGCTCTCGATTTTGGCGTTTCAGGGGACATGGAACGAACTGCAGCACTTTCTCATTGCGCTTGGACCGACGGCGCGCGATTTGTGGCCCCTCACGCTGGGGCTGGCAACGCTGCGCGGCGCAGGCGTCGGACAGCAGTTGGACTTTGGGCTTTTTCTAGCCGGGTCGCTCCTGATGACTCTGCCGATGGCTCTCGTCTTTATCGTCTTTCAACGATACTTTGTCGAGAGTTCCAGCCATGCTGCGGTAAAGGGGTAGGATCATGACGGGCTGGAGCATCACCGAGACACAATTCGATTCAAAAAAACAGCATCATCACGAGACGATTTTTACAATCGGGAACGGGTATCTGTCCACACGCGGGGCATTTGAGGAAGGGTATCCGGGTGATCGCCGCGCGACCTTTATGCATGGAGTTTTCGACGCCGCACCATTGGTTGTGACCGAACTGGCAAATGCGCCGGATTGGCTGGCTTTGGAGATTTTGCTGAACGGCGAACGATTCACGCTGGACCGGGGGCGAGTGATTGCATTCGAACGTGTGCTCGACCTGCGGACCGGCGTTTTGACGCGGCGCGTCGAATGGGAGTCGCCTTTTGGCGCGCGCGCGACCTTGCTCCTGGAACGTTTTACATCGCTTGCTTCAACCCACAGCATGTTTTTGCGCGCCAGTGTGACCCCCGAAACACCCGGCACGGTCGAAATGCGCGCGGCGCTGAACGGGAACGCCATTAACGATGGGGCACAGGGCGAAAAACTCGTGCATTGGGACTGGCAAGCCCAGGGAGAGCGTGAGGGAAACGTTTATTTGCAGACGCGCACGTTCCGGTCGCACATCGAACTCGGCGCGGCGATGCGTCTGATGACTGCCGCGGGACGCGAGAGCGCGCGCGAATTTTGGGATGTGCGGAACGAGCCAACAATCATGCTGCGTATTCCGGTCGCGGCGGGAGAGACCATCACGGTCGAAAAACACGTCTCGTACTATACCTCGCGCGACATGAAGGATGGCGATGACAAAACAGCGATGCCGGTCGAATATGCGCTGCAAGAGGTGACCACGCACACGAATTGGCAGGATGCGTATGTCGCGAACGCGGCGGCTTGGGACCGAGAATGGGAACGCACGGATGTGGTGATCGAGGGGGATGCAGAGGCACAGCTCGCCATCCGCTTTAATCTGTTTCAGTTGTTGATCGCCGCGCCGCGCCACGATGACCGCGTCAATATCGGCGCAAAAACCCTGTCCGGGTTTGGGTATCGCGGGCACGCCTTTTGGGATACCGAGATTTTCATGCTCCCGCTCTTTATCTATACCGCGCCGCACATTGCAAAGAACCTGCTCAACTATCGCTATCGGCTGCTGGATGCCGCCCGCGCCAAGGCAAAAGCAAACGGGTTTGAGGGAGCGCAGTTCCCCTGGGAGAGTGCGGATACAGGGGAGGAGGTGACGCCGACATGGCTGCCGCATCCCACTGACCGCGCCAAACTAGTCCGCATTTGGACAGGCGACATTGAGTTGCATATTTCGGCGGACATTGCGTATGCGGCGCATCAATATTGGGTCGCCACAGCGGACGACGAGTGGATGATTTCCAAAGGGTCCGAACTGGTCCTCGACACTGCCAAATTTTGGGTTTCTCGCGCCGAATGGAACAGTCAAGCGTCGCGTTACGAATACAACGACGTGATCGGGCCCGACGAATATCACGAGCATGTAAACAACAACTATTACACAAATCGCCTCGCGCAGTGGAACATTCAAACCGCGCTGGAGATTCTGGAATGGTTGAGGGCGCGCGCCCCCGACAGAGCCGCCGAGCTGGTGACACGGTTAGAGCTGGACAGCGCGCGTCTTGATAAATGGCGAAATGTCTCCGCCGGGATGTATCTGCCCGCCCTGCCGGATGGGCTGCTCTTGCAATTTGAGGACTATATGCAGCGTCGAGAGGTGGACCTGGCTGCGATGGAACCGCGCACGATTTCGGTGCAGCAGCATTTCGGGATTGAGGGCACAAACGAGACGCAGGCGCTCAAACAGCCGGATGTCTTGATGCTGATGTATCTGCTCAAGAACGAATACTCGGGCGCGCAGGTGCGGTTGAATTATGATTTCTATACCCCGCGCACCGACCACACGTTTGGCTCGTCGTTGGGACCGTCCATTCAGGCGATCATGGCTTGCCGCGTGGGCAAACCGGATGACGCTTATGAACATTTTATCCGCGCGCTGCGCGCAGACCTGTATGATGTGCGCGGGAACGCAAACGACGGCATTCATGCCGCGTCCGCGGGCGGCACCTGGCAAGCTGTTGTCTTTGGTTTTGGCGGTCTGAACGTGACACATGACGGCTGGACCGTGCAACCCCAATTGCCCAAATACTGGCGGCGGCTCAAGTTCAGGTTCTTTTATCACGGCGAGCAGCAGCAAATCGAGTTGACGAACCGCGCGGCGGGGGAAACTGCCGGAGCAAAGGCGCAGCTGCGCGGCGTGATTTTCGACCTCGACGGGGTCATTACAGATACCGCCGAGTATCATTATCGCGGCTGGAAACGACTTGCGGATGAGAACGGTTGGGCGTTTGATCGCGCTAAAAATGATGCGCTGCGCGGCGTGGCGCGGCGCGAATCTTTGATGCTGATTTTGGGTGAACGCGCTGGGGAATACAGCGAGCCACAAATCCAGGAATTCATGGCGCGCAAAAATAACTATTACCTCGAACTGATCCGCGAGATTACGCCTCGCGATTTGCTGCCGGGCGCTCGAGAGTTGTTGGAGGAAATTCGAGCGGCGGGGGTCAAGGTGGCGCTGGGGTCTGCGAGCAAGAACGCGCGCGAGGTGTTGGGGCGTCTTGGGATTGGCGAGCTGTTTGACGCGGTCGCGGACGGGCACAGCGTCGAACGGCAAAAACCCGCGCCCGACCTGTTTTTACATGCGGCGGCGCAGCTCGGTTTGGGTCCCGGCGAATGTATCGTCGTCGAAGATGCCGAAGCGGGGATTCAAGCTGCGCGCGTCGGCGGCTTTGTCGCCGTGGGACTGGGTCCCGTCTCACGCTTTAGCGGCGCGGACGCGGTATTTCCAGGGCTCGAGGGCGTGCACTATGCCGACCTGCTGAAGACATTCAACACTCACACCTTGTATAACACATCCATATAGCGTTTGAGCAAATCGCTCACCACTCCGCGCAGCGGCAGATTGGCTGCCAGACCATAGACCGGCGCCATTTCGCCCTTGTCTTCCGGGTGTGTCTTGACATGGTCCACCGCCTCCCGCAGGTCTGCGCCAAACCGTTCTGCAACCCCCGGCTCGGTATGACGCAGAGTTACGGCAAGATGCACCGCCGAAGGTTTGTGCAAGCCATTCAAGCTCCATTTGCGCCGCGTCATGAAATCCATCACTCGATAGATATCGAGCGTGTCAGAGGCGAATGCAATCACCCACCAGGGGTCCCCTAAAATCCGCAGTTCGGGGATGCTGCGGATTTCTGTTTTGATCGCGCTCGCCGTCTCTAGAATCCGGCGGGTGGCGTCGAGATATCCTTGTTCTCCAAGCGAGACCATTGCCGCCCAACAGGCGGCGCTCAATGCGCCGGGTCGGCTCCCCGCAAAGGTGGGCGAGAAATAGAGCCCTCCGGGCCATTCGGTCGCAGTATAGTATTGATAGTGCCTCAGCTCGGACCCGCGATACAGCACGACAGAACTCCCCTTGGGGGCGTAACCATACTTGTGAGTATCGGCGGACATCGAAGTCACTCCCGGCAGGCGAAAATCAAAGGGGGGGACGGGGTACCCCAACTGTTCGGCAAACGGTAAAACGAATCCGCCCAAACACGCGTCGGTATGAAAGCCAACTCGATGTGCGCGCGCCAGTTCGGACAGCGGCTCGATGGGATCAATCACACCATGCGGAAATGAGGGCGCGCTGCCAACAATCACGACCGTATTTTCGGTGAGGGCGCGCTCCGCCGCCGCCGCATCGGCGCGATAATCGTCCCCGACAGGAATGTGAATTTGTTTGATATTGAAATATTGTGCTGCCTTGTCGAACGCGGCATGCGCCGTGACGGGGACGATCATTTCCGGGTCCCGGATTCCGCGCCGGCTGCGCGCATAGTCACGATATGTTTTCATCGCGAGCAAGATGCTCTCGGTCCCGCCGGATGAAACCGTCCCGCAAATCTCGTTGTTGTTTTGCGCCCCAAACAAGCTCGCAGTCATCGAGACAATTTCGGCTTCGAACTTGCTGGTCGAGGGAAAAACATCCGAATGGAGCGGGTTGCTCTGCGAGTTGAGTGCGTAAACGCGGTTCAGAAAATCAATGTAACTCGGATCGCCGTGATAGACGGCGCCCGACACGAATCCCGATTCCCACCGCGTGCGCTCGTGCGCCTGCATGCGCTCCATCGCAGAGATGATTTCCTCACGCGGGATTCCGGCTTGGGGCAGCTGCGCGTGTGCGGCAAATTCGTTCCGATAGGGCTTGAGCGACGGTTCCAGGTCGCGCAACATGCTCGCATATTCAGCTTCCATGCGCCCCTGTACGCCCGGCACTGCTTGGAGTGTTTTCTCTGCCGCCGCCATAATGCGGGGGTTCACCCGGCGCAACCGCTTGAATATAGAGTCAGTAATTCCCATCCACACCTCCCGCCTGCTCTCGGGCATTCAAGCGCGCATAAATCTTTTTGTTGGCTTGATAAATGTTCAAGAATTCTGCAAACAATTGGTCATAGACGCGGCGATGTTCCGGCGTCGGCGTGTATGTCCGGGCAATTTTGACGCGCGTATGAATGTCGTCAAACGTGATCTCGCCCAGCGCCGCGGCGGCAAGAAATGCTGCGCCGCGCAAATTCGCCTGGACCGGGTCCCGGACCTGGTTGATCGGGCGATCCATAACATCCGCCAGAATCTGACACCACAGCTCGGAATTCGCGCCTCCCCCGATGAAATTCAACGTCTCCATCTTGTGCCGCGTAAAGCCCTCAACCGCGCCGAGCAGCCAGCGAGCATTATAGGCAACCCCTTCCAGGACGGCACGGATCATGTGTGCGCGCGTTGTGCGCAGGGACTGGTTAAAAAAGCCACCGCGAATACTATGGTTCTCTACAGGAGTGCGTTCGCCATACAACCAGGGTGTAAAGATCAATTTGTCACTGCCCGCAGGGACGCCGGCAGCAAGACGGTCAAATGCCTGATATACATTCGTGGGCGCGGGGGATTGCAGCTCATCATCGGGAAAAAAGAGGTTGTCACGCAAATAGGTGAGACACATGCCGGCGCTCTCTTGCTCGTTGGTGAGCAAATAGCGGTTGGGAATCGCCGACGGCAGGGAAGCCATATTGTGTGAGAGGTCGGTCTTTTTGAACGGCACGTGACAGGTCATCCACGCTGACGTGCCGATATAGAGGTGCGATTCGTAATCGCGCACCGCGCCCGAGCCCAGCGCGGCGGATTGGACATCGGGAGTGCCCATGATGACGCGGGTGTCCTCGTCAAGCCCCAATTCGCGCGCCACATCGGGAGCGAGCGTCCCCAGCACATCCACCGCGCGCTTGAGCTCGGGCAGTTTTTCGCGCGCGATCCCTGCCAGTTTCAAAAGCCCGTCGTCGTATCGGACACGCGCGATGTCTTGATTGTTGGTGACCCAGTGAAGAATGATGGAATCAAACCCCGCCGCAAATTTCCCGGTCAGGCGCAGGTTCAAATAATCTTTCGGTTCGAGGAATTTGAATGCGCGGTCGTAAATGAGGGAACGTTCGTTTTTCAAAAACAGGATGTGCGCGAGCGAATCCTTGCCCGCGTGTCCCGGGATGCCGCCGGTCCGTCGAAGCCAGCGCGCCAATTTTGTGATCCCGTACCCCTCGATTCCGATGCGCCCGCCTGTCACGCGATTCACATAGGGAGCGCCCCGCGAGTCCATCCAGATAATCGCGTTCATCAACGGGTCCCCCGCCTCGTCCACGGCGACGGTGCCCGACCACTGCGTCGTACAGCAGACTGCGACGATGGCGTCCGCGGAGACAGCGCTATGAGAGAGAACAAGTTTGGCAGCGCCAAGAACCCCCGTCCACCAATCCGCCGGGTCTTGTTCCGCGCCGCCGTTGGCAACGAGGATGACCTTTTGCGGCTCGCTCTCGCAAACAGCCACGTCGCCGTTTGTAGACACGAGCGCAACCTTGAGCATTGAAGTCCCGAGGTCAATTGCGAGAATGTATTTGTCGGCTGCCAATCGAGTCCTCCACGCGCTTGTGAAAAGTATCAACACATGCACCATCAAGTGTAGCATAAAGTGCAGCATGACTGCCAATTCTCTACAATTCGTCGTGGCTGTGGCTGACGGCTGTCGCTGAGAGACGAAAGGCGGAACATCACCAACACGCTCCCAGCTTTTCTGCTCCGACGCTCACCGCCGGGACCCAGTTTAGCGTCCCGGCTCCATTCCGCCCCCCCAAAAAAACGCCGCATGCGCAAGTTTGCGTACGCGGCGCTCATAAAGCACATTCCATTTGGACTTAGGACAGGCGTGCGCCTGCGATGATTGCGCGCCCTCTCGTCCAGAATCGCGGCACCCGTCTTGCTACAACGGGTCCACATACACCGTCTTCCACTGCGTAAAGAACTCGCGCGCCGCTTTGCCCTGCTCGCGCGTGCCGCTGGATGATTCTTTGAATCCGCCGAACGGCACCTGGGGTTCTGCGCCCGCAGTCATGGAATTGACGTGAACGAGACCCGCTTCGATCTCGCGCATGAAACGGAGTGCGAGATTCAAGTCGCGCGTGACAACCGACGCCGACAAGCCAAAGCGTGTGTGATTCGCCAGCGCGATCGCGTCGTCAATATCTTTTGCCTCAATCACGCCGACGACGGGTCCAAAAATCTCCTCTTGAGCAATCCGCATGTCGGGCGTCACGTTGTCAAATACAGTGGGCGCGACAAAATAGCCGTGATCGTATTCGTCGCCGCGTAATTTTTCGCCGCCTGCGACCAAGCGCGCGCCTTCCTGCTTGCCAATCTCGATATATTCCATCACTGTTTTTTCGGCGTCGGCGCTCACCAGCGGCCCCATATACACGTCCCTCTGCATCCCGTCACCCACACGCAGCTGTTTCACCCGTGCGGCGAGCGTATCACGATAGGCATCCGCCACATCCCGCACGACAATGGCGCGGCTCGTCGCCGTGCATTTTTGCCCCGTCGAGAGCATCGCGCCCTGCACCGTGAGCTCGACTGCCCGTGAAATATCGGCATCGTTCAAAATTACAATCGGATTTTTGCCGCCGAGCTCCAGCTGGCTCTTGCCGCCGCGCCCCGCGACGTGGGCGGCGATGGCAGTGCCGACAGAATTCGAGCCGGTAAAACTGATCGCTTTGACCTTGATATTTTCGACGAGTTCCTGCCCGGCTTGCGAGCCGCGCCCGACGATGAGATTCAACACGCCGGGAGGCAGACCCGCCTGCTCGAACGCAGTCACGAGATACCACGCGGTCAGCGGCGTGATTTCCGCAGGTTTCAAGACGACGGTGTTGCCATATGCGAGGGCGGGCGCCATCTTCCAGGTCGGGATCGCGACGGGAAAATTCCAGGGCGTAATCAGCCCCACGACACCCAGCGGCACGCGTTCCGCAAACAGAAAGGTGGATGCACTCGCGCTCGGATAGACATCACCGGTCGGCTGGAGACATTCACCCGCAAAATAGCGCAGGATGCTAACGCCGCGCGCGACCTCGCCCTTGCCCTCGGCGAACGTCTTGCCCTCTTCGCGCGTCAACGCCTCGCCAATTTCATCAACCCGCGCTTCGATCCAATTCGCGGCTTTGTTCAGGATTTCGCCGCGTTTTGGCATCGGCGTGCGCGCCCACGACGTCAAGGCGCGGTGCGCCGCGTCCACCGCGCGTTTTGCATCCTCGCGTGTGGCGGAGGGAAACGTCCCCAGCTGCTCGCGTATGTTGGCAGGATTAATATCTTGCGTAACCGCCCGATTCGAGGCGTCCGTCCATTGTCCATCAATATAGTTTTGGAATGCGCGCGCATTCGTGTCTTGGAGTGTCATAACTGAACTATACCGTCCCTCACTTGCAGTGTCAATCGGATTGCGGGTCTCTCTCGCAGGTGTGCGCCATTCTTTTGGGTGGTAAGGATCGAACGCCGTTTCGTTCCCCGCGGGTGTGCGCCGCGCTTTTGGGTGGTAGGGAACGAACGCCGTTTCGTTCCCCGCCCGACACGTTGCGGCGAGCATGCCCTACCCGCAACCAAAGATTTGACGCCGCTGGCGAAATCGGTTTCAACCGATTTTCACCTCCCCAGACGCCAAATGAATTTGGCGACGGAATTGTCTCGCGCGGATGTTTGGGAAACACCCTCGCTCGTGCTAGAATGTTTGATGCTATTTAAAAGACAAGAGGCATTGCATTGAATCTATTCACCCGCAAGAAATCGGACGCGGCAGAATTGGCGCCCCCGGGCATTCCCCCGACCTTTCTCGCTTTACCACCACTCGTCACGAATTTTGATTCCACGCACCTGTATATTGTCCCTCGCGTGCGGGTCCGCGATACAGGCGCGATCACCCATCTGGACAATGCCGCGCGCGCCCATTCGCGCGGTGTCCTGCTCGGCGCACCGGGCATGGGCAAATCTTCCGCCCTCGAATTCATCGCCGCGCAAACGCGTGTCCCGACGCTCTCGTACGCCGATTATTCCGCACCAGCCCTGCCCGACAAGTTTCCGAACGAGTCCATGATTCTGCTCGATGACGTGAGCGAACCCGCTCACGTCGCTCATCTGCAAGCGCTCGCGAAAAGATTCCCGCAAGCGCACATCTGGGCGGCGACGCACGATCCCCATCTCGTCCCCGAAAGTTTTACGGCGCTCGAACTGCTTGCGCTCAACGAACGCGAAATAGTTTCTTTTGCCGAAAGCTGGTTCCCTCTGCCGCAGGTCAAGGGGCATCCTGCCAAACGCATCAATCGCGCCGCACAGGATTTTGTCGCTTCGCTGCAAGCCAACGCAGGCACGCGCGCACTGGCGACGGTCCCATTTTATCTTTTCCTGCTCTTGCAGATATACAAGCCCGACGCACCGGCGGACGAGCCCGTCATGCAAGAGCGCGTGGCGCTGCCGATGGTTGGCGGCAACGCCGCCGGAGGAACCACCGCGACGCCGTTTACCCCGCCCCAGCGCACTCATGTCGCCGCACTACCCGCGCACCGCGCCCGGCTGTTTGACGAATATGTCAACGCAAAACTCGCCGCCGAGCGCGGCCCCGATCTTGCGGCACGCGCCATCGAAGGCATCGCCCTCTCAACCGAGCGCGGTCAGCGCGCGACGACCGAACATTTGGCGCGCGGTTATGGACTGGTCGAGGAACGTCCAGACGGGCGCGTCGAGTTCAAACATTCGCTCCTGCGGAATTTTCTTGCTGCCCGCGCCCTGCGCCGCAATCCCGATTTTGGACCTCTGCGCGAGCGATTGAATGATCCGGCATGGCGCGAGGTTGTGCTGTTTTACGCAGGGCTTGGCGCCGCCGATGAGGTTGCAGCCGCCGCGCTTGAAAACGACGATCTCGAATTTGCCGCGAGCATTCTCGCCGCCACCCGCGAACCGAACGCCGAACAGATGGAAACAACCGTCAAGGGTCTCGCCGCGCGAGCGTGGGACGACCACGATCAACGCGCCATGCGCGCGCTGGGCGAACTGCGGAGCAACCTCGCGAGCGATTTCTTTGCCGCCAAACTGCGCGACAAGAACGCCGATGTGCGTCTGCGCGCCGCTTTTATCCTTGGTAAACTGCACACCGACCGTTCACTGGAATACCTGCTGCCGCAGCTGCGCGACCCCAGCGACGACGTGCGCGTGCAGGTCATTGCTTCGCTCGGCGCGAGTCACAGCGAGCGCGTAATCGAGCCGCTCCTCGTCGCCCTCCGCGGCGACCCGCGCGTTGCGACCACCGACACGCGTCTCAAGATTGCCGCCGCGCAAGCCCTGGGAGAATATGGCACCGACAAGGCAGTGCCCGCACTCATTGTAGATATTCAGGTGGGTGATGCCGACGTGCGCGAGCAAGCGGCCGCTGCGCTCGTAAAAATCCGCAGTGATTTCGCGGTCAAGCCCCTCACCGAAATCGCCGAGACCGACAAAAAAACCCAGGTGCGACAGGCGGCAGTCCGCGTGCTGGACGACATGCGAGGGAAATGAGATGATCACCGGCATTCATCACATTCAACTGACCGCGCCGCGCGAGTGTGAAGCAACCGCGCGCAAATTCTATGGCGACCTTTTGGGACTGGTCGAAATCGAAAAACCGCCCGAACTGAAAAAGCGCGGCGGCATCTGGTTTGAATTTAACGGGCAGCAGCTGCACATTGGCGCGCAAGACAATTTTGTCGCGCCCCAAAAAGCTCATCCCGCCTTTTCTGTCGCGGGACTTGAGGCGCTGCGCGAAAAACTGAACGCCGTCGGGGTGACGACACAGGACGACGAGTTATTTATCGGCTACAACCGCTTTTACGCACACGACCCTTTTGGCAATCGCCTCGAATTTGTCGAACCGCTCCGAACAAACGAGTAGACGAGAAAACAGGGGCGCCGCAATTTTTTCCTGTCTACTTTATTTGGCATCATGTCTGTCACCACTCCTGATTGGGTCAAAGACGCGATCTTTTACCAGATTTTTCCCGACCGCTTTGCCAAATCCGAGCGGGTCGAAAAACCGCATCAGCTCGAAAGTTGGGACTCGCCGCCGACTCTCCACGGGTTCAAAGGCGGCGACCTGCTGGGGGTGGTCGAGCATCTCGAGCATCTCGTCGAGCTCGGCGCCAATGCGATCTACTTTTGCCCCATCTTTCAATCCACCGCCAACCACCGGTATCATACACACGACTATTTTCGCGTTGACCCCGTGCTGGGCGATAACGATGCTTTGAGACATCTTGTGGCTGAAGCGCACGCGCGCGGCATCCGTGTCGTGCTCGACGGTGTGTTTAATCATGCGTCGCGCGGGTTTTACTATTTCAATCACACCCTCGAAAACGGCAAGGACTCGCCCTATCTCGATTGGTTCATCTTTAACGGCTTTCCTCTCAATCCATACGGCGAAGGACCCGCAAATTACGCCGCGTGGTGGAACCTCAAAGCGCTGCCCAAACTCAATACTGCCAACCCACAGGTGCGCGAATACATTATGCGCGTGGGCGAGTATTGGATGGAATATGGCATTGACGGCTGGCGGCTCGATGTGCCTGCCGAGATTGACGACGACTCGTTTTGGCAAGAGTTTCGTCGGCGCATCAAGGCAAAAAACTCTGAAGCGTATATCGTCGGTGAAATCTGGCACCGCGCCGACCGCTGGCTGCAGGGCGACCAGTTCGATGCGGTCATGAATTATCAATTCACACGCGCCGCCGTTTCATTTTGTATTGGGGCGCGACATGCGAACAAGGAACTGCTGCAAGATTCCAGTTACGGCGACGTTATCACGGCGGACGCGCGCTATTTCGCCGACACACTGGAACATGTCCAAACATGGTATCACCCCGAAATCACCTACGCGCAAATGAACTTGCTGGACAGTCATGACACGGCGCGGTTTCTCTCGATCGCAAAAAGCGACAAAACTGCCCTCAAACTTGCATGGCTCGCCCTGTTCACATATCCGGGCGCGCCGACTCTATATTACGGCGATGAAATCGGAATCGAGGGCGGCAAAGACCCCGACTGCCGGCGCGGGATGGTGTGGGACCGCGCCCAATGGGACATGGACCTATGGGAGACCGCGCGGAACCTCATCGCGTTGCGTAAAAAGTATCGCGTATTCCGCCGTCCGGGCGGATATGCGCGCCTGCACGACCAGGGCATGGTTTATGCTTTTGCTCGCGAACTCGAAGGCGAAATCGCGATTGTGATCCTTAATGCGGGCGCGCAACCCGCCTCACTGGATTTGCAGGTCAGTTCGATTCTCAAGGACGGAACGCAGCTCAAACAAGAATGGGGACACGCAAGCGTCCGGGTGGAACACGGCAAGCTGCCCAACCTGCAAATTGATGCGCGCCAGGGTCAGGTGTGGACCCTTCAAGAATGACCGCCCGGCACTTGGACAATGAGCATCTGGTTCGATCAGCAAGCTTGAGCCGACGGCTCGGACAGCATCCAACCCTTGTCTTGATTGTGTGCGCTGTTTTGCTCGCGTTCGCCGTTGGCTGCGCCCCCGCGCCCCTATCCGTCGCGCCATCAGACAGCACAGGCGCCGCCGCGCCGCAAACAAATCTCCGAGTAGTCGCGGTCGAATCGTTTCTGTCTGACATTGCCCAAAACGTCGCGGGTGACCGGGTTGTGATTGACACGCTGATTCCCCTTGGCACAGACCCGCACAGTTTTGAACCCACACCGCAAGACCTGAAAAAAGTTGCCGACAGCAACGTGTTGATCATCAACGGCGCGGGCTTGGAGGTCTTTGTCGCCCGGCTGCTCGAAAACGCGGGCGGCGACCGAACCATTATTACCGCATCGCAAGGGCTTGCCCCGCGCGCCATCAAGCAAGGCGAGCCGGGGCAAAAAAACGAGCAGCACGAGGACGATCCACACTTTTGGCTAAATCCGCTGAATGTCATTCAATATGCCGAAAACATTCGCGATGGCTTGACCGCGATTGACCCCGCCGGCGCTCCCATTTACAAAACCAACGCCGAGACGTATGTCAAAAAACTGACGGCGTTGGATGCAGACATTCAAGCGCAGACCGACACCATTCCCACTGCCAATCGCAAACTCGTCACCGACCACGACACTCTTGGTTACTATGCGGACCGCTACGGGTTTGAAATTGTCGGGATGCTGGTTCCCGGTTCGAGCGCCGCAAATTCCCCCAGCGCGCAGCAATTGGCAGAATTGGTTGACCGCGTCCGGGATTCGGGCGCGCGAGCCATTTTTCTCGAATCAAGCACGGACCCCCGCCTGGCGGAGCAGGTGGCGCAGGATACCGGCGTTCAAATCGTCACAGAGCTTTATACGCACTCGCTCAGCGGACCCGATGGACCCGCGCCGACCTATATCCAAATGCTAAAATACGATACCGACCTGATTGCGCAGGCGCTCCAATGAGGACGAACGCACAAGGACAACGCGAAACAATCCATAAATCACAGATGTCGCCTTCGCATCTCCAAATCCATGACCTGTCCGTCGCGTATCACAACGGGACGCGCCTTGCGCTTGAGGGGGTGTCGTTCGACGTCCCTCAAGGGATGCGTCTGGCTGTCGTGGGACCAAACGGCGCGGGGAAATCTACGTTGTTCAAAGCGATCGTCGGGCTCCTCCCGCCCGAGCGCGGCGAAATTCTGATTCACGGCACACCCTATGGCGCGCACAAGCAATGTGCGGCATATGTGCCGCAGCGCAAAGAGGTGGATTGGAGTTTTCCCGTCAATGTTCAGGATGTGGTGATGATGGGGCGGTATGGGTCGCTCAGCTGGCTCAAATATCCCTCAAAAAGCGACCACGCGATCGTAAAACGTTCGCTCGAACAAATGAACATCGGCGCGCTGGCAAAACGTCCCATCGGCGACTTGTCCGGTGGGCAGCAGCAGCGCGTGTTCCTTGCCCGCGCTTTGGCGCAAGAACCGCATATTTTGCTGATGGACGAACCCTTTACCGGGGTTGACGCGGCGACTCAAGAGGGGATGCTCAATCTTTTGGACAAGCTGCAAACGCAAGGTATGACATGCATCGTTTCGACTCATGACATGAATCTCGCCGCCACCCGTTTTGACCGCGCGCTCCTCTTGAATCAGCGGATCATTGCCTATGGCGCGCCCGCGCAGGTATTTACGACCGAAAATCTGCTGCGCGCGTTCGGCGCACACGCCATGCTCGTGGATGGACAGACCCTTGTGGACGAATGCTGTCCGCCCGACGAACATTTTCAGATCGGCGAATCGCCCGAGCTCGAGCGGCTCGAAGAATGATCGAATTTCTCACCCAGCCGCTCGCCTATGGTTTTATGCAGCGCGGCATGATCGCGGCAATCATGGTCGGCGTCTTGTGCTCTGTCATTGGCTGCTATGTCGTCTTGCGCGGCATGGCGTATCTGGGTGATGCCATTGCCCACGCCATCCTCCCCGGCGTGGCGATCGCGTATATCCTTCAGGGGGACATCCTGATCGGCGCGCTTGTGGCGGCGCTGCTCGTGGCGCTCGGCATCGGGTTCTTGACGCGCCGCGGCACGATCAAACAAGACACCGCCATCGGCATCCTCTTTGCCGCCGCGCTCTCTCTGGGCGTCGCGCTCATCAGCACGATCAAAACGTATGCCCTCGACCTGACCCACATTCTCTTTGGCAATGTGCTGGGCGTGAGCAACAGCGACCTCATTTTGATTGCAGGACTGGGGCTGGTCGTGCTGTTGACCATCCTGCTCCTTTACAAAGAGCTGCTGATTGTTTCGTTCGACCCTGTGCTGGCAGCCACCTTGCGGCTGCCCACCGAGCTCTTGAAAAACACTCTCCTCATCCTCATCGCGCTCTCGGTCGTCATCTCTCTCCAAACCGTCGGCGTGGGTCTCGTCGCCGCCATGTTGGTCACGCCCGCTGCCACCGCATTTCTGCTCACCCGTCGTCTCCCTGCCATGATGGTGGTTTCCGCCGCGCTCGGCGCGTTCGCTTCGATCACGGGCTTGTATCTTTCGTACTATCTCAACATCTCTTCGGGCGCAGCAGTCGTTCTGACTGCCACCAGCTTGTTTTTTGGCGCGTATCTGTTTGCCCCGCACCGCGGCATCGTCTGGCATCTGGGCGGACGCGCGCGCCGCGCCAATGGACGCACAGAATCTACAAATGCGGAATGACCTATGGTTTTTCCAACCCATGCGCGGTCAACAGGGGCTCGTCCTGCAATATTTTTTCGGTTGCGCCATCCGCCACAATCCTGCCCCCGTCCATAATCAGCGTGCGCGGCAGCAGCTCCATGACCATTCGCAAATCATGCGTGGCGATCAACATTGTCTGCGGCAGCTCGCGCAGCAGATGAATCAGACTGCGCCGCGCGCGAGGGTCAAGCCCTGCGCTCGGCTCATCGAGCACCAGAATTTCCGGTTCCATCGAAAGCACGGTCGCAATCGCAATCCGTTTTTTTTGCCCAACACTCAAATGATGTGACACGCGACCCGCATACTCTTGCATTCGCACCGCCGCCAGCGCGCGGTCCACTCGCTCGCGCACCTGCGCTTCGCTCAAACCCTGATAAATCGGACCAAAAGCCACATCATCAAACACCGTCGGCGAAAAGAGTTGATCGTCGGGGTCTTGAAACACCAGCCCCACCGCCGCGCGCACTTTGCCGAGGTTGCCGTTCTGATTCACTTCCAGCCCCGCGACCTTGACCTCGCCATTGCCGCTCAAAATGCCGTTCAGATGCAGGATCAACGTTGATTTGCCCGCGCCGTTCGGACCGACCAGCGCGACCTTTTCGCCCGGCGCAATCGAAAACGTCACGCCATCCAGCGCGTGCGTGCCGTCGGGATACTTGAAAATGAGATTGCGTACCTCTATCGTGTGATGCACAAACAATGCCTCAACGCGCGACCAGATTCGCGATAAACAAGATCAACAAACAGACCAACAACCCGCCGCCGAGCATCATCCAATGCCCAATTTGTAGAGGCGGCGC
Organism: Anaerolineae bacterium; assembly: GCA_020851635.1. GTDB lineage: Bacteria > Chloroflexota > Anaerolineae > UBA4142 > SHND01 > SHND01. The sequence continues at coordinate 20,302 of JADZCJ010000115.1, forward strand.
CGCAAACGCGCGCGCCTCGCCATCATAACCCCGCGCGCGCATGGCGGCATAAATACGGTCGCCGCGGTCAAATCCGCGGACAAACAAATTTCCCGTCATGCCGCCGGTCACCCGGGCTCGCCAGGCGATCGAGCCGCCCGTTTTGCCGCCCAACTGCGGCGACGCGCCGCTGCGGGCGCTGCGCGCCCGCATCAGCCGAAGCGCTTCATCCGCCAAAACAAATATATATCGCCACATCAGCCCCAGGACCGCGACCAGTAGTTTGGGCACATGCAGCGCCCGCAGCGCCCACAGCAATTCCGGAAACGAGGTCGTCGCCGCAAGCACAATCGCCATCTGCACCGAAATCCACGACTTGACTGCAATGCTCAAGAACCGTTCGACGCCCGGCGCCGTGATGGTGAGATTCCACGACAAGAACGGGGCCGTCACCAACACCTCACCGGGGACTGTGAAAATGAGAGGAAGCGCCGCGAGCAGAAAAGGCGTCGCCAGGACCGAACGTTTGACCACATAACCGATCCCCAGTTCAGACAAGAGCTCGACCGAAAGCACAATCGCCAGGAGCAGGATATAGGCAGCCCACGCGCCAAACGGCGTCAGCGATACAGTGACGATAAACATCAACGTCAACGCCAGTTTCACTCGCGAGTCCAGGCGGTGAATTACGCTGTCGCCCGCGCGGTGCGGGTCTAGAAAATGAACATGCATCTGCGGGGGTCCGCAAAAAATGGCGCGCAAGGTTGGCGCGCCATTTCTCATTGGATTTCGTTCAGTTTGCCGTTGCGCGTCCCTTGCGTGCGCGCGCAATGACGAACGCGACGCCGCCGACCAATAGGGTCCCCACCACCCCTGCCAGAATGGTCGCCGCTTCGGGGCTGTTGACGCCGGGAAAAGTGTAATCGGGAATCAGTTGATACGGCGCGCCCATTGCGCGTTCCAAAAAGCCCGACTGTTCCGCCACCCATTCCAGACCATCGGGGAACGACGACGCCAGGGGTGACAAGAGCGCCAGCCCGAGCGCCAGCGCCAACCCAAAAACCCACACCGTTCGACTGACAGGTTTGCTATCCTGCGACGTGATTAAATCCCGGCGGGTCGCATACAGGAACGCCAACGCGCCCGCCGTAATCAGCCCTTCGCCAATTCCGATAACGATATGCACGCCCACCATTGCGGGGAGCGCAATATTGAACGGCGATGTGCCGGAAACGCCCAACGCCAGCGCGACGCCGATTGAAGTAACAACCACCGACAGCCATGCCGCAAGAAACCCGCCAACGAAAATTCCCCACGACTTGTTGCCCGAAAAACGCTGCACCGTCCGATACACGAAATACGCAACGGTCGTGGCAACCACACCCATAAAAAAGATGTTGGCGCCGAGCGCCAAAATTCCGCCGTCCTGGAATATCAGTGCTTGCACGGAAACAACACAGGTCATGATAATGATGGCAGCCCAGGGCCCCAGCAAGATTGTTGCCAACGCCGCGCCAATCAAATGCCCCGATGTCCCGCCCGCGACCGGAAAATTCAACATCTGCCCGGCAAAGATCACCGCAGCCAGCACGCCCATTTCCGGGACCTGCCGTTCTCCCAAATCCTTGCCGACCATTCGCAGCGCATAGCCGACAACGATGACTGAAACAAGCCACATCACAACGGCGACGGCGACCGACAAAAAGCCATCCGGGATGTGCATCAATGGTGGAGCGTGCGGCACGGATAACATCAAGAATCCTCCTAAAGGTTGGTTGAGGGAGCAACAATCTGCATTGTCAAGAAACGACCGCGAAAAAAAGTGGAATTAGCGTTTCTTGTGCCCGGCAGAGCGTGTCTGACACTTGTGGCACGTCCCAAAGATGGCGAAATGATGCAGACTCGGCTGAAAGCCGTATTTGGCTTTGATCTTGCGCCCCAACGGCACGAGCAAAGCATTATCCATCACAGTGACGTGCTTGCACTTGTTACACACCAGGTGATGATGCGACGGCTGGCGCAACAATTCGTACTCGGACTTGCCGCCGCCCAGGTCGGTGACCGTCACCAATCCGATTTCGGTCAGCAGGTCAAGACTGCGGTAGACGGCGGACTTGTTCAGGTGGGGATGCTGTTTCCGCACACGCGCCAGCACTTGTTCGGCGGTCAAATGGGTTTCGCTGTCGGCGATGACCCCCAATACCATTTCGCGCTGCGGCGTCAGGCGATGTCCGCTTCCCCGCAGCGATTGGACCAGCTCACGATGATCGTTCGTGGATCTATTCATATCAATTGCAACCAGTTGCAGTTAGAGTTTATAGCTTTTAGAGACAGGATGTCAAATGTTAAAAAAACCCCCTCTCGAGTCGAGAGGGGGCGAGGAGACATCGGGAAACGCAAAGTCCGGTTCTTTACATCTCGGCTGCAATCACCTGCGCGTCCGTTATGGGGATACGCCCTGCGTCGCGCGCAAAACTCGCGATATTGACTCGCGTCAGGAGCAGGATGGAAACGAGCAGCCCCAGACCTTCCAGACCAAAGATCACGCCATATGCCAGCGAATAGGACTGGAACAGAGCGTGCAGCGCGTCGCGCAGCGCGCCCCCCGCAAAAATTCCCACTCCGCGCGTCAACAGAATTGTCACCGTCCACAAACCCAGATACGCGCCCGCCGCCTTGTCCAAAGTCATGACCACCATCAGCTGAAAAGCCGCAAAGGTATAAAACCCAAAACCGATGCCAAACACCAGCAGCGCGGGATTCACAATCCAGCGGATCTCGCTGAACGCCGTCAGCGCGAGCAGCAACATGCCCACGCCCATGATCCCCAAACCTATTTTGGCGATGGGACCTTGTTTTTCCGGCGGACGTTTGCGCCAGATGATGGCGGCAGCTATCAATATCAACGCCGTCGCGCCCTGCCAGGTGCTCGAATAGCGCGTGGTCTGCGCCATCGTCGCCTGCAGCACTTCGGCGCCGAACGGTTCGAGAATCGCATCCTGCGCCCACGCCGACAGGGTCGCGACACCCAAAAAGAGCATAAAGGCGCGCGCACGCGGGTCATCCCAGATTTTTCGCATCGCCGCGTGAAATTCCTTGAACTGGGCGCGCGTTGTCTCCTGGGTGTGTTCCGACGCCTTTTGAATGACCGCGCGTTTTTCAACACCCCAGATCGAAAAGACCCAGAAAAAGCCGCCGACTGCCGCCGTGAGCACGATCAATTCCCAAAAACCCGCCAGCGTATAGGTGCTCAGCATCAGACTGAACGCAATCGCCGCGATCGGGAAACATAGAATCAGCACCGTTTCAGCAATCGAAAGCGCAAGCCCTTGACGCACTTTGGGCATCGCATCCCGCACCAGCGCCAAAAACGGACTGCCCGACAACAACGTGCCCGTGCCATAAAGCAAAAAAGAGCAGAGCGCCACAACCCAGGCGATTGAATCGTTTCGGTTCATTTCGAAAAGCGTAACGCTCAGTCCCAAAAGCGGAAACGAGGCGACCATAAGCCCGCGCCCAAGCCAGATATAGGACGTGCGCTTCATGCCCATAAAAGGTGTCGTGTCCGAACGAAAGCCCGCATACATGCTCAACGGTGATAGCAGATAACGCAAGGCAATCAGCGCGCCTACGGGCAGCGCCGGAAACCCGAAATTTACAATCATGATGCGATTCCAGATCGAAGTGACCAGAATATCGCCCATCGCAGACCCGATTTGAAATGTGCAAATGCGGAGCAACAGTCCCCAACTAAAACGCGGTTCCATGGATTCCTTTACAGAAATTGATCGTTACGGCTTGCCGAAACGAAAAATAAAAGAGATGCAAAATACTATAATAGTGACCGGTTACGTTCAAGTAGCGGCGGTTTGAATCTTGCGCGTATAGCTGAAATGGCGTTCCAGCGCGACGAGGGCGAGATTCACCGCCAACGCCAACGCTGCCACAGCAATCGCGCCCGCCCAAATTTTATCATACCGCCCTGTCTGGGCAATCCCGTCAAACAAGAGTCGTCCCAGCCCGCCCGCATTAAATTTTGCGCCCACCGTCGCAATTCCAATCGCCACGATTGCAGCGATCCGAACTCCCGCGAGCATCACGGGCAGCGCAAGCGGCAGCTGCACTTGCCACCAAAGCTCCCAACGATTCATGCCCATCCCCTGCGCCGCCTCAATGATGACCGGGTCTATCCCTTTGAGCGCGGCGACATGGTTGCGCACCAGAATCACCTGCGCGTAAAAAATCAGCGCCACAATCACCGACCACTCGTTCAGCCCGGTGAGCGGGATCAGCAAAATGATCAGCGCAATACTGGGAATAGTGTAAAACACACTCAAGGCGCCGATGACAAAATTCGTCAAGCGTTCACTGCGGAGGATCAGCAAGCTGGTGGGGAGCGAGATCAAAATGGCAATCACGAGCGCGACGCCAACCACAATCAAATGCTGGAGCAGCAGACCCAAGACGGTCGCGGGGTTGTTGAATATATAATCCATCAGGATTTGCCAAGCCCCGTCCGCCGAATCTGATCGAAACCAACAAGCCCGACGGGTTCGCCCTCATCTTGCACCACCAACAGAGATGCGCCAGTCTGCAAAAGTCTGGACAATGCGCTCTTGAGGTCATCGCGCGCCCCGATTGTTGGCGCGCCGTTCAGAGTGAAATCGGCGGGCAGCGCGGACATGGCGTCCGTCACCTGCACCAGCGACAACTGACGCATCATGTCATCCGCCCCCACCAGTGAACGCACAATCCTGTTCGCAGGCGCGGCGAGAATCGCATAAGGGGTATCATATTGCGCGATCTGCCCTGCATACATGACCACAATCTTGTCCGCCAGGCGCAGCGCCTCGTCCACATCGTGTGTCACAAACAAGATCGTTTTGTTGATCCTGGCTCTCAGACGCAGCATTTCGTCTTGCAAAGACGCACGGGTGATGGCGTCAATTGCGCCAAACGGCTCGTCCATCAGCAATAATTCGGGGTCAGCCGCCAACGCGCGCGCCAACCCCACCCGTTGCTGCTGTCCGCCCGACAGATGCGCGGGATACCGCGTTCTATAATACTCGGGGCGCAGATCCACCAATGTCAACAGTTCATCGGTGCGCGCGGCAATGCGTGATTTGTCCCAACCCAACAGTTCAGGCACGACCGAGATATTCTGCGCCACCGTCAGATGGGGAAACAAGCCCACCTGTTGAATCACATAGCCGATGCGTCGGCGCAGCATCGTCACGTCCAGCGCGCGGATATCTTGATCGTTCAGAAAAATCGCGCCGGTCGTCGGCTCGATGAGCCGGTTCACCATTCTGAGCAGGGTCGTCTTGCCGCAGCCGGAAGGACCGAGCAGCACCAGGAATTCTCCCGCATCCACCTCGAACGAACAGTCATTCACCGCCGCATGGTTGGAATTGGGAAATGTCTTGGAAACATGTTCAAAACGGAGAAAAGCCATGAGCAAAACGAACGCGGACCGGGGGCGGATGTCTCGCCCCGCTCATCCTCTGCCCGCGTTGACCATCGCTATTTGATCAACCCGTTCTGCTTTAAAAACTCTTTTGCCACGTCTGCCGGTTCGCGTTTCTTTCCGTCTACCTCATTATTCAGCCGCTGCATGGTTGCATCCGTGAGCAAGGGCGCGAGTTTGTTGAGCGCCTCGGCGATTTTCGGATTGGCGTCGAGCGCTTGCTGACGCACGACAGGCGCAATCTGGTAGGGCGGGAACAAACCCTTGTCATCCTCCAGGAGCACCAGCTCATACGCCGAGATCTGCCCGTCCGTGGCAAATGCGACGACGATATCCGCTTGCCCGTTCACCAATCCCTCGTATCTCAAACCGGGGTCCACAGGGATATACGCTTTCAGTTTGAAATCGCCATACGCTTTCGAGATGCCGGGCAACCCATCTTCACGCTGTTCAAATTCGGGCGGTCCAATCATGGTCAATTCACTCGCCTGCGCCGCCATGTCAGAGATAGTCTTGATGCCCCTGGCAGCCGCCACATCCCTTTTCATTGCCAGCGCCTGCGTATTGTTCATCGGCGCGGGATCGAGCCACACGAGATTGAACTGCTTTTTATATTCATCACGGACGGTATTAAACACCTGCCGGGCGTTGGTGCTGCTCGGCAGTTTCAACACGGTCAACAGCCCCGTCCCCGTATATTCGGGATACAGATCAACTTGATCGCTGACCAGCGCCTGCTGCAAGACCGGCGTACCGCCCAAGTTCAATTTGCGCTCGACCGCAATGCCATTCTCTTCAAGCAGCAGCGCGTACATGTTGCCGACGACAAATTCTTCGGTAAAGTCCTTGGACCCGACGCGCACCGGTTTCGCCTGCGCGCCGCCGCACGCCGCAAGCGCGAATACAGCAATCATGCCCAACAAAAAGATGGCAGCCATCCTGCGTAAATGATTTGACATCGAATTTTTTGTATCCATATCATTCCTCCGGGAACAGTGTCTAGAGTCCGAATACCCTGCCGCGTTGCCCGAGCAAGTATCTCTGCGTTGTCGGCTATGACGGCACACGAACCAGCCGTTCCAGCCCCCCCATTATTACTTCGGCTGCCAGCGCCAGCGCGGCGACCGAGATTGCGCCGACCAGCAGAATTGAGTTGTCGAACAATGCAAAACCCCGCGTCACATAAATCCCCAGCCCCCCGCCGCCGATAAACGCCGCCAGTGTCGCACTGGCGATCACTTCGACGGTCGCCGTACGGATGCCCACCATAATGACAGGCAGCGCGAGCGGCGCTTCGATCCGCCAAAGCACCTGGCGTCCGGTCATCCCCATCCCATACGCCGCTTCTTTGACCGCGGGTGAGATGCTGCGAAACGCCGCATCGGTATTGATGAGAATCGGCGGCAGCGCCAACAGGGTGAGCGCCAGCGCCGCAGAAGTGAATGACAACCCAAAATACGGAATAGCCAGAAACAAAATCGCCAGACTCGGGATCACGCGCAGGGCATTTGCGCCGTTGATGATGCCAACCGCCGCCGTGCGCGAACGCGCGGAAAGCACGCCCAGAGGCACACAGATCAACACCCCAATCGTCAGCGCGACGCCGACCAGCACCAGATGCTGTCCCAGCGCGCGGAACCATTCGTCGCCGCGTAAAGCGGCATAATTGAATGCGTCTACCAGAATCACAATACGCTCGTTTTTGTCCCTTGCGGGGCGAATTGCCCGGTCAACCGAGCTTGTGCGCGCGGCTCGTCTCGTCGTGACCATTCAGCGTTACGCAAAATACACCCAATTGTAAGACGAATCACACGATTCACAAAAGTATTCAAGCCATCAACCTATTGCGCGAGGCAAAGATGCGAGTTAGAATTTTCATGCGGCAATGTCCGAGCCAATTCGCCCACCCATCCCATTTCTTGTGCGCCTGCGCGCCGCGCTTGAACAGGGGCATGTGCTGGTCCATGCGCCGGGCGGGTATGGCAAGACCACTGCCCTGCGCGATCTGACACGCATTCACCCCCAGACATTCTTTTTCTCGCTCACGCCGGCTGATGCGGACCTTGCCTTTTTGGGCGGTTTGGCGAATTGTGTGTAAATCCGGGCGGGACGACCCCGCCCCTACAAATTTACACAATTTTCGGGACATCGCCCTTTTTTGAGAGCGCGGCTGGAACCCTTGCTCCAACCCCAAAACACGATTGTGCTCGACGATGTCCACCTTGTCACCGCGGCGCGGACACCTGCGCCTGGCTGGCAGCACAGCTCGAAACGCCACACCTGCGTTTTGTCCTCAGCGGGCGCGTTCTGCCTGACGCGTTCGCAAGCTCTGCTCTTGCGCGTTACAGCCACCCCGCGGCGGTTCAATCTCGAATTGGCAGCCGAACTGCTCCGCGTCGAGCAGGCGCAGGTTCAACCCTTGTTTTCAGAGATACTCGCGCGCAATCTTTTTATCGAAACACTCGAGCCGCCCGGTTGGTATCGCTACCATGAATTGATTCGCGCGCGTCTGCAAACGCCCGAATTGAGCGCGGTTTTGGACCCCAACATTGTCGAATGGTTTGCGGCACAAGGCGATATGGAAATGGCGATTGAACACGCGCTCGAAGCCGGACTTGGTCCCCGGGCGGCGCAGTTTTTGAACGAGCTGGAACCCGAGTTTATCTGGGATCGCGGACGTTATCTGACTTGGCGGCGTTGGGTGGAGGCGCTCGACCCCGCCACGCGCACCGCAAACCCCGATCTATTGAAACGGCTTGGATGCGAGCTCCGTTTGGCGAAGAGGGCCCGATCCCCAACCACGCCTGGCACCGACCCATTGTGCAGCGATTGTTTGAATATTTCACGCTCCATCACAGCCGGCCACTCGCCCGCGATCAAATCCTCGAAGAATTGTGGAGCAAGGCAGAACCATCAACCGCAGCGGTTACCTTTCGCACGGTCTTTTCCTGGCTGCGAAATGCCCTGGAACCTCATCTCAGAGCCAAGGCGCCCTCGCGCTATTTTCAGGTCGAGGGCGATGTATATCTCTTTGACCCCCTCGATCGTGTGCAGATTGACACGGCAGAATTTGCCGCGACCATTCGCGGCGTGCTCAATGATGCCTCGCACCACGATGTGCCGCCGCTGCCGCAGAATCTTGTCAATGCCTTGACCGCCTACCGCCCTCTCCTGCCCGGACTTGTGCTTGAGGAATAGCTGCTTGAACCACGCGAGCAGCTTCAGACGCTTTATGTTGAAGGGTGTTTGTATGTGGCGCAAACAGAGTTGGTCTACCAGCGTCTCGCGGACGCGTTGCTTTGGGCAAACACGGCGCTTGCCGCGACAAACCCGCCAAACCCAAGCTCAAGTTGCCGGACGATGGCGCGGTGGTCACGACGCGGCGTCCCACGCTCAAATGGAAAAAAGCAAATTGCGCCGAAACGTACAACATCACGGTCAAGGATACAGCCACCGGCGAGACGACGGACAAGGTCAAGGGATTAACAGTTCTGACATACCAGACCGCGCGGCTGACGCGAGCCAAGACCTACAAGTGGTTCGCAAAAGCATGTAACCCACTCGGCTGTGCCAAGTCCGATGCCCGCACAATGACGGTCCAATAACTCGGCGAAACAAACCTCTTGACAAAGCGCGCGATTTCCATATAATTTAGCTGTAACTAAATTTAGTTGCGGCTAAATTTTTATCAGGTTGATTTAGCCATGACTAAATTAAATATTTGGAGCAACTAATGACCAGCGCCTCTGTCCAAAACTATCTCAAAGCCATCTATCAACTGCAAGAGGACAACGAAACGGTGACGACCACCGCGCTCGCCGGGCACCTGGAGATTTCCGCCGCATCCGTCACCAACATGATCAAAAAACTGGCGCGGCTGAAACTGGTGCGCCACTCGCCTTATCACGGGGTGGAACTGACCCGAGCGGGCGAAAAAATGGCATTGGAAGTTTTGCGTCACCATCGCCTCATCGAACTCTTTCTCGCCGAAGCGCTGGGCGTCCCCTGGGAAGAGGTGCATGCCGAAGCAGAAAAGATCGAGCATGTCATTTCCGAGGACCTCGAGGACCGCATCGCCAACTTTTTGGGCGACCCTTCACATGACCCGCACGGGGACCCCATCCCGACCAAAGCGGGACATGTCGAACGCCCCATCTACCAGTCCCTGTTTCAAGTCAATGCGGGTGAATCGGCGGTCATTGCGCGGGTCAGCGACCAGAATCCTGACCATCTGAAACACTTTTCCAAGCTCGGCTTGATTCCCGACGCCACGGTCGCTGTGGTAGACCGCGAACCTTTTGAAGGACCGCTTCGTGTTCGCGTCGGCGCGGGCGAGCATACGCTGGACGAGGCCCTCGCCCGCTCCATTTGGGTCAATCCACCGACAATTCAAAAAACAAGCGGGACAAACCGCGGTTGGAAAGCAGAGTAACCTATGGCACAGACACTGACGCGACGCAAGTTGATTCAGGCAGGCGCCCTTGGCGCCGTCGGTCTGGCGGGCGCGGCGATTGCCTGCTCGCCAACACAGGGCGTTGCCCCAACCGCCTCGCCCGCCTCCGGCGTCACGCACACCCAGCACCCTAGCCCCACCGGGGATGCGCTGTTCATGCCCGGCTTTGTCGGCGAGGTGGACCACGCCGCCAACGGGTTCAACCCGACGGACATTCTCACCGATTTCGACTACGGCAAGGTGAGCACGCTCCCCAACGGTCAGACCTTGCGCGAGTATCGCATCAACGCGGTGAACAAGCTGATCGAGGTCGCGCCGGGCATCATGTTCGAGGCGTGGACGTATAACGGACGCGTGCCCGGTCCCACCATCCGCTGTGCCGAAGGGGACCGTATCCGCATCGAATTTGTCAACGGCACGGCGCATCCGCACACCATGCACTTTCACGGCGTCCACCACGCCAATATGGACGGGGTATTTGAGCCCGTTCCGGTTGGCGGATCGTTCGTTTATGAATTCGATGCCGCGCCGTTCGGCGTGCATCAATATCACTGTCATGTTTTCCCTCTGGCGGAACACATCGCGCGCGGGCTTTATGGCGCGTTCATCATAGACCCGCCGGGCGGGTGGGCCAAGGCAGAGCACGAATTGGTCATGGTGCAGAATGGAGTGGATATTGATTTTGACGGCGCCAATGATTTTTACGCGGTCAATTTCATCCCGTTCCATTTCGACAAGCATCCAATCGTCATCAAAAAGGATGCGCTCGTTCGAATCTTTTTGATCAATATGCTCGAATACGATTTGGTCAATTCATTCCACCTTCACGCCAACTTTTTCAACTATTATCCGACGGGCACAAGCCGCACACCAAGCGAATATACAGACACTATTATTCAGGGGCAGGCGCAGCGGGGCATGTTGGAATTTCGCTACAGGTATCCCGGCAAATACATGTTCCATGCGCACGTCACCGAATTTGCCGAACTCGGGTGGACGGGTGTTTTTCAAGTAGAAGGATAAGTAAAGCATGACCACACCAAATATCGCCGCGAGTGAAAAAACGGAATCCGGAAGCGCGCTCAAAACCATCGTCTTGCTGCTCGCGCCCGTGCTTGTGCTCATTGGCGTCATTGCGCTTTTTCTCTATACGAGCGGCGCAGGGCTAAACGTCAAACCCGCCGCGCCCCTCGAAAGCGTCCAGTTCGACCGCACGGTGCTGAAACCGGGTGTCATCGAGCTGCAGCTGCAAAACACCTCGCCGGACGAGATCACGCTCTCCCAGGTCAATGTCAACGAGGCGATTGTGCCTTTTACTGTCTCGCCCGACGCAACCATCCCGCGCCTTGGCAGCGCCGTCGTGACGATCCCCTATCCGTGGGTCAAGGCGAACCCGTATGCCATCAAGATTTTTTCCGCCAATTCGATCGCCTTTGAGACCGGCATCGGCGCGGCATCTGAAACACAATCGGTGGACTCGGCAACGCTGTCGAGCTTTACGCTGATCGGGCTTTACGTCGGCGTCATTCCCATTTTTTTGGGCATCTTTTGGTTTCCCGCGCTCCGCCGCATGGGGGCGCGCGCCTTTGCTTTTTTGATGGCAGTCACGGTCGGGCTTTTGATTTTTTTGGGGATTGACGCCACTTCAGAGGCATTGGAAATCTCGGCAGCCGTAGGAGGACCCTTTCAGGGTATCGGCATCGTCGGGCTTGGCATTGTCGGCACATTTTTGCTTCTCGAAGCCATCTCACAGCGTCAGACCACGTTGGGAAAGAGTGAGGCGGAACAGCGGCTGAGCGTCGCGTTCATGATTGCCATCGGGATCGGTTTGCACAATCTCGGCGAAGGGCTTGCCATCGGCGCGGCATACAGCGTTGGCGCGGCTACGCTGGGCGCGTTTCTCGTCATCGGTTTTATCATTCAGAACATTACCGAAGGGCTTGGCATCATCGCGCCCATTGTCAAAGACAAGCCGCAATGGGTGAATCTCTTTATCCTCGGTCTGATCGGCGGCGCACCAGCCATTCTCGGCGCATGGATTGGCGGGTTGTTTTACTCACCGATCCTCGCCCTGCTCTTTTTGTCCATCGGCGCGGGAGCGGTCTTGCAGGTCGCATTTCAGATTTCCAAAATCGTCATCAAGGACAATGCCAGGCACCCGCAGCCATTCACCCTGTTCGCCGGAGTCATGACCGGTATGATTGCGCTCTATGTCACGGGGCTGATCATTAAATAAAATTGCGCAAGGAAATAATCAATGAACGACAATATATTTCGCATCTTCACCCTGGCTTTGTTGCTCGTCGCGTTCAGCATCTCGGTGTATTTTCGCAGCCGCGCGCAGAGCACCGGTGGTGATAAAATTGACCGCACGCGGGAAGGCGTCCCTCTCATGGTGATGTTGCGCCTTGCGGGACTGGGGCTTTGGGGAGGTCTGCTCCTCTATGTGATCAATCCTGATTGGCTCGGCTTTGCCGCGGTAGAGTTGCCCGACGCCCTGCGTTTATTTGGCTTGGCGCTTGCGCTGATCGGATTGCCCTTGCTGATTTGGATGTTTCGTTCGCTCGGCAACAATATTACCGACACTGTCCAGACGCGCCAAAACGCACAGCTCGTCGTGCGCGGACCCTATCGGTATATTCGTCATCCGCTCTATTCATTCGGCGCGCTCTTTTTCGTTGGATTGATGCTGATGACCGCAAACGCGCTGATTTTGATCTGCGGCGTGATTGCCCTTGCGCTGTTGATTCTGCGCACCCCCGCCGAAGAGGAACAGCTGGTCGCCAAATTTGGTGACTCGTATCGCGACTATATGGGGCGGACCGGGCGTTTTCTGCCCAAGCTCTCACGCTAAAAATCAAGTCGTCAGAGTCGCGATCCTCCTGTTTGCGAGCGACGTCGTTGCTGCATTTCCCAACGGTAAGGCGTCCAAAGCGGACCCGATTCTCAGCCCGCCACGTCTCGAGTGCCCCGTCCGCGCCTATGCAACCAAATTCGAACGGTCAAGTCGTCCCGGTCAAAGATCGGCTCGCCGATTGGCTCGTCGCCGCAATCCTCGTCACGGCAAATATCCTCGCCGCCGACGGGTTTCTCGCCCAGCTCAATCGAATCCTGCGCGCGAGCAGCTGGCTCGATTTCCAGGCGTATTATCTGGCGTCCGCGCTGTTGAACCTGGGGCGTCCCCTCTATTCCAAACCCGTCACAGCCGAATTGGCGCAAACTCTGGGGCTTGCGCCGATGGAGTATATCTATCCATCGTTTTTTGCCGCGCTGATGCGTCCCCTCGCTGCGCTGTCTTTTCAGTCGGCGGGGTTGGTATGGCTCTGGTCCGGTCTGGGCGCGCTGGCGCTGACGGTCTTGCTCCTCAACAAAGCGTTTTATCTCTCGACGGGCAAGACCATGCTCCTCGCCATTGTCGCCATCCTGATGCCCGAGATGCTCACATCTTTGTTTCTCGGTCAAACGACCCTCTTTCTCACACTCTTGTTTGCCGCCGCGCTCGCAGTCGCCCCGCGCCCGGCGCAGGGATACAAGGCGTTCGCCGCGGGACTGCTCATCGGCGTCGCTGCCGTCATCAAAGTTTATCCGCTCGTCTTGATCGCAGTCTATCTGGTCCACAAACGGGCGAAAATTCTCGCCGCTATCGTCGTCTCTATTCTTGCCGCCATGCTCGTCAGCATCCTTTATGGAGGTGGGACCGAAAGCGTCCGCGCGTATTTTGTAGAGGTCCTGCCGGAGGTCGGCGCGATGAACCTCTTTCCGCCGAATCAATCCGTCGTCGCGGCGATACAGCGTTTGTTCCAAGTGTATGAAATGCCGACGACAATTCGAGGCGAAAACGTCGTCATTACGTTTATTCCGTTGATCCATGCGCCCGCACTCGGTCAAGCTCTCGGGATCGCTGCTGTGCTCGTGATTCTTGTGACAACCTTTCTGGTCGCGCGTCGCCGTTTGCGGCTGCTGCCCGACCGCGATGCCTTTATTTACAATTTTGGGTTTGTTCTGTCCGCAACTCTGCTCGTCATTCCACGAACGTGGGACCACTATTTGCCGCACCTAATCATCCCGCTCGCCATCGTCGGGCTTTATCGCCCTGCCAGGACCGTCCCGCGCATTCTCGCCGCCCTCTCTTGTCTGTTTCTCGCCCTGCACAGTTATTGGAACGTCTGGATGCGCGGATCGCCCTACAGCGTGCTGCTGCTTTTTGGTATGCTCGGGACGCTTTCGGTGTGGCTGGCGTTGTTGTGGAATCCGTCAATGGCAAAGGACAAATGACGAATGTAATGGGTGGCACAACAAGAGCGATGCCGAGTGCGGTGACGGCTCCGGCGTCTCGCCCGCGTTCGCGCTCATCACCACGCGTCCACCCCGACCTTGAACAACGCGCTGTCATTGACGCCCTTTTCTTGCTTTGCTATACTCGTGGACCAATCTGTGACAAGCTGTCGCAAAATAAAAGGCGACACTATGGTTGTGCTGCATCTGCCCCTTTCACAACACCCTCCGGGCGCAAGCAGCTATTTTGAGATTGTTTCCAAGCCACTCTACCCGGAACGGGAGAACCCCCTCGCATGATGGATGCTGCGCGTTCAAAACAACCGATACTAATGATCCACGACGGCGGTGTGGACGATTATCTGTCCCTCGTCCTCCTCCTTACGATGGACCACGTGCGCGTGCTCGGCATCGCCGTCACGCCCGCCGACTGTTATATCGAACCGGCAGTCAGCGCGACTCGAAAGATTCTCGATTTGATGGGCGTCGAGGGCGTCACCGTAGCCCGCAGTGATGTGCGCGGCGTCAACCCCTTTCCCCGCATCTTTCGCCGCGATGCGTTCACCATTGACCATCTGCCGATTCTGAACCAGACGGACGAAATCCGCGCGCCTCTCTCACCCAAGAATGCGCCCGACTTTGTCGCGGACATTTTGCGCGCCCAGCCCGCCCCCATCACGGTCCTCGAGACGGGACCGCTCACCACGCTTGCCGCCGCGCTCGACCTTGCGCCCGACATCGAGTCAAAAATCAAGGAAATCGTCTGGATGGGCGGCGCGCTCAACGTCATGGGCAATGTGGACCCCATCATGGAAGGCGGACAGGACCGCACGGCGGAATGGAATGTATATTGGGACCCGCCGGCGGCGGCGCGTGTGTGGCAGACCCGAATCTCCCTCATCATCTGTCCGCTCGACCTGACAAATCACGTTCCCGTGACCTCGGCGTTTCTCAAACAATTGGGGCGACAATACAAGTATCCGCTCTCGGATTTTGCGGGGCAGTGCTATGCGCTTGTCGTTCATCAAGACTATTTTTTCTGGGACCTGCTGACCACTGCCTATATCGGTCATCCCGAATATTTCACGTCAAAAGAGTACGAGACGGAAATCATTACGCACGGCAAAAGCCAGGGACGTACGCTGGTGAAAGCGGGGGGGCGAAAAATCCGCGCGCTCGACACCGTAGACCTCACCAAGTTCTATTCGTATGTGCTGGAATCCTGGCGCCGATGGAAAGTCTAGCGTGACCGAACCAATCCCTTCCGTCACCGTCGTCGGCAGTTTTGCCGTTGGACTCACCTTGCGCGCCGAGCGTTTTCCCGTCAAGGGTGAAACCCTGCTCGGGCGCGATTTTGATATGGGTCCCGGCGGCAAGGGCAGCAATCAAGCGGTGCAAGCCGCGCGGCTGGGCGCAAATGTAGAGTTTGTCGGACGTATCGGCGCCGACAATTTCGGCGCCATCGGCAAGCAACTGTATACGCAGGAACAAGTCGACACAACCTATTTGTTTGAATCACCCGACCGCAATACGGGCGTCGGTTTCATCGTGCTCGACGCGCACGGCGACAATTTTATTCTGCTCGATCCCGGCGCAAACGAATTATTCTCGACCGACGACGTTGACCGCGCCCGCGAACGCATTCAAACCTCCAACGTCCTCATCACCCAGTTGGAAATCCCGCTCGAAACCGCCGGGCACGCGCTCAAGCTCGCGCACGACGCCAACGTCATCAGCATTCTGAATCCCGCGCCGGCGCGCCGCGTGCCGCCCGAAATCCTTCAATACGCCGACCTCGTCACACCCAACGAGACCGAACTGCGTCTCATGCTCGGGCGTGCGCCCGATGACAATGCCAACTCGATTGATTTGTGCGACGAGCTGATTCAAATGGGCGTCCGGCGCGTCATTCTCACGCGCGGGGTGAACGGCGCCACGATCGTCACGCACGAGGGCTATCACAACATGCCTGCATTCCGGGTCCGGGTCGTTGATACAACCGGCGCGGGCGACGCGTTCAACGGGACCCTTGCCACCTATCTCGCGCGCGGCATTCCGCTCGAACCCGCCGTGCGCTATGCAGGCGCTGCCGGCGCGTTGGCATGCACCCGCCTGGGCGTGATTCCATCCCTCCCGCATCCCGAAGCATTGGAGCAGTTGATGAACGCGGGTTGATACAGACAACTCTCTCCGTCCGCCCCGTCAAACGGATCGCGTATGAGCGAAAACGCCCCCAGACCTCCACCCAAGGACCGGACCGCGCTGTATATTGCCATCGTCGGAGCGCTGGCGACAGTCAGCGCCGCGTTTATCGGCATCCTGCCCGGTTTATTGAACCGCGCTCCCGCGCCCGCCCCAACTGCGCTTGTCGCCACCGCCAACCCGATGCCCACACAGGCGGCGCAGCCAACCACCGTCTCGCCCACTCTTGCCGCGCGCATTGATTTTCTGGTCACGAATAACCGCGCCGGTCCTTTTGATTTTTTTATTGACGACGAATATCAAATCACCGTTCCTCCGGGCGGCTATCAGGTCTTGCGCGTGATTCCCGGCGAACACCGCCTGACCCACTGTCCGCGCGGGACCAAGCCGTCAGACTCGAATAACGAATGCGAGACTCTGGCGCGCGAGGTGAAAAACGAACCGTACGATTGGCAGTTGGGCGGAACGATTCCCGCGCGCGGCGAGGTCCTCTTGTTTCTGCTCAACCAGATTGACCACGATGTTGACATTTATATCGAGGGGCAAGCGATGGTCCCCGTCAACTCGCACAAATTCGGCACGATTCAACTTAACCCCGGCACATACATGATTCGGACGTGTCCGCGCGGCGCAACGCCCGCGCAGGGCATTTGCGGGACGACGGGAGAATATGAATTGCTCTACAATGTCGAAATGTATGTCGTGAACGTGCCATGACTCTAATGTCCTCACGCAATCAGATTCTTGGCTTGCTGCACGGCGATCGGTCCACCTCCCCGCCAACTTTTGGCGCCCTCTCGACGATCATCACCCCTGCGCTCGATGCGCGCGGGCTTGCCTTTCACGAAATCCATCGCGACCCCGTCAAGATGGTCGCGGCGGCTGCTTCCGCCTACGAGCTATACGGGCTGCCATCCGCCACCCTTCCCAGCGACCTGGTCCTCGAAGCGGAGGCGATGGGGGCGCGCGTTGATTTTCGAGACGACATGCCCATACCGATGTGGCCCATTGTCCCCGAACCGCTCTTTGATTCGCCCGCCGAGATTGTCATCCCTCCCGGCGATTTTACCCGGCGCGGACGGATTCCTCTCGTCCTCGATGCCCTCCGCCGACTGAAACAACGCGTCGGCAATGAAATCGTCGTCGGCGCATGGATCGCCGGACCTTTTACCGTAGCAAACTATCTGGTGGATTACCAGTCGCTCATGCCCGCCGTGCGTATGTCGCCCGACCAAGTCGCGCACGCGCTCGATGTCATCACCGAGGCGCTGCTCGGCGTCGTCGCCGCCTATCAACAAGCGGGCGCAGATTTTGTTACCATTCACGAGATGGGGGGTTCGCCGGGCGTGCTCGGACCGCGCGTCTTTGGTGATTTGGTGCTTGGACGGCTCCAAACCCTCATTCACGGCATTTCCGCGCCGACGATTCTGAGCGTCTGCGGCAATACGAATCAGGCGATGGAACTGCTCGCGGAATCCGGCGCAACCGCGCTTGCCGTGGAACACACCAACAATCTCACGCGCTCGCGCCAGCTCATTGGCGACCGAATGTTACTTTTTGGGAATCTCGACCCCGTCGGTCTCATCGCCAACGGCACTGTGGAGCAAATTCGGGCGGGGAAACAAGCGGCGATACAAGCAGGCGTGGACGCGGTGATGCCGGGATGTGATTTGTATCTGGAAACGCCGGAGGAAAATATGCGCGAGCTCGTCGGGAGCGACGACGGTTCGGACCCGCCAGCCGCGCCTTTATTTGACCGGTAGCGCGGGCGCCCACGAACTCGCGCGAAAATACAAATACTGTCTATCCGACGACAGCCGGCTCTTGGGCATCTCAATCATGTATTCTCCGTCGCGGAGAGGCGCGCGTGGGACAAGTCTGGTCTTGGTCGCATCTGTTTCCATATCCAGGGGGACCAGAGAACCATCACCGAGCCAAAAGAGCTTGTATTCAGTGGAATCGTCGGTCTGCAAGAGGGTGGATCGAGGGGGGGCGTCGCTGTCACGTTGACTGATAATCAGCGCGGAAATGTAAAGAGGGTTGAATACGGGCGCATCGGCGGGAAATTCCTTGAGGCGGAAATTCCACGCATAGAGTTTGACCACACCGCGCTGTGCGCCGTCATTTACCTGTAAATATGCGCCGTCGTCGCGTTCCGGCACACTTTTCAACAATGTGTATTTGGGTCCGCTTCCCAGTGTGCCCATTGCGGCGGCGATAACGGGCACAGTGAGCACTATTGCCAACACGAGCCCAAAACCGAGGAGCAGCCAAGGTGGTTTTCGTTTCGGTGCTTGCATCATTCACCCGGACGCACCGAGACGGGCAGCAGCCGGCGCGCAAACGAGTCGGACGGCTGTCTATCGCGTTCCGCCATCATCGCGCGTTTGAACCGGACGTGCACTGCCAGCACCAGGGTGCTCAAGAGGTTTGCAGTCTCGATCATTATAACATGAATTATCGGTTATAGCTTGTCATCATTCTGTTTTTGCAAGAACCGGCTCTTACAAAAACATCACCCCCGCCAACACGAGATAAATGACGACGAGTGCCGCAAAAATGACCCAATCGCGATTCGCATTCTGCGTGTCCCAACCGTTGTTGGCGCGTTCAAGGGTAAAATGAACGTCCTCTGTATCCGGTTTGGGTCCCAGATTGGGCGACTGCAGAGACATGAGATTCCTCCTGTCATCACTCCAAACGCCATGTAAATTCGGACCAGGATCACCTATGCGGCGCCCCCAGAGTCATCATGCGCCATCGCAGAGACCGCGAATAGGACGAATGTCACACCCCAATACATCATCAACAGCCATGCGTACATGCGAAAATTTGGCAGCGCAGCAGAGAGCGAGGCGCAGATACGATTGCAACAAGAGAAAAGCGCGGATTCGAGCCGGGTAGGTTTATCGCAGAGGAACAATGCAGGACACAATGCGTCAGTTCGCCGGGGGCGAACCTACTCTATTATAGAGAAAAATGTATTGCGGCACAAGTGGCGAACCATCGAGTTTCGCAAATCCGGGACCGAGACCCATATTTGGGGCAATATGCTAAAATTCCCCTATGAATCTCGCTTCCTTTACCCTCGCCGCCGCACAAAAGGCGGTTTCGGCTGGCGATATTTCCAGTCTTGCGCTCACAGAATTTTATCTGGACCGGATTGCCCGGTATGACGGACAGCTCTATTCGTTTATCACGGTCACGGCGGACCTGGCGCGCGAGCAAGCGCAGCGCGCCGATGCGGACCGCGCCGCGGGCATCGTTCACGGCGCGCTGCACGGCATTCCGATTTCGCTCAAGGACTTGTACGACGTGCGCGGCGTTCGCACCACCGCCGGTTCGAATTTGTGGCGCGAAAATATCGCGCAAGCCGATGCGTTTGTCACCGAGCGCCTGTTTGCAAACGGCGCAGTCCTGCTTGGCAAAAACAATATGCACGAATTTGCGTATGGAGTGACAAACGAAAATCCGCATTACGGGGATGCGCACAACCCCTGGCAATTCGCTCATATCACAGGCGGCTCGTCGGGCGGCAGCGCAGCCGCAGTGGCGGCGCGCTTGTGTTTGGGGGCGCCGGGTTCCGATACGGGCGGCTCGATTCGGATTCCTGCCGCCTTGTGTGGAATCACCGGACTAAAACCGACTTATGGGCGGGTGAGTCTGCGCGGGGTCGTTCCGTTGAGTTGGAGCAACGACCATGCGGGACCGATGGCGCAGACCGCAGAGGATTGCGCCCTCTTGTTGAATGTCATTGCGGGCTATGATGGCTACGATCCTGTCTCGGTGAATCTGCCGACAACAGATTTCACATCGCTCCTGGGAGAATCACTGCGCGGGCTGCGCTTTGCGATGCCTCAACAATACTTTCAAGACAACGCGGACGCGGAAATCGTGCAAGCGGTGCGCGAGGCGGGACGGGTTTTTCACGAATTGGGCGCAGCGCAAGTGAACAAAGAATTGACGGCGGCGCAGGAAATGTTTGACACGAATCGCATCATCCTGCGCGTCGAAGCGGCAACACTTCATCACGACCGAATGAGAGCGCACGCCAACGAATATGGAGCAGATGTCCTGGCGCGCCTCAAGAGCGGCGAAAAGGTCGGCGTCGAAGAATACGCCCTGGCGCGCCGTCATCAAGCTGAACTGCGGATGGAGCTCGAGCGTTTTTTTGGCGACATTGATTTTTTCATCACCCCCACAACCGCGATCACCGCGCCGCCCATTGGCAGTGATGCGGTATCGCTCGCGCAGCAGCTGACCGCGTTCACTGCGCCGTTCGACGTGACCGGCTTGCCTGCGCTCTCGATCCCATGCGGTTTCAGCCGCGCGGGCATGCCCATCGGGTTACAGATTGTCGGGCGCGCGTGGGATGAAGACCGCCTGCTCCAGGTCGCCCACCAATTTCAAAGGGTAACGGGCTATCACACCAAACAGCCCCTTCCGGCGTAATAAAAACCCCCGCTGTGTCGTGACGACAGCGGGGGTTTTTGTTATCGGTCACACCAAATGACGGTGGTTGTGCTCGTATGATAACGCCACTCTTGGCCGGCGGCTTCCAGCACGATCAAAGAGCCGGGCGTAATCACTTGGGCATACATTTCACCCGGCGCCGGACAGCCGAGCGACGCGTCGCGCCATTCGACCGCTTGCACGCTCTTGACCTTGATTTCATCGGGCAAGACATTGGCGCGGAGGGCAAGGTCGGCTTTGGCTTGGTTTACCAGATTCAAAAGAGTCGGGTCAGGTATCACGGTCGCGACAACTCGGGTTGGGTTTGTGTCAATCGGCGGCGGAATCTCGGGTCGCGGCGTGTTCGGGACACGCGTTGACTCGGGGTTGAATCGGGTTGGTTGCGCGCTTGCAATCGTCGGACCTGGGACGTCCGTTGGCATAGCGACGACCGGAGTGGCAGTTGCAGTCGGAATGTCTGTAGCTTGCCCCGCGGCATTGCAGCCATTGATCGCATAGACAACTACAAGGAGCAAAATCGAAATTACAATTCGGCGCATTTTCTCTCAGAGACTGTTTCAAAATTAAAAACGGCGCACTATATTGGTTGCATTTGCCCAAATTTCCCCGCTTCTTGAGGATGCAAGAACAATTTCGAAACAGTCTCTCAAAGCAATAGACGTTGATCGGGGGGCGCGCGTTCCATCCTGGCAGGAACGCGCGCCCACGCCCTTTTCATGACCGCGCAACAAACGTCCCGCGCGCGCTCAGTTTGAGGATCCGGGTCTCGCCGACCAATTTCAATTTTCGCGCCGTCTCGGCAAATGCTTTTTGAATCTGTAATGCGTTGGCGGTCGAAGTGGCGAACGCTATCAGACTGGGTCCCGCCCCGCTCAGCGCCGCGCCGTTTGCTCCCGCCGCGCACGCGGCGTCCAACATCTCGGGCATGCCCTTGACCAGTGGGACACGATACGGCTGATGCAGACGGTCCTCTGTGCCGATTTTTAGGAAACTTGCGCGCTGTGTCGTAAAGGCATAGGCAAGCAGCGCCGCGCGCCCAATATTAAAGACCGCATCCGCCCGCGTGATTCTGTCGGGCAGGACCTTGCGCGCTTTTTTGGTCGCGAGCGCATGGTCGGGGATATAGGCCACCGCGCGCCAGTTTGCGGCCGGCTCGACGGTGGCGCAAACCACCCGCCCGCCGTCGAATGCCGAAATCGTAAACCCGCCAAAAATCGCGGCGCTCACATTGTCGGGATGTCCTTCCAATTCGTTCGCCAGCTCCAAAAGCTCTTGCGCACTCAGCGGCGTTCCGGCGAGCGCGTTGCCCGCAGCCAGTCCGCCCACCAGCGCCGCGGCGCTCGACCCGAATCCCTTGCCGATGGGAATGCGATTCGTCATGGTCACGCGCAGCGGCGGCATTGGCGCGCCCAGATGTTTATACAAAATGCGGATATGTTCGACGACCATGTTGGTCTCGTCCGCAGGCAGACCTTCCGAGTCGCCTCGCAAACGCGCGCTGAATTTGCGGGCAGGTTCAACCGTAATCGTATTCCACCAATCCAGCGCAAGCCCAAGACAATCGAACCCGGGACCCAGATTTGCAGTGGTGGCGGGGACATTGACTGTAAAACGTGGCACAATTCACCTGTGAGACAAACTCGCGCCGCGGACCTTGCCGGGCGCGTTCGATGCGTTTTTTTTGTCGAGCCGCAGCGTCATTTGACGTGCGCCGCGCTCATCCGTACAATCGCGGAACTATGCAAGCGCCGCTTCAAAGACTGATTCGAGTCAGGCAAAACCCGACGCTGCCGCAAATTTATGACGTCGAACTGAACAATATCCCCGCGTTGAAACAATACGATTCTGTCGAGGTGCATCTGGTGCTCTATCCGTTCAGCCGCCAGATTACGGCAGATTCCTACAAGTTCAATCCGTTCCAGGAATACGCCGATGAAATCTCGACGCGGCGGCGGTCCCTTTATACGCGCGTCCCCCGCCCCGCCAACAGTCTCTTTGGCATTTTTCTCGGCATCGCCATCATTCTTTTTTTTCTCGCCGTGCGTCCCTCCGAAGTCTATTCTCTGCAATCCATCGTCGCCATTCTGGGCGCGTATTTTATCGGCAAAGACTTGTGGAACGACATTGAAGCCGCGCTGGTTAATCTCTCCAAAAACTGGACCTTGCGCTATCAAACGCGCTATTACGAATACCAGCTTGAAAAGAATACGACGCTCACCAACTATTCCGCCGTCGCCCGCGAACATCGTTATGGCAAAGCGTCGCTGCTGCCCGAACGCATGGAGTTTATTACAAACTCCAATTCCAAGACGGTCCGCATGAGATTTTCACATCAGGATTTGCAGGGCTTGTGCGAACAGACCGCGCATATTCTCGGGATGCGCTTTGAGCCGCAAGTGGCTGCAGAGTTTACACGCGCCGGGTACATGTTTAGCGTGAAAATCAGTCTGAACGAACGGACGTTGTTTGTGCGCCGCGCTCACGAGTATTTTCAATCGCTCAACGCGGGGGAGCGCGGCTGTCTGAATTTCAACAACAAATGGATGGGCGATGCGGCATTGGGACGGGAGGCGATTTTTGTCGGCAACCTGCGGTATCTCGCCGGAAAACGCATCATCCCCGCCGCAGTCATCGTGACCCAATAGTTTTTTATTTGCGCCGCGCTTTTCTCTTTTCTGCCGCGACCATTCGTTTATAGCGAGCAAGCCCATACTCGACGCGCTCTCTTGCGCTCGCTGCGCGCTCCCACCCCAACGTCTTGACAAACACCCCTTCCAGGTCCTTGTAGACGGCAAAAAAGTGCGAACATTCCGCCAAAAAGTGCTGTGGAATGTCGCCGATATCGTGATAGTCACGATAGAACGGGTCGCCCACCGGCACCGCCAGAATCTTGTCGTCCGGCTCACCTTTGTCCTTCATGCGAAACAACCCAATCGGACGCGCGGGAATGATGCAGCCCGGAAAGGTCGGCTCGTTGGTCATGACAAAAATGTCGAGCGGGTCTCCGTCGTCATACATGGTTTGCGGAACAAACCCATAATCGCCCGGATACACCATCGAGGTGTATAGCACGCGGTCAATCCGGATCGCGCCCAGTTTTTTGTCAAACTCGTATTTGTTGCGCGAGCCCTTTGGTATTTCGACCACGACATGGACTACATCGGGCGCGTCGGGATGGGGAGGAATATCTCGCCAAAGGTTCATCATTACCTCAATCTTGCAGTACGTTCATCAGCGCATCCGCTTCGGCGGGCAGGGTTTCAACGGTAAATCCTGCCGACAGAGCAAAATCTACATCTTTGAGTCCCGTCCCCGTCAGGATACACACGATCGTTTGTCCGCGTTTCAATTTGCCGTCGCGTAATTTTTTCAAAATGCCCGCCACGCTCGCCGCCGACGCCGGTTCACAAAAGACCCCTTCGCGCGCCGCCAGATACGCATACGCGGCGCGAATTTCAGCGTCACTGACCGCGCTGATCTCGCCTCCCGATTCATCGCGGGCGCGGACCGCGCCGTTCCAGCTTGCGGGATTGCCAATTTTGATTGCCGTTGCCACCGTGTGCGGGTCTGCGACCGGCTTGCCGATGACCAGAGGCGCGGCGCCCTCCGCCTGAAAACCCCACATCCGGGGCAGCGCAGTCGCTTTGACGCGGGCATATTCATTAAAGCCCTTCCAGTATGCCGTGATGTTCCCCGCATTGCCCACCGGCAGAGCGAGTATTTCCGGCGCGCGCCCGAGATCATCCGCAATTTCAAATGCCGCGGTCTTTTGTCCCTCCAGCCGGTCGGGGTTGATCGAATTGACGATGGCAAAATTGCCCGCCTCGCCCAATTCGCGGGTCAATTCCAGCGCCTTGTCGAAATTGCCGTCAATCGCCAGAATTTTTGCGCCGTATACATACGCCTGCGCCAGCTTGCCGCGCGCAATTTGACCCGCAGGAATCAGCACCGCGCACACCAGACCTGCGCGCGCCGCATACGCCGCCGCGCTCGCCGAGGTGTTGCCCGTGGACGCGCACACCACCGCCCGCGCGCCGCTTTCCGCCGCTTTGGCAACCGCAACCACCATGCCGCGGTCTTTGAACGAGCCGGTCGGATTACATCCTTCCAGTTTGAGATAGATTTCGCAGCCCGTCTCTTGCGACAGCGCGTTGGCGCGCACCAACGGCGTGTCGCCTTCGCCCAGCGAGAGCATCGGAGTTTTATCCGTGACGGGGAGATACTGTTTGTGAAGAGAGAGAACGCCTCGAAAAGCCATGCGTTTTGGTTATATCCCGTAAATGGAATCAGAACGGCAGCGCAAAAAAATCCAACAACACGAGTCCGACAAAAAGGATGGCGAACAGAATGCCGCCGACCAGAAACGCGCGCCAGAGTGGTTTTTTGATCACGGGATCAAAATTCGGGGGAATAGTCATCCCGAGCCGCGCGCATTTATCCATAAAACGATTGCGCGCCAGCGCCCCGGTGAGCTGCCGCCACAACGAGTAGCGATAGAGCATCACCTGACCCGTCAACAGCGGCACAAAAAAAAGCAGGGTTGCCAACAATGCCGTCAGCGGGCGGTATAATTCGAAAAAAATCAGATAGAGAGGCAGTGTCAGCATGACCGTGTCAAGCGTCATAAAGACAAGCACCAATAAAAATGACGCGCTCCCATAGTTTTCATCGCGCGGAAGCGTCTGGTCGTCCCAGATGAACGCGTCACCAAAACGTTCCTCACCCACCGCGTTCAGGGTGTAACGTTTGAGGAGGACCGTCCCCTGCAAACATTCAATGACCACGCGGCGCAGGCGAACAAAAATCGGCACCATCACGACGCCAATCAGCCCGATCACAAGCGCCAGTCCGCCCAACGCCCAACGGAACGTCCCCACATCAATCGGGAGCGGCGAGTTTGTGTCGCCTTGATTGAATTGGACAAGCCCTATGATGACTGCCGATGCGGTGCTGACGATCAAGAGATAAAATTGAAAGATGCGGTCACGCAGCTCGTCGGAACGAAAAGATGACTCGGTCAGATAGCGATACTCGAGCTCGATCAACTCGTCCCGCAAATCAGCGGGTGTGGGAGGAACAACCGGGGGCACATCGGGCGGAGCATCCATGGACAGGGTCAATTAAAGGCGCGCATCCGCAGGAGCGAGAGTGTTTGATTCGATCGGAAGCGCTTGATAGACAAAACCTGCTCCGCCTTTGCAAATCCAGCCATCCACATCCGTCGCCAACCCTTCGGCATAGATAAATGCGCGCGTGACGCGCTCGAGGGGGGCGCCGCTCAGCAGTGGAATCGGCGTGTGTCCGTGGATGATTTGTTTGCCGCCAAATATGGCGAGCATTTGCGCGGCGAGCATGACGCCGCCCGGCTTGCGGTCGTCAAACGCGTAACGCTCTCCCGAGAAACCGAGTAATTCATTCCATTCGTCCGTCTCGCCGCTGTGCATCAGGTCAGAGATTGCGGCGTTCACTGCCTCGAGCGTTTCGCCATAATACAAATAGTATGGGGCATCGGCATGCATCAGCAGGCGATCACCCACCAGCGCCATTGCAGGCAGCCGGCGCAGCCAATCAATGTGTTTGTTTTCGAGCCGCTCGATGTCCGAGACAGTCCCGCCATATTCGCGCCAATCGGCATAAAAAGCGCCCCCGGGTCCGTCCGTCGGCGCATGGGGAAACAGTCTGGCGGTCAGCAATGCCACATCGTGATTGCCGAGCAGCGCGCCCACTTGCCCCCCCTGCCGCGCCGCATCCGCCTGCAGGCGCATGACAAAATCAATCACGCCCACGCCATCCGGACCACGGTCCGTAAAATCGCCCATAAACCACAACTGCGACTTGCCGCCCGTCCAGCGCGCATCGGACGTGGCAAGCCCCGCATACCGCAGCTGGCGCACCAGCACATCGAAATAGCCATGGATGTCGCCCATGACAAAGAGGGAGGGGTAATCTTGCATACAGCTGTTTGATTGTAGCCAATTCAACGCGCGACGCAAGAATTGCTAGCCAATAATCAACCGTATCGCCGCAATCGCCGTAAAAATCAACGCCAACTGTTCAAAAACACGCTGATTGATGCGCTTGAGTATCTGATACCCCGCCAGACCGCCAAGCACCACAAAAGGCGCCATCAGCAGGTCAAATCTCAGGGTTTGCGGTGTAATCAGACCCAGATTGACGCTGAATGGCACTTTGGCGGTGTTGAGCAGAAAATAAAACCATGCGCTCGTCCCCATAAATGCCATTTTGGGCAGACCCATCGCGAGCAGGTAAATGATCATGATCGGTCCCGATGCGTTCGAGACCATCGTAAAGAACCCCGCCAATACACCGACGAGCGCGGCAAGCAAGAGATTGTGCTCGAGCGCCGTTCCCGCCCGTTCCACCCCACTCGCGCTCCGCATACGCCACAACTGCAAGAGTGTCACGACGAGCAGGACCACTCCGATCAGCCGCCCGACCGTAAAGGGATCGAGCAATTCGAGCGCAAAATAACCGAGAACAACCCCGACCGCGGTGAACGGCGCCAACCGTATCAGATACGACCATTCGGCATTGCGACGATACATGAGGACGGCAAGAATATCGCCGACGATCAAAAGCGGCAGGACGATGCCCGTGGACTCGCGCGCCGGGAAAATGAGCGTGAACAGCGCAATACCCAGCACGCCTAACCCTGCAATTCCCGTTTTTGAAATCCCGATCCAGACGGAACAAATTGCTGCAAGCGCCCAGCCCCACCATGGCAAATCAAACGAGAGATTCAGGGATTGATCCATTCCAACCAGCGTCCGTGATGATCGCAGGTCGCCAGGGGTTGTTGCGTTTCCGCGCCATCCCGCAGCGTCGTCAACACCATCGGCGCGGGCCAGGCGAATGGTTCGACCGCCACATCAAACAGGATGCGCCCGGCGCACCGCTCACGCAGCATGTCGTAATAACGGGTCCGCAGCTCGTCGGCAAGTTGATTCAAGACAAAACTGTGAAACAACACCACCGGCGTGTCCAAAGGAATTTCGTCAAGCAGGCGCGGCGTCTGTTCGAGCGCATCTCCGCCGTGCAGTGCGGGCGGAAATTCGCGCGCCACCGCAATCGCGCTCCGCAGGCGGTTTGCGCGACTTGTCTGTTCGGGCCAGATCAGCGCGAGCAGCCACAGCATGGCATCGTCGTCAAACACATCAATCGGATGCAAATCAATCCCAACGCGCGAGACCACGCGCGGCAACGCGCCCGGAAGCGGTGGGCGTCCCGTTCCACGCAATTCACATTGCAGACGCACAAGAGACAAAGGGTCGCCCGCGCGAACGCCATTGCTGTAGCGGTATCTGTATCGGTCCCAATTCAGATTCAGTCCCGCGCTGCTCCCGACCTCGATCAAGGCAAAGGGCACTTCGTTCAAGGTCTGCGCGATCAAGGTGAACGCGGGCAGAAAAAAATTACAGCGCGCCACCTCGTTGGTTTGCACCCGCCGCGTGCTGACCAGCGCAATGATTTCATCCGCATGTTCCAGACAAAATGCGCGAAAGATCGGATACGGATCATCCGCCGTGTTGGGACGGCGCGCCAGGTCGGCGTAAAACAGCGTCAGCGGATCGTCCTCTAGCCGAAACAAAAGGTAATGGACCGCAGCGAACAAGAGATTGGATGCCGGTTGATGCGCTTGCCGGTGCGCGGCGAGGACGAGCACTTGGGGGTCGTCGGCGATCCGCCGTGCGAGCTTTTCATACAGCGGCGAGGAATCGGCAAAGACATTGTCGGCGTTCCAGATAAATTCCCGCGCGAGCGTATCAAGTTCCTGTGTGCTGAGGGGATTGTCCACAATCATTTGGCGCGCGGCGGGCGAAAATTCTTGTCGCGCTGCCATTCTCGATGCGGACGACGCAGACGGGCGATGGGGATGGCAAAATCTGCGCGCCCCGCTGCGCCGAGCGCATGTTCCGAGGGCGAAGGTTCAAAACTCAGCTGTGCCGACTCGATCACAGCGTCGGCGCGCCGGGCTGATGCGGTGGTTCCGGGGTCAGATTGCTCGTCGTCCTGCTCGATATATTTCAAATAGAGGGTCAGGTCGTGACGGTCGCCGGGCAAAAATACAGACAGCGGCTCGTTCACAACCAATTCGCGCCCCCACCCATCGAGCGCAAATCCGGGGGAAACAATCACCCGCGTGCTGCCGTTTGCCGCTTGCTCTGTGGCGACCTCCAGCCCGACCACAATGCCATAGCCGTGCAGCAGGCGATTGTGCTGCCATTGCCGGTCGAGATGGTATTGTTGTTCGGCGCGCAGGTCCTCCGCGGTCAACAGCTGTCCTTGAAAATAGCGCGGACGTTTCAGACGGACCAGTTTGCGCGGATCGAATTTCATTCGATGATCGTTCCCGTGGAAGACAGCCGTATTCCATTCCATTCCAAACAGACCAGACCATCCTGCTGCTGTTCGGCGACGACCAATCCGGTATTTTCGAGAATGTGCCGATAAGCAAAGGTATACCCAACATTGGCAAATATCAGGGGCAGCATCGAATGAAAAATGCCCGCGTGACCCACAAGAAGAATATGCGTATCCTTGTTTTCGTATTTGGTCACGATATTACTGATAAACGGGACAAACCGGGCTCGCATCTCGTTGAAACTCTCGCCGTTGGGCATACGGGCATCCAGATCGCGCGCCGCCATCCATTGCTCAAACAGTTTGGTATAGGCATTCCATGCGTCCGCATCCATGCGCCCTTCCAGATCTCCCGCATCATGCTCGCGGAGCGCAGTGGTAATTTGAATCGGCAAGCTGTGCGGCGCATTGAGGATTTCCGCCGTTTGCCGCGCCCGCAGCATGGGGCTGGCATACAGCTCGACAAGAGGCACGTCGCGTAATTTTTCGGCGAGCGCCTCCGCCTGTTCAATCCCCCTGGCAGTCAACGGATGAATCTCGTCATCCTTGTTGGAAAACTGTCGGGTAACGTTCGCTTCACTTTCGCCGTGACGGACAAAATAGAGACGCATGAATGGGCAGATGTTGTTTATTGTTTCTCGTAGGGGATGCCTTCAGCGGCAGGCGGGCGCACCCTGCCGACGACGCCCGCAAGCACGATCATGGTGGCAAGATAGGGCGCCATAAGCAAAAACTCGGACGGGATCACGCTCGTCAGAATCTGGAGCTTGAGCTGGAGTGAATCCATAAACCCAAAGAGCAGCGAAGCGCCAAATGCTCCAAACGGGTTCCAATTGCCAAAGATCATTGCGGCGAGGGCAATAAAACCGCGTCCATTGCTCATCAACTTGTCAAACCGCCCGACCGACCCAAGCGTGAGAAAACACCCCGCCAGCGCCGCAAGCACGCCCGCGAAAACAACATTGATGTAGCGGATCTGGAACACATTGACGCCCAGTGTGTCCGCCGCTTTGGGATGCTCCCCCACCGCGCGCGTGCGCAAGCCCCAGCGCGTCGAAAATAACAGGAAATGGACAAAAAACATGAGCACAAGCGCCGCGTAAACCATGATGTTTTGGTCAAACAAGATCACACCCAGGATTGGAATATCCGACAGAAAAGGAATGGCGATCTTGCCAAAGGTGCCGCTGTTGTTTAGCGAATGGATCGGGGTCAACCAGCGCAAATTCAGATAAGTTGTCAAGCCCGCCGCAAAAATGTTGATGATCGTGCCGCTGATGATCTGGTCCACTTTGAAACGAATCGAAAAAACCGCATGTACCCCCGCGATCAACGCCCCGCTTACCAGTCCGGAAACCAGTCCAAGCCACAGACTGTCTGTCACACTCGCCACGATTACCGAGACAAACGCCGCAGTCAACATCATGCCTTCGATGGCAATATTGATAATGCCCGAACGTTCACACATGATGCCGCTCAATGCGCCGAGCAGAAACGGGACCGAACGAATCAGCGTGCTTTCCGCCAGACCCGTCAGGTTCAACGACGCGCCGCGTATGCTCCACGTCAAAAAGATAGCAAGCAGCAAGAGTGAAACGCTGCCAAACAATACCGCGCTGTTGGTGAGCCCGCGGACCAAATGATACAGACCAAAGCCAATCAGCAGCAGAGACAAAACCAGATTCGTCGTCGAGGTGGGCAGCTTGACCTCCGGCAGCTGAATGGGGTCGCCGCCGCCCGTGAAACGATAAGTCGAGACCTGATCGGCGGGCACGTTGAGCGCCAGAAACCACAACACCAGCAGACCCAGCACGATGATGATCGCGCCGGTGAGCCATCGTCGCTGCTGCGCCGCATCCGCCGTGCGCCGCACGACCGCAGACGTTACCATGCCAAACATAGGAAATGATTTGGATTTAATTTCGAATTTAGTACTACAACGTTACTTTGGTTTTAACCTGCGAAGTTCTCGCAGATGTCGTTTGCGATGCGAGAGGTAGGCGGCATAATTCTGCTGTTGAATGCGCTCGATCTCTGCCAGAACCCCTTGCTC
>JADZCJ010000116.1 GCA_020851635.1 Anaerolineae bacterium
ACACAGCGATGGCAGCCTTGTATCTACAGCAGCATGCGATTTGTCCGCAATGGAATTACACCATTTCTCCGCGTACCCTGCCAAGCCCGACCTAACGCGGGAAGTTATTCTTTAATGAACCCTAAGGTGAGCAAGAGCGCGGCGGCAAGTTTGGC
Source organism: Anaerolineae bacterium (assembly GCA_020851635.1). GTDB lineage: Bacteria > Chloroflexota > Anaerolineae > UBA4142 > SHND01 > SHND01. Next base: position 156 of record JADZCJ010000116.1, read on the forward strand.
GCGTTCAGGCCCCGGCAGTTGGCTCGCGGCGCGGACGGTATCGTGGTTGTTGATAAATTGGACGGTTTGGGCGCCCGGATTGTAGAGTCGTTTCAAGGAAACGAGCGCGGACTCGAACGCCGAAGGCGAGGTCGTGCCGAGCAGCGGGCTGGAACCGGCGCGTTCGTGCGAGCCCATCAGGTCATAATAGACGGGAAAATTAAAGGTGGCATCAAATTCCTTGTCATAATAGGGCGCAATTTTCAAGCCGCTCTCCCACACCTCGCCGAGCAAGAGAAACTCGGGGTCAACCGCCTTGAGCTCGCGGCGAAAAGTTTTCCAGAATTCGTGCGACGGACCCAAAGCATAGTCGAGCCGGTAGCCGTCAATGTCGGCTTGTTTCATCCAGTATTTTGCCGCATCAATCAGGTATTGGCGCGTTTCGGGATTGTCCTGGTTGAGACTGGGCAAATCTTTGGCAGAGCCGAAATATTGGTAGGTGGTATGTTTATCGTCATTCCACCGATACCAGTCGGCATACTCGGAATCCGGATTTCCGAATGCGTCCTTGAAGAATGGATGCTGGTCCGACGTGTGTCCGGCAACAAAATCGAGGATTACTCGAATCTCGCGTGCATGCGACTCTGCGACCAGATTCACCAGGTCCTGTTCTGTGCCAAAATCGGGGTCAATTCGGTAATAGTCGGTCGTGTCGTAGCCGTGATAGCTGGGCGACTCGAAAATGGGCGTGAGCCACAACGCCCCCACTCCGAGCGCTTGCAGATAATCCAGCTGTGCTGTAATCCCCTTCAGGTCGCCCATGCCGTCGGCATTCGTGTCATAGTAACTGCGCGGAAAGATTTCGTACAGGACGACATCGTTAAACCAATCGGGCGTGTCAATCGGCGGCTTGGACGGGGTGGGCGATGCGGGACGGGAGGTTGGCGCCGGCGTCGCGGGCAAGGTGGTCGGTTGCGCAGTCGGCGGAATGGTCGTTGCGACAATGATGGTGGCGGGAGGTTGGGAACTGCAAGCAAAGAGGAAAGCGACAAGGAATCCGACGAAAACGTTCAATCCTTTCATCAGGACGATTATAAAGCAATCGAGGGAATCAAAAAAACGGAGGGCGTAGAAAACGCCCTCCGTTTTTTTGATTCCGGCTAACCTTTGACGCCGCCGACGGTCAAGCCGCCGATGAGATAGCGCTGGAGCGCAAAAAAGACAATGATGATTGGAATGGAAACTACGATGCTCATTGCCGCAAACTGCGACCAGGGCGTGTTGGAGGCGTATTGCCCCTGCATGCCATAGAGCGCCATCGCGAGCGTGAACCACTGGGGGTCTGAAATAAACTGCCACGAAAGGACAAATTCGGTCCAGCCCGCCATAAAACCAAACAACGCCGTCACCGCCAACCCCGGTAGCGCGAGGGGGAGCATGATGAGAAAGAATGTCTGATTGAGGTTTGCGCCGTCAATCACAGCCGCTTCTTCCAGGTCTTTGGGGATGGTGTCAATAAACCCTTTCATGTTCCAGATCGCAAAGGGAAGCGCGCCCGCAATCATGGCGAGACCCACCCCGAGAATCGAGTTGCGCAGCTGGGGTCCGAGGACAATGTTGAGCAAGACAAAGAGCGCGGCGACCGTTGCGACGCTGGGCAGCATGAGAACAAGCACAAAGCCCAACATGCCCGCTTCCCGTCCCGGAAAGCGAAACCGCGAAAACGCATAAGCCGCGGTCGTGCCCACAAGCACCGTGAGCAACGAGACGCCAACCCCAAGGAGCGCGCTGTTACGAAAGAGGGTCGCAAACGTGACGGGATTCGGTGTCGGCTTTTCAAAGATGGCAATAAATGCCTGAAGGGATGCGCCGGGGGGAATGAGCGAGGTGGGGCGCGAAATGTTGCGCGGGTCAATCGCCATGGACACGATCCACAGGACGGGAAAGAGAACGATGGCAAGGACCGCAATCGCAATCACTTGCGAAACCAGTTGACGCCGCCAGGTCATTTTTGCAAGCATGGTAAGTTCCGGGGAGCACGCAACCGCGCCCAAGGTCAGCGCATGAGGTCGCGTACTCCCTGTGAGATGTCAGTCGCTGTAAGATTGAGTGGCGTTGGAAACGCGATTCGTGATCAACGTGATGGTCGCCAGGACGGCAAAAACGATATAAGCAAAGGCAGCGGCAAAGCCATACGGACGGACGTTACCAATGCCGGGGAGGTTGATGGTGACTTCGTTGACCAGACGATACGCCTGTGTGACCAGAATTTCCGTCGTGTGCAAGGGACCACCGCCGGAAATGAAATAGATGACGCTGAATTGATTAAAGGTCATTGTCATGCCGATAATGATGGCGGGAATCATGGCGGGGCGAATCAGGGGGACGGTGATACTCCAAAAGGATTCCCAGCCATTGGCGCCGTCAATTTCCGCCGCCTCATAAAGTTCACGCGGAATGCTTTGCAGCGCGCCACTGGCAACTGCCATCATAAAGGGCCAGCCGAGCCAGATGTTGGCGATGAGGACGGCATAGAACGAGAGCGGAAAGAGCGCCCCCAACCCCAAAACAATCGTCGAAGTATCCGCGCCCGCGCCAATCAGTCCGCCGATGAGATTCATGAGCGGCGAGAGGAGAAAATAAAAAACCATCTCAAGCCCGATGAACCAGATGATGGTAAAGAGGATGAACCGGTCACGCACCCATTTGAAAAAATAGGGGATGATGAACAGGATCACAAAGATAAACATCAAAGCGTACGGGTTAGACCATCCGGGAACTTGAATAATGGGCGGGAACCAGGGAAAGGGAGCATCCAACTGCTGGAGCCAGCGCGTGTCGCCGGCGAGACCAACCATTCTGGCAACCTGATTGAGCGCGCCCGATTGGTCGTCAAAAATATTGCGCCAGATCATTGCCGAAACGAGCGCGGGCATCGCCCAGGGGATGATATAGAGCGCGCGATAAAAGCGCTTGCCCTTTAAGCCCTCTTGATTGAGCAGCACCGCGATGCCGACGCCGATGGCGACATGAAAAACGAGATTGACGGCCGTCCAGATAATGTTGAATAAAAGGATGCGCCAGAAATCAAAACCGCTGAGGACTTGGGCGAGACCGCCAAAGAGGATGCCCGTATAGTTGGCAAGCCCGACAAAATCGGGCGAATTATAAGCCGGATTGCCCGTGAACGTGCCCACCATCTGGAGAATCAGATTGTCGGTGCGCAAGTTGCGGTTGCTGTAATTGGTAAAGGACATCCAGACCTGATAAATCAGGGGCCAGACGGTGATTAGCGTCATGAGCACGGCAGCCGGCAGAATATACATGTATGCCGTGCGCACCATGCTTGCCTGTCTATCGCGGGCATGTGCTTTCGGTTTAACCGCCGTTTGTTCGCGCGCGACACCTGAAGTTGCCATAGGTCTGCTCCGGAAATAGTGTGCGGGGGTGGCGATAGGGCGGACGCGGGACAAGCAGTTGCGCCTGTCCCGGTCCCCCTATCGCGCGTATTCGGTTAATTACTTTTTGTTGGCTTCGTTGATGGTCTTGCAAGCGGCAACCGCGGCGTCTTGCGCCGAGGACTTGCCTTCGAGCACGGTGGTGATCATGTCAGCGCCGGGTGTCCAGACCGCGCCCATTTCGGGTTCGTTCGGGAAATAGGTCGAGGTCTGGGTCTGCGCCAAAAAGCCCGCAATGATCGGATCGTCTATCTTGACATTGGGGTTCGAGGGGATATGACCCACCGGAACAAAGAGCGCCTGGGTGTCGGGTTGGGACAAGAAATTCAAGAATTTCAAAGCGGCCGCCTGGTTGTCACCCGCCGAGTTTGCGCTCAAGAACACGTTTTTGGTGCCGAGAAACGGCGCAAACTTGCCGGGTCCCATCGCAATGGGCGCTGCGATGGCAATCTTGTCCGCGCCGAGGGCTTTGGCATAATCGCCGGTCGCCCACGGTCCGTTAAAGATCGCCGCAACCTGTCCGTCCTTGAAAGCGGCGTCGAGTTTGCCGCCGTCACTGTCCATGATCACGCCCTTGGTCGCTTTGGCTTTAGTGAGCCAGTCGAGTGCGTCGGTGGTGCCGCCCTGATCGAGAATGCATTTTTGATTTTCATCAAAGAGTTTGGCGCCATATGCCGAGAGAATACCCATGCTTTGATAAAAACCCTGGTTGATGGCGACGCCGGATTCTTCGGCGAGTTTCAAAAGCTCGTCCGCGCTGGTCGGGGGGGTCTTGACCTTGTCGGTGTTGAGCCACAATGCCATAGCTTCGGTAGATTCGGGGAATGCCCACACTTTGCCCTGGAACTTGTTGGCGTCCACGGCGGAGGGGTTGAGATTGTTCAAACCGACCGCTTCACTCTTGTCATCCAACGATGCAATGAGATCCGCCTGGGCAAGTTCGCCGATCCAGTCTTTGGGTCCAATCAACAAATCGGGTCCGCCACCGGTGGAAGCTTCGGTCGTGAATTTGTTTTTGAGTTGATCGAACGGCACAGCCAGAATTTCAACCGTCGTGCCGGGGTTCGCGTCCTGGAATTTCTTGATGACCTCGCCCAGAGCATCGGCTTCGGCGCCGGTCTGCCCATGCCACAACTTGATGGCAGCGGCAGCGGCGGCGGGCGCAGTGGTTGGTTCGGGTGCGTTGGTGGCTGCGGGCGCGGTGGTCGGTTCGGGTGCGCTGGTGGCAGCCGGAGCTGATGTTGCGACTGCAGGCGCTGTGGTAGGCGCCGGGGCGGGCGCGCTGCACGCCGCAACGAGCAGGGCGAGCGCGACCAGCAGGACGCTCAACCCAAACATTTTTTTGGTATTCATTCTTCTTCTCCTCCAGAGAATTTGAAAGCGTTTGTCGTTCTGTCTGCGCGAACGTTTATCGCGCAAACAAGGTAAAAGGGATTTGGTGATAAATCTGCGGGCACACACCTCCTATCAATCAACATTCGGATAATTCCGCAATGTTTCGAAACGGTGAAATCTTTGCGAAAGCAAAACGCTCGCGGACGTTTGACCGTTACAGACCATGTCTGTAATTAGCAAAACGCGCGAGCGTGAAAACCTGCCAATATTGCGAGGATAACACACGCAGCCATTAACAAAGAAATCATGACAAGCCATCATCAAAGTCAACCTGCGTCTGCAGCGCCGCAGAATCTGTATCCAGAAATGTTACGTAGCAGACTGACCCTTTGAATGTGGCGCGCAAGGACCGCGCCGGGCAGGATCTGGCACAAAATACCCCGCAAATCGAGTCCGGCGAATCAGAACCGGACCCGGCGCGGGGTATCAAATTCAGAGATCAAATGTGTTCAGGGAGTCAAAACGGCAATTCTTCTTCGCTCATGGAGCCGGTTTCGGAAGGTATCGAAGTGACCCGCCCCATGTCCCCGCCATTATCGCCACTCTGCGATTTGGGCGTCAAGAAACGCACCAAATTGCCGCGAACCTCGAACGAGGCGCCCGCCGTGCCATCTTTGCGTGTATACACGCGGGGTCCGCCTGTTTTCTCGTCCACCACCAGTTCGCCTTCGACAAGGACGCGCGCGCCTTTGGACAGATATTGGTTACAGGTTTCCGCCTGTTTGCCAAAGACGGAAACACGCCACCAGGCGGTTTCTTCCTTGAGGGTGCCGGACGCATCCGTCCATTTTCGGCTGGTCGCGATGGACATTTGCGTAACGGCGGTGCCGTTGGGAGTGTAACGCATTTCGGGGTCGCGCCCCAAATTCCCAACGAGAACAAGTCTCTGATACATGCTGCCTCCTTTGCATCCAATTGATGCAACTCGGTTGGGTAAAGATTTACGCGCGAATTATATCATGAGAAACAGAGGTGTCAAACAATCGCCGCTTGCAGCTGCGAGTCCGATCCCTGCGCCGCAATAATCGTCCGCTGAAGGACCCGGTAGGCGATGGCTGCCGCCAAGAGTACTCTGCCGTAGAGTGCCGTGGGCAGCGCGGCAAAATGATTCTCGCCCATCCAGCCGGTAACAAAGGGAAAGAGCGACAGTCATCAGTATCGCGCCGCTCTGGCAAGTTGCCCACAACGCATCTCAAACGACGAGGGACGAACGACAAAGAACGAAGGGCGCACGGCTCTAACCATTAAAACTGCTAAAGCCTGTATTCAAGGGTTGATGAAATCTAATTGCACCTTGACAACCAAATCGCATCGACGTAGGGTACATCTCATCTTTGCCTGCTGAGGTGTATGATGAATTCAACGCAAGCCGAACTGTTC
>JADZCJ010000117.1 GCA_020851635.1 Anaerolineae bacterium
ACACAGCGATGGCAGCCTTGTATCTACAGCAGCATGCGATTTGTCCGCAATGGAATTACACCATTTCTCCGCGTACCCTGCCAAGCCCGACCTAACGCGGGAAGTTATTCTTTAATGAACCCTAAGGAACGAACGCTGTTTCGTTCCCCTCCCGGCACGCTACGGCGAGCGCGCCCTTTGATTTGTGGCATCAATTTTGAAAGGTTATAATCGCGACAAATGATTTCTGCCCGTCTCGTCCGGCTTGGTTTGGTTGCCTTTTTGATCACTGCCGTTTTCGCTCTCGTTTTCACTGTCGTCAATCCCTTTGCTCCCGCCGAAACCGCGCCGCACAGCACTCGCACGCACAGCGCCGCCGCGCCGAACGGAGGGACCCCGCCCCCCAACAACGCCACCGCCGTCGCAATCAACCAGCCAACCGCCGCGTTCACCCCCGAACCGACCGCGAGGCAGGAGTCCGCGCTGCCCATTCCGACGATTCCCGCCGACCTTGCCGAGGTATATCAACAAGCGCTGGTCCATCGCCGCAACGGCGATTATGTGCGCGCCGCCACCGACTTTCGCTTTGCCGCCAGAGAAAGCGCCGACCCTGCCTTTGCGCGGCAGGCGCAGTTCCGTTTGGGCGAATCTCTCTATCTCGCTGCTGACTTTACAAATGCCGTGCCCGCCCTGCAAGCGATCGTGGATGAGAACGGGGACGACGAATTTGCCAACCGCGCCCATTATTTTCTCGCCGACATTCTGACCCAGCAGCAAAAATATCAAGAGGCGCTGCCGCATTTGAAATTGTACCGTTCGCGCACCCGCGCCCTGTTTGGCGTCCTGGACCGCGAAATTGGCGATGTGCTGCTGGCGATGGGCGATAGCGCGGCGGCGCTCAAACAATACGAGACGGCGTTTCAAGACACCACCATGACCCCCGCCTGGCGCGTCGCCCTCCTGCTCAAGATGGCAGAGGTCTATACCTCGCGCGGTGAGCCGGAATTGGCAGCGGTGCGTCTGGGTGAAGCATTCCAACTGGCGCCCAACGATGCGTCGCGGGCAAATGCCGAATTTTTGTGGGGTGAGGCGCTCCTCGCAGCAGGCGATCGGGACAGCGCAGTCGTCAAGTGGAAACACGCCCTCGCCACCTATACGACCACGGCGGGCGCGCACCGGTCCGTCGCCAAACTCGTCGAACTGGGGGTCGAGGACATTAACGAGCTCCAGCGCGGCATTGCCAATTACAGCGTCGGCAACTATGATCTCGCGATTCAGGCGTTCCGTCGCTGGATTGCGGCGAACGAGACGCCCGGCGCGGACGTTTTGTATTACGCCGCGCTCGCGTATCAAAAACAGGGCGACCAGGCGGGCGCGCTGCGTAATCTCAACGTTCTGCTCCTGAACTATCCCGAAAGCAATCGCATTCCCGACGCACTCTATGCCAAAGCGGTTTCGCAAATTCGAGGCGGCAGTACGACCGAGGCGCTGGCAACCCTCCGCCTGCTGCAGAAACAATATCCGAACGACGCGCGCGCCGACGACGGTTTTTGGAGCGCGGGTCTCGCGCTCGAAGGCGCGGGCAATCATGCCGCTGCCGGTCCGATCTTTGCCGAGCTCGCCAATTCATTCCCCGCGTCCAACCTCGCTTCCGCGGCGCTCTTTAACGGGGGCGTCAATTATTATCTCGCGCAGGATTATGCCAACGCGCAGCAGTTGTGGCAGGCGGCAATCGAGAAATATCCCGCCACCCAGAACGCCGACGGCGCGGCTTACTGGCTCGGCAAACTAAAACGCGCGCAGGGTGACGAAGCGGCGGCACAGACCTATTTCCAACAAGCCGCGCAGCCGCCCCGCACCTATTACTCGTGGCGCGCGCTCGACGCGCTGAATCAACCCGCCCCCCCCCCTTCGTACGATCTTGCGGACTATACGATGGACGACGGACCTCAAGCGCGCGCCGAATTGGAAACGTGGATCGCGTCGTGGAGCGGCGCGCCGGCGCCCGCCGCGCTCCCCGCGGTTGTTCTGAACGACGGGCTGTTTCGTCGCGGTGACGAATATGTCGGGCTTGACCGCCCGCTCGACGCGCGTCCGCAGTTCCAGGAATTGAACAACAAATTCCAAAAAGATGCAGCTGCGTTATATGCTCTCGCGCTCTATTACAAGGACAATAACTATTTTTCCAATTCAATGGATGCGGCGCGCAAACTGGCGGACCTTTCCGGGCAGGACGAAACGCGCCAACCGCGCCTCTTGCGTCAGCTCACCTATCCCACCTATTTCGCGGATTTGATCGTGCCCTATGCCCAACAACACGGCTTTGACCCCTACATCTTTTTTGGTCTCGTGCGCCAGGAAAGCGCGTTCAACCCTATGGGCATCTCGTCCGCTTTGGCGCGCGGTCTCACCCAGGTCATTCCTACCACCGCCGACGGCATTGCGCGCGCCCTGAATATCAGCGACTTTCAACAGACCGATCTGTTCAAACCCTTTGTGAGCGTGCGCTTTGGGACGTATTATCTGGGGACCGTGCTCGATATGTTCGAGGGCAACGAGTATTACGCGCTCATGGGCTATAATGGCGGACCGGGCAATGCTCGCAAATGGCAGCGCGACGACCTGGATGCGGCGGTCGAAATGGTCCACCTGCCCGAAACGCATCTCTACGTCCGCACCGTCATTTCTCAATACCGTCACTATGCTGACGTTTATCGCAATACCGCACAATAAAAATTTCCGGTCACGACGCTTTATGCTGTTGTCACCCAGACACGTTTCGTATGCTCAAACCAATCATCACACTCACACTCCTTGGCACCATCATCCTTTTTTTTCCGACATCCCTCGGCGCCGCCGACAACATTTATCGCGATCCCGCTGTCCCGTCCGCGATTCAAAACAATTCCGTCTCGGTCTCGCACAAAATTGACCCCGCTTTGCTGCGCGCTTTACAGCAAGGCGGCGATGCTCATGCCCTTGTCGTCCTCAGCGAACAAGCTGACCTTTCGGGCGCGGATGCGCTCGACACAAAACAAGCCAAAGGCGCGTTCGTCTATAACGCTTTGCGCGAGGTGGCGGACCGCACGCAAGCGCGCCTGCGCGCCGACCTGGACCGGCGCGGCGTGTCTTTTCGCGCCTTTTATATCGCCAACGCCATCGCAGTTCCGCAGCTCGACCTCGCCACCGCCAACGCCATGGCGCGCGAATCGAGCGTCGGTCGCATCGTCCCCGACCCCGAAATTCGCTTTTCCGAACCCGCCATCTCAATTCCGCAAGCCGAATCCTCCGGAACGGTCTCGTGGGGCATCAAAAAAATCGGCGCGGACAAGTTGTGGAAGACCAAGATCCGCGGCAATGGGATTGTGGTCGCCAATGCCGACACCGGCGTCCAATGGAACCATCCCGCGCTCATCGGCAAATATCGCGGCTATGACGGCAAAACGGGCACTGCTGACCACAGCTATAACTGGTGGGATGCCATTCACGGCAGCATCACGGGCGGCACAAATCCCTGCGGCTATGATTCCCCTGCGCCGTGCGATGACATGGGGCATGGCACACACACGATGGGCACCATGGTGGGACGCGGCGGCGACAACCGCATCGGTGTAGCGCCCAAAGCCAAATGGATCGCATGCCGCAATATGGCAAAAGGCGTGGGGCGTCCGACGACCTACATGGAATGTTTCGAATTTTTCCTTGCGCCGTGGGACGCAAACGGCAAAAATCCCGACCCCGCCCGCGCGCCCGATGTGGTCAACAATTCGTGGGGCTGCCCGATCGGCGCCCCGCCCACCGGCGAGGACTGTGCGCCCGACACGCTGAAACAGGCAACGAATGCGCTCCGCCAGGCAGGTATCTTTATCGCCATGTCGGCGGGCAATTCCGGCGCAAAATGCAACACCGTCACCGACCCCTCGGGCATCTATAACGCTGCCATCACTATCGGCGCGACCGACAAAACAGACGCGCTGGAGAGTTTCAGCAGTCGCGGTCCCGTGACAACGGACAACAGCCAACGCCGCAAGCCCGACCTCGTTGCGCCGGGCGTCAGCATCCGTTCCAGCATCCCGGGCAACGGCTATGGTTTATCTTCCGGCACGTCCATGGCGGCGCCGCATGTTGCGGGGTCGGTCGCGCTCTTGTGGCAAGCGTTCCCCAATTTGCGCGGCAAAGTGGCACAGACCGAAAACGCGCTGTTCGGTTCCGCCAAAAGGAACGTGACGATCAAGGGCAATCCGAACCAGGTCTGCGGCGGGACCACGCGCACCCACATTCCCAACAATCTCTTTGGCTATGGGCGGCTCAACATCAAACGCGCGGTCGAACGACTGCGGTAGAAAGTCACACAAACCTACAATCACAAGAGATGTGCGTCACAATTTTGGGACCGTAAGGAACGAACGCCGTTTCGTTCCCTCCCCGATGCAGCGACGCAATTCCTTATCACTGTTTAATCCCCACCTAAATTGCGCACGCGAAAATTCGGAATCAAATACTAGTGCAACAACATGATGAAATTGCCGAGTCAAGTGATGGCGCGCGAGTTGCAAAACTCGACGCTCGCCCCCGCAATCTCATGCTGTTGCACCACTAGCGCGCACGTATCGCCTTGACACCCCCCAGTCGTTATGATAGGATTTGCCAACTTTTTGGAGAGTATCCCTTTGCCGACACAAAGGGTTTGTCGTTTGTCGGCAACCCGTATCGCTTGCGGATATTCTCGAGAATCGCGCTTTTATCCATTTTGTCGGGTGTCGAAACGTAACGTGTAGGTTGGAGGCAAGTTAATGTCCGAAAATCGTGGTCTTGTCGCGGTTGTGGTGGTCCTCTTGGTCGCTCTGGTCGGCGTGGTGTGCCTGGGCATCGGGGCAGTCGTCTATTGTCCCACACCGGGCAGCGTCTGTTCCGGTCTTTTTGGAGCTTCTGCAGTCGCCCAAAATACACCGTCCGCGCAGCCGGCAAATACTCAGGGTCAGGACCCAAACCAGAATCAATCGCAAAATAGTCAAAACAGCAGCAGCTCGGCGCCAACCGACAACGTCCTGCGCCTCCCCGGTGGCAGCGGCGGCGGCGGCGATCCGCCCACCCTGGACCCTGCTCTCACCAGTGATGTCGAATCCGCAACCTATATTGTCGAAATTTTCAGCGGGCTGGTCGGTTTCGACAGAGATTTGAAAATTGTCCCCGACATTGCCGAGAGTTGGGAGGTTTCCAACGGCGGCAAAACCTATACCTTCAAACTGCGCGACAACGTCGTGTTCCATGACGGTCGTCCCGTCACCGCGCAGGACGTGAAATATTCCCTCGAGCGCGCGGCAGACCCGAGCACCCGTTCCACCGTTGCCCCGCTCTATCTGGGTGATATTGTCGGGTTCACCGAAAAATACACCGGTCAAGCCAAAGAGGTCGAGGGCATCAAGGTCATTGACAATCACACCCTGCAAATTGACATCAAGCGCCCCATCTCATATTTCCTCGCCTCGCTTGCCCATCCGACATCGTATGTGGTGGACAAATTCAACGTCGAGTCGGGCGAACAGCCGTGGTATTTGAAACCAAACGGCACCGGTCCCTACAAACTGACCCAATGGGACCAGGGGCAGATGATCGTCCTCGAAAAGAACCCGGACTATTACGGCGACATCAAACCCCAGATTGACCGTATCGAAATGACTCTCGGCGGCGGTTCCGCTATGACCCGTTATGAAAACGGCGACCTGGATGCCGTCCGCGTCTCTATCGCCGACATCGAACGCGTCAGCGATCCCAACGACCCGCTCAGCAAAGACCTCGTCGTCGAACCACAGCTCTCGACCTCGTTCCTTGTGTTCAACACCCGCAAACCGCCGTTCGATGACCCCAAGGTGCGCTTGGCATTTGCGATGGCAATTGACACAGAAAAAATTACCGAGGTCGTCTATAAAAAGATGGTCGCGCCCGCCACGGGCATCCTGCCCCAGTCGTTCCCTGGTTTTAACCCGAACCTGCAAGGCATCAAATATGATCCCGAAGGCGCCAAAAAACTCCTGGCAGAATCCAAGTATGCGAGCGGACTGCCCGACATTGTGTGGAACACGGTCGGCGGCGGCGGCGCGGCGGGTTCGGATACGCAAGCTATTGCCGAAATGCTCAAAGAAAATCTGGGCGCCAACATTTCCATCGAACAGACCGATTGGGCGACTTATCTTTCCCAGATCAACGGGACCAATATAGATTTCCAGATGTTTGATATCGGGTGGAGCGCGGACTATGTAGACCCGCACAACTTTTTGGGAATCCTGTTCGCCAGCGAAATTGACGGACAACCCAACCCGCAAAACTGGAGCGGCTACCACAATCCCGAAGTGGACGCCCTGCTCGATCAGGCGGGCATCGAGACCGATCTCGAAAAACGAATCGGCCTCTATCAACAAGCCGAAGAAAAAATACTGGCGGATGCGCCGGTGCTCCCCATCACTTATGGGCGGGACTACTGGCTCACCAAACCCTATGTCAAAGGGGCGTTTTACCCCCCCCTTGTCATCGAACGACTAAAATACATGAGTCTTGCCAAGTAATCAAAAGCATGGCGCGGGGAGACGACCTGTTTTCCCGCGCCATGCTTTTGTGCCGGTGCGCGCTGGTAGAGGCGGGGCTGCCTCGCCCCTATACCCGTCCGGCTTGAACGACCGTCTGCATGAGCACAATCATTATCCGCCGCCTTCTCTGGCTGCCGGTCCTCTTGATCCTCATTTCATTCGTCACCTTTGCGCTGGGAATCTATGGTCCCGGTGATCCCGTCCAAGTCATGATGGGCTTGCGCGCGCGTCCCGAAATTGTCGAACAGGTCCGCAAAGAATATGGCTTTGACAGACCGTTCCTCGTCCAATACGTCAACTATGTCGGCAACGCGCTCCGGGGCAATTTCGGCTATGCGCTTGTAAAAAATCCCGGACAGCGCGTCAGCGACCTCATCGCCAAGCGTCTTCCCGTCACCATTCAACTCAATATCGTCGTTCTGTTCTGGAGTGTGCCGTTGGGGATTGCGCTTGGGATCATCGCCGCCCTCAAACGCAACACCATCATTGATGTGCTTGTGCGCGCGCTGGTGATTCTCGGCTTTTCACTGCCGGTCATCGCCCTCATGCCCGTCCTGAGTTTTGGGATGTCGCGTCGTCACGATCTGGGTCTCTTGACCATCGGACCGTTTCTCCCCGTCGGCGGTTGGAAAGGCATGTTTGCGCCCGAGATCATCATGCCCGCCTTTGTTTTGGGGCTTGGCATTCTCGCCATTTACACTCGCCAGACCCGCGCAGCCATGATTGATGTTCTCAGCTCTGATTACGTGCGCACCGCGCGTGCCAAGGGGCTTACCGAATGGATGGTGATTATGCGGCATGCGCTGCGTAATGCGCTCATTCCCCTCATCACCATCATCGGCTTTACGCTCGCAGGACTTTTTGCCGGGTCTTTTCTCGTCGAGGCCTTTTACAGCATTCCCGGCGTCGGCGCGCTCGCCTTCGATGCCTTTACCTCGCGCGAATACTATGTCATCATGGCTGTCACCCTGATCGGCGCGACGGTCTATGTCATTTTCAACTTGATTATTGATCTCGCATACGCGTTTGTGGACCCGCGCATCCGCTACAAAAGCGGCAGTTAGTCGAGTCCTGGCTCTTGTAGGACGCAGCGCCAATTTGACGGGCGCATCACCCCAAACGTTCGAAACGACTGGAACTTGATGGCTACGACGACAATTGATTTACCCGCTGCTCAGGTTGAATTGGAAAAAAAGGCGCGACCCGCCTGGCTGGAAACGTGGCAGCGTTTCGCGCGCAACAAACCCGCGTTGCTTGGGCTGCTCATCATTATTCTTTTGGTCTTGACAGCCCTCTTTGCCGAACTGCTTGCGCCGTATGATTATCGCCAGACCAATTTGGATGCGGTGGAACAACCGCCGAGCGCGGCGCATTGGCTCGGCACCGATGCGATCGGGCGCGACATGTTGTCGCGCTTGATCTTTGGCGCGCGCTCCGTCGTCTTTGTAATGTTCGTGGTTGCCACGCTCACGTTCACCCTCGGGTTGCTCCTGGGCGCGATCGCGGGCTATTTTGGCGGCTGGTCCGACACGCTGATCTCGCGCCTGATAGACTTTTTATTTGCCTTTCCCTCCCTGCTTTTTATTTTTTTTATTGCTGCGACCATCAAGCCCGGTCTGGTAGAGAGCTTGCGTTCTTTTGCACTTGCGAATAATATGCCATGGCTCACAGATTTTGTTCGCTCGGGCTATGCGGACTATTTGGTCGTCATGATCTCGTTGAGTATTTTGGGGTGGGCCGGTCTCGCGCGTCTTGTGCGCGGCCAAATTCTCTCGCTGCGCGAAAAGGAATTTGTGCTCGGCGCGCAGGCGGTCGGCGTTCCGCATTGGCGCATCATCACGCGCTATTTGCTGCCAAACTCGCTCGCTCCGATTTTTGTCGCCATCTCTTTGGGGTTGGGCAGCATCGCCCTTTCCGAAGGGATCCTCGCCTATCTGGGAGTTGGGTTGCAGCCGCCCAATCCCAGTTGGGGCAACATCATCGCGGAACATTCGGTGCGCTATTGGCGCACCTGGCCCGAAATGATTTGGATGATCTTTATTCCCTTTGCGGTGATCGCGTCCGTCGTCTTTGCGTTCAATTTTGTGGGCGACGGATTGAACGAAGCGCTGAACCCGGAACTGCATGACTAAGATCGGGCGGCGCATACCGTCTCGAACCTTTTTTTCATCCACGGTCCGGTCTCTATCTTTTCGGAGGCAACATGAGCAACACACTGCTCGATGTTCGAAATCTACGCACAGAGTTTGCGACCCAGGACGGCATCGTCCATGCCGTCAACGGCGTTTCTTTTGTACTCGAAGAAGGCGAGACCCTCGGACTGGTAGGCGAATCGGGGTCCGGCAAATCCGTTTCCATGTTGACTGTGATGCGGCTCATCCCCATGCCGCCCGGACGCATTCCGAGCGGTGAAGTGATCTTTCAGGGCAATGATTTGCTAAAATTGTCCGCCGAAGAGATGCGCCAGATTCGCGGCAACAAAATCGCGATGGTCTTTCAAGACCCCATGACCTCGCTCAATCCCGTGCTCACCATCGGCACCCAAATCACCGAGGCGCTCGAACTGCACATGGGCATGAACAACGAACAAGCTCGCAAACGCGCAGCCGAGCTGCTCAAGATGGTCAATATCCCGGAAGCGGAACGCCGCCTCGACGATTATCCCCATCAATTTTCGGGCGGTATGCGCCAGCGCGTCATGATTGCGATCGGGCTGTCCTGTTCGCCTCAATTGTTGATTGCCGACGAACCGACGACCGCGCTCGATGTCACGATTCAGGCGCAAATCACCGACATCGTCAAACGCCTGAAACGGGAACTCGGCATGGCGATCATCTGGATTACGCATGACCTCGGCGTCATCGCCGGGCTGGCGGACCGCATCAACGTCATGTATTCGGGATATATTGTCGAGACCGCCCCCACCAAAGAACTATTTGCTAACCCGCTGCATCCATATACGGTCGGGCTTCTCGGTTCCATCCCCCGTCTGGACGAAGGCAAACGCGAAAAACTCACGCCGATTGAAGGTCTCCCGCCTGATTTGGTCAATCTGCCCGTCGGCTGTCCCTTTTACGATCGCTGTCGCTTTCGCACGGAAAAATGTTTGCAGGAAAATCCACCGCTCATGTCTGTCGGCGTCAAACACTGGTCAGCGTGTTGGAATTACGAGGATGTGCGGCAGCAGCGCGATGCGATTCTGAAACGCACGGCGCTGCCTGTGGCAGGGACACCCCAATCGTAGAGACGCGTCAAGAGACGCAAAATTTCGCGTCTCTGCGTGCGTCCCTGCGTGCGTCTCTACACGCAACCCATTCACCAGATTGAGGAGTTTGTCATACATATGCAAGCGCAGCCCCAAACCAAGCTACCACCTCCGGCGGCATCCGCCAACGACACAAAACCGATCCTTCAGGTCAAGGACCTCAAGAAATATTTTCCCATCACGCAGGGCATCCTGTTTCAGAAAAAGGTCGCCGATGTCAAGGCGGTGGACGGCATCACCTTTGATGTGCTTCCCGGCGAGACGCTGGGGCTTGTGGGCGAATCGGGTTGTGGCAAATCCACGACCGGTCGCACCATTTTGCAGCTCTATCGCCCCACCGAAGGCAGCGTGATCTTTGAAAACAAAGACCTGGCACAGCTCAAGGGCGAAGACCTGCGAAAAATGCGCTCCAACATGCAAATGATTTTTCAGGACCCCTATGCGTCCCTGAATCCGCGCATGACCGTCGGCGATATCATTGCCGAGCCGTTGGAGGTGCACAACATCGCCAAAGGCAAAGAGAAAAAAGAGCGCGTCCAGGAACTGCTCCAGATCGTCAATCTCAACCCCTATTTTATCAACCGCTACCCGCACGAGTTTTCGGGCGGTCAGCGCCAGCGCATCGGGATTGCGCGCGCGCTCGCCGTCAACCCCGATTTCATCGTCTGCGACGAGCCGATTTCCGCGCTCGACGTTTCGATTCAGGCGCAGATCATCAATTTGCTCGGCGAACTGCAGGAACGTTTCGGGTTGACCTATTTGTTTATCGCCCATGACCTTTCGGTCGTGCGACATATTTCGGACCGCGTCGCCGTCATGTATCTGGGCAAGATTGTCGAACTGACCGACAGCAAAGCGCTGTATGCCAATCCGCTGCACCCCTACACCCGCGCGCTTCTTTCGGCGGTGCCGATTCCGGACCCCGTGATCGAAGAGAAACGCGAACGCATCATTCTGGTCGGCGACGTGCCCAGCCCCGTAAATCCGCCCAAGGGCTGCCGTTTCCACACCCGCTGCCCCCTCGCCATTCCCATTTGCAAAGAGGTGGCGCCCGAATGGCGCGAGGTCGGAAACGGGCACTTTGTCGAATGTCATGTCGTGTAGGGAACGTTCGCCGCAGCGTTCCTGTATTGGGAACGAAACGGCCTTCGTTCCTTACGTAACCTTATATATTTTTGCTTGACGGGGTTTTGGAACTGTGCTATATTCGCGCGCGCAGACGCCCTCTAACGGTTGGTCTTGGCTTGCGGCGGATCGCGCTCTGCGATTTTGCCGCATTTTCAAAATGAAACCACAACTCGTTTTTCATTTTGGACCCGGCTGTTTTTTCTGCGAAACTCGACAATGAAGTCGCTCCCCTCGTTTTTGACGCAAAAGCCCATCCCTTTATTCTCAAAGGAGGTGAAAACCCAATAACCACCTTAAAGACGTAACTCGCTTGAAAATGCGACATCGGTCGCAGCGAAATCTCGCGTCTAACTGCAACGTCCGAGAACGCCCGATTTCGCAAAAAAACCCGTATAATTGCAGGAGGAGAAGGAAATGAAGAAATTGACGTTGGTCGGAATCATCGTCGCCGCAATGGCGTTGATTCTCGCAGCGTGTTCCGCGCCCGCGGCCGCGCCGCAGGTTGTCCGCGAAACCGTCGTTGTGCCGCAGACGGTCGTCGCCGCACAGACCGTTGTGGCACAGCAGACTGTGGTTGTCCCCGCGACAC
Source organism: Anaerolineae bacterium (assembly GCA_020851635.1). Classification (GTDB taxonomy): domain Bacteria; phylum Chloroflexota; class Anaerolineae; order UBA4142; family SHND01; genus SHND01. The sequence goes on from JADZCJ010000117.1 coordinate 11,546, forward strand.
CCGAACCGACTGCCGCGGAAAAAGTTCTACGCATCAACCTCGGCTCCTATCCCGACATTGTTGACCCGCAAAAATCGTCCTTTGTGAACGAGATTGCACACTTGAATCTCATTTACGAAGGGCTGACGAAATTCAACGAAAAACTCGAAACCGTTCCGGGCGCCGCCGAAAGCTGGGAATACAATGACGACGCGACGCAGCTCACATTCAAGATTCGCCCCGGCTTGAAATACAGCGACGGCACGCCGTTGAATGCCGCCCGCTTTCGCTATTCTTTGATGCGCAACATCAATCCCGAAACCGCGGGCGAGTATGCGTTTATTACGGATGAAATCGCGGGCGCACCCGAATGGCGCGGTGTGGCTGCCGAAGCGACTGACGAAGAAAAAGCCGCTTTGAGGGAAGTTGTCTCACAAAGCGTCTTGGCGCTCGATGCAAGCGGTCAACCCTGCCTCGAAGGCGCGGAGGGTTATGCCCAGGAAGACTGCTTGACCCTGCAACTGACCCTTTCGAAACCCGCCCCCTACTTTCACACCGTGTTGGGTATCTGGGTCGGCTATCCCGCCAAAGAAGAGAATATCACCGAGGGCGGCGAAATCTGGTGGACCAGCCCGAAATACCAGATTGGCAACGGCCCGTTCATCCTCAACAACATGGAACCGTTCGTTCGCGCTCGCTTTGAGCCCAATCCGAATTACGAGGGCGAAAAAGCCAAAGTGCCGATCGAATACGCCTATATCACCGATTCGGCTGTTGCCTTCCAGGCATACAAGAACAACGAGTTTGACATCATTGGTCTCGCCGCCGAAGACCTCGCAACGGTCAAGGCAGACGCCGAGCTGAACAAAGAAGCATTGATCTACCCCGGCTCGTGCACGTTCGCCGTCATGTTCCACAACCTTAAAGAACCCTTTACCGATGCCAAAGTGCGCGAAGCGTTCACCAAGTCTCTCGATCGCGACGCGTGGGTCCAGGACGTGCTCAAGGGTTTGGGCAGCCCGACCCTCACCTGGATTCCGCCCGGTTATCCCGGATACCAGGAAGGTGAAACCCGCGGGGCGTTTGATCCCGAAGCCGCAAAAGCCGCGCTCGCCGCATCCACATATGGCACTGCAGCCGCTTTGCCGGAAGTTGTAGACACCTTTAGTGACACCCCGCGCAACCGCACGCGCAACGAATTCCTCGTCAACCAGTGGAAGACAAATCTCGGCGTGGATGTCAAACTGAATCCCGTCGAATCCACCACCTACACGGCTCTGACCAAAGATGTCGAAACCTCACCGCAGATGTTTATTCTCGGTTGGTGCGCCGACTATCCGGACCCGCAGAACTGGTTGAGTGTGTACTGGAAGACCGGCGCATTTGGCGAACGCATCGGTTACTCGAACCCCGACTTTGATGCACTAGTCAATGAAGCCGACACCACCAGTGATCCCGCAAAACGCGCCGAACTGTATGCCAAGGCGCAGGATTTGCTAATTGAAAGTGCCCCAGTGGCTTTCATGTGGAACAACGTCAATAGCTATCTCGTCAAACCGTGGGTCACGGGACTTGTCACAACGCCCCAGGATTCCGGTTGGGCGGGCATTCAAGTGCCCACCTCAATTGATATTGACGCGAGCAAACTGCCGCAATAGGGAAATGTAAACGATGGAGCCAACCCGTATTATGGGTTGGCTCCATCCATACCCCAGCGCTTTTGTCGGAGTAATTGGCTATGGCAAGATTTTTGATTCGACGCCTCCTCTGGCTGATTCCGGTGATGTTTGTCGTCGCCGCCATCACCTTTATCCTCATGCACGCTGCGCCCGGCGGACCCTTTGACAAGGACCCGCAGCAGCGTCAGGTTGACGCGATCACACAAAAGCGGCTCAACGCCCAATTCGGGCTGGACAAGGAAATGTGGCTCGATTTTCCGGCGTTGATGCAGGGGAACGTTGTTGGTTTTTTTGATACTCAATTCTTTACTTATATGATCGGCGGCACGGTCAATGGCGAATGGCGCTGCGGTTTTATCTGCGGCAACATGGGACCCTCGTTTCGCCAGCGCGGAATGACCGTCCAACAAATTGTGCTGGACCCGCCCGAAGGCAAATCGCCGTGGGACAGCAAAGCCGGTTACTCGTTACGGCTTGGGCTGCTCGCGCTCATCTTTGCGGTGGTGGTCGGCATACCGATGGGCGTCATTTCTGCCCTGCGCCAGAACACGGCGGTTGATTATGCCAGTCTCTTTATTGCCACCTCGGGCGTGACCGTCCCCAGTTTTGTCATGGGCATCTTTTTGATTATTATTTTTGCGGTCTGGTTCCACCTCATCCCGGTGGTGCCGCGCGATTGGAGCGATCCGACGGTCTGGATTCTCCCCGCGGTGGTGCTGGGTTTTGGCTTGCTCGCGCAAACCGCGCGCTTGACGCGCGCTTCGATGCTCGAAGTGATGCGTCAGGACTATATTCGGACCGCCCGCGCCAAGGGCTTGTCGAATCGCATGGTCATCGTGCGTCATATGCTCAAGAATGCCATGATCCCCGTCGTCACGATCATGGGTCCCGCGTTGGCGGCGCTGGTCACCGGCTCTTTTATTATCGAGACCATGTTTGGATTTCCCGGCTGGGGCCGCCAATTTGTGCTTGCCATCTCACAACGTGACTATTCGATGATTCTTGCCACCACGCTCGTTTTTGCGTTGCTGATCCAGATTGCAAACATCACCGTAGATTTGGTCTATACGTTCCTTGATCCGCGGATGAAGGTCAGTTAGGAGGGCGAGATGGCAACTGCAACAGTCGCCGGGCGGCGACCCATTGAAAACACACTGAATACAAAAGCGCCAACCAGTCTCTGGGTGGACGCCTGGCGGCGGTTGGTGCGGAACAAGGCGGCGATGCTGGGGCTGGTCATTGTCCTTTTGTTTTTCTTTGTCGCCATTTTTGGTCCATGGCTTGCGCCCCACGACCCGTTGCAAATCAACAGCGGGCAAGACTTTTTGCCTCCCGCCTGGGCGCCCGCCTGGAGCATCAACACAGGCAAAGTGGGCGACCCCCAATTCTTTATGGGCACCGACACGATCGGGCGCGATGTATGGAGCCGCTTGATTTACGGCGCGCGCGTCTCGATGGTGGTCGCGATTGTGCCAACCATCATCATCACGGTCGTGGGCGTGATTACGGGTCTGGTTGCCGGGTTCTTTGGCGGCACGGTTGACAACCTCTTGATGCGCGTGACCGACATTGTTTACAGTTTTCCCGACCTGCTCTTTTTTGTCGTCATCATGTTTGCGCTGCGCGGCACATTCATTGGAGAACTTGGCAACGGAGTTTTCCTGCTCTTTGTCGCACTCGCGCTCGTCGGTTGGGTCGGTATCGCGCGTGTCGTGCGCGGGCAAACGCTCTCGATCAAAGAAAAAGAATTTGTCGAGGCCTCACGCTCGATCGGCGGCGACAGTCGGCGCATCATGTCCAAACATATCCTGCCCAACATCCTCAGCCCGATCATTATTATCGTGGCGTTTTCCGTCCCGCGCCTGATTATTGCGGAAGCGATTCTGGGCTATCTCGGGCTTGGGCTGCGCCCCGGCACGTCAAGCTCGGAATTTTTCGTCACCAGTTGGGGCTCGATGATGCTCGAAGGTCAAACGGCGATCAACGCCCAGCCCTTTATGCTGTTGGCGCCTGCGATTGCCGTCGCGCTCGTCGTGATGGGCTTTACCTTTCTCGGTGATGGTTTGCGCGATGCGCTCGATCCGCGCATGCGCGGCACGGGTTGAATCAGTCACGCGCGCCGGACCTCAAGCCCCTCTTTTTCAAGAGGGGCTTGTCATTTTATCCCCCCCCCTCCGAGGCGCTCGAGCTCGTTCGACATGACATGGAACACGACTCGCACAAGCCATGCGCCCCATCAAAATCCTGGTGATTGCCTATATCTCAAAACCTTCGAGGTCTCGGAGACCTCGAAGGTTTTGAATACAAACTTATTCTACGCGATGTGGGTAATCACCAGATCAAAATCCGATTGACGCCCGCGCTCTTTGTTGATAGTATAAGTTTCGAGGCACTTTAAGCGCCTCTGAGGAGTCCGCTTGTGAAAAAATCATCGCGCGCGTTCCACCGGCTCGTCCTGCTCACCATCCTGGTCCTATTATTGGCGTTTGTCGTGAGCTGCGGCGCGCAAGAAACGCCCGCCGCGCCGACTGCGGCTGCGCCGGCGCCCAACCCTGCCCCCACCCGGGTCCCGGCTCAGCCGACATCCCCGCCACGTGTCGCACAGCCCACCACCGCCCCCGCCGCGCCGCCCACCGAGACAAGCATCCCGGTCGAGGGCGCCCAGGTCTTGCGTATCGGACGCGGCACATATCCCGCCTCCCTCGACCCGCAAAAAGCGTCTTATGTCAATGAAATCGAAGTGCTTCGGCTCGCCTATGAAGGATTGTCGGCGGTTGACAATCAAGGCAACCTGATTCCCGCCGCCGCCGAGTCGTGGGACGTATCACCCGATGGCACGCAAATTACGTTTCATTTGCGTCCCAACCTCGAGCGTGCCGACGGCAGACCCATCACCGCCGAAGATTTTGTCTTTGCCCTGCGCCGCGCCATTGACCCGCGCGTCCCCGGCAAACAATACACGACCGTGCTCTATGACATCAAAGGCGCACGCGCCCTCGATGCGCTCGCTTCGCAAAACCCGAACGCGCTCGATCCCGCGCTCGTCGAACAACTCATGGCGGACTATGGCGTCACCGCGCAGGACCCACAAACGCTTGTCGTGACCCTCGACAAGCCCGCTTCATACTGGCCCTATATCGCCTCTATGCCGGTCACCTTTCCGGTAGACCCGCGCGCTGTCGCGGCGGACCCCGACGGCTGGTGGAAACATGCGGAAAATCATGTCGGCAACGGTCCTTTTATCATTCAAACGCTGGACGAGAGCCGCCAAATCACATACGCGCCGAACCCCAATTATTGGCGCGGCAAGCCCAAACTGGACCGTATCGAGACCTCTTATAATCCCGACCAGAGCGCCACCCTGCAAGCGTATCTCGACGGCGCGCTCGATATCAATGCCAATCTCGCCCCCGAACAGCTCACCGAGGTGACAAACAATCCTGCCGTCGCCGCCGATCTCATTCGCTATCCCGCTGCCAGCACGCGCGCCATTGCGTTCAACAATTCGCTTCGCCCCTTTGACGACAAAAATGTGCGGATCGCCTTTTCACAGGCATTTGACCGCAAAGGATATGTGCGCGAGGTCCTGAATGGCGTCGGTCAACCCTATACGCGTTGGATTCCGCCCGGTGTGCCCGGCGCACAGCCCGACGTTCCCGGCGTGCCGGACACCGATCAAGCCGCCGCCGTCAAGACCCTCGTCGAAAATGGCTATGCTGCCACCGACAGCACACCCGAAAACCCCAAGGTAGATTGCGTCAAACTGGGCAAACTCAAAATCACGTATCCCGATTCGCCGCAAAATCACCCGCGTTATCAATTTATTGCGCGCAATTTTGAAAGCGTCTTTGGGTGTCCGGTCATCCTCGAACCTGTGGATGCAATCGCGTTTGCCGAGTTGACCAAGGATGTCAGGACCAATCCGCAAATCTCGCGGCAGGGTTGGGCGCAGGATTTTCCGCATCCGCAGAATTGGCTGAGCACCTATTGGGTCTGCGGCGCATTCAGCAAGAATTACGGCTATTGCAATTTGCAGTTGGACGAATTGCTCGCGCGAGCGGATGCCGCGCCGACGCTGGAGGAAGCAATCACGCTCTATCAGGAGGCGGAGAATCTGTTGCTCGCGGACGTGCCCGCCGCCTTTGCAAACTATGACGAATACATCTATCTCGCCAAACCATACGTCATCGGGGCGCGCGAGCACACCGGACCGGGCGATGCCGCGTGGCCCGGACAATACGGTCCGGTTTGGGAGTATTGGGTGGACCTGAGCCGCGTGCCCGCCGATTATCCAAAAGAATGACGATCCAAAACCCTTGTCGTCCGATGACAAGGGTTTTGTTTTTATGAAATCTTTTACAACTTTCGCTTGTGCATCACTGCGGCTTTTGATACAATCGCCCCTCTCATGGAATCCGAGTTTCATCTGATCACAAACATCACCCTCGCGCTTTTTGCCGCTTTTATCGGCGGTCTGGTGGCGCGCCGGATGCGGCTGCCCACCATCGTCGGCTATCTCGTCGCGGGCATTGCTATCGGACCCTTTACGCCGGGCTTTGTGGGCGATTATGAATCAATCGGCGAACTGGCAGAAATCGGTATCATCTTTTTGATGTTTGGGGTGGGTCTCCATTTCTCTTTGCATGATCTGTGGGTCGTGCGCGACATTGCCGTGCCCGGCACGCTCGTTCAAATGACGCTCGTTACTTTGTTGGGAGTTGGTTTGGGCTGGTTGTGGGGCTGGTCTCTGAGCTCGAGCATCATCCTCGGTCTGGCGCTCTCGATTGCCAGCACGGTTGTGCTCTTGCGCGCGCTGGAAGATAACGGCTTGCTCAACACCGTCCACGGACGCGTGGCGGTTGGACGCGTGGTGGTCGAAGATATTGCCACGGTTGCGGTGCTGGTTATTTTGCGCGCCGTCGGCGAACCCGGAACAGGCACGATGGTAGAGACGGCGCTCTGGACGCTTGCCAAATCGGGACTCTTTGTGGGACTGGTGTTGTTTGTCGGGATGCGTTTTATTCCATGGCTCTTTTCCAAGATCACATTCATGAAATCGCGCGAGTTGTTTATCTTGACGGTCGTTGTGGTCGCACTCGGAACGGCGTTTGCGGCTGCCGAACTTTTTGGCGTTTCGCTCGCGTTGGGCGCGTTCTTGGCGGGCGTCACGATCAACGAGTCCACCACCAGCTATCAGGTCGGCGCCGACGTGCTGCCGTTTCGTGAAGTATTTTCGATTCTCTTTTTCGTTTCGGTCGGGATGCTGGTCAACCCGTTTTTTCTGCTCGAGAACGCGGGGCATGTGCTGGCAGTTACGGCGATCATTGTGCTGGCAAAACCGTTGTTTGCGGCGGTCTTTACTGTTTTGATGCCCTATCCCGTGCGCACGGCGCTCGTCGTCGGCGCGGGTCTGGGTCAAATCGGCGAATTTTCATTTCTGCTCGGCGCCTCGGCGGTCTCGCTGCATTTTCTGGACGCAAATCAATATTCGTTGATTCTCGCCGGCGCGGTAATCTCGATTGTCCTCAATCCGCTCCTGTTCCGCCTGATTACGCCCACCGAGAATTGGCTCAAAAAGAACCCCGCCCTGTGGAATCGGCTCAATCGGCACGGACCCGAGGGACCCCAACCCGGCGAACACTTCGAGAATCATGTCGTCGTCGTCGGTTATGGGCGCGTGGGACACCACATTGTGGATGTTTTGGATTATCTCAAGATCCCGACGCTGGTCGTGGACGCCGAGGCGACGCGCGTTTCCGAGCTGGACAAGTTGGGGGTTCCCACCCTCTTTGGCGATGCCGCAAACTCGGAGGTGATGAAACACACGGGGCTGGACCATGCTCGCGCGTTGGTTGTGACCGTGCCCGATGAAGCGACAACCGAAGTGGTGGTCAAGACCGCCCGCGAAATCACGCCGACGCTGCCCATCATCGCGCGCGCAGGCACCCAGGGGGGTGTGCTGCGACTTGCCGAGCTGGGGGCGCAGGATGTGATTCATCCCGAACTCGAAGGGGGGCTGGAAATCGTGCGCCACACGCTCCTCCGTCTTGGTTTGCCCAACCGTCAAGTCCAGAAATACACGGATATTGTGCGCCGCGACCATTACGACATCGAAATCTCCACCCGGGACGAGTTTGATCTTTTGGAAGAGCTTTTGCACGCCTTTCGCGATATGGAGATTCTTTGGCACCTGGTCGGAGAGGAGAGCGCCCTCATCAATCACACGGTTGCCGATGCGGGCATCCGTGATGCCACCGGCGCTTCGGTCATCGCCATCAAACGCAACAATAATCTCATTGCCAACCCCAAATCCGCCCTGCAGTTCCAACAGGGCGACCTGGTCGGCATCATCGGCGACGAAAAACAGGTCGTCGAGGCGAAATTGTATCTGGAGCGGTTTGAGATGTCCCGGTCTGTCCAGGAACCCCAAAAAAGCGCATAAATTGCCCATCTCCTGCGCGCTGTATTTGCCGAAAAACGCGCTCGGTGCTATAATCCTGCCAATTCAAGAGAGTAACTGCGACGGCGGCGCAAGTGTCCCGCCGTTGTTTCATGGAATGGAAGGCGCAGCCAACCATTCTCAGAGGAGCAGGGAATGTCGCTCAAAAAGGCGGAAAAAACCGCCATCATGGGGCAGTATCATATTCACATGACAGATACCGGTTCCCCCGAAGTGCAAATTGCTTTGCTCACGACGCGAATCAATCAGTTGGTCGAGCACCTAAAAGCTCACAAACATGATAATCATTCGCGCCGCGGCTTGCTCAAGATGGTCGGCGAACGCCGCCGGCAATTGACCTATCTGTCCAAAAAGGACACAGCCCGTTACAAACAGATCATCGAACGGCTGGGCTTGCGTAAATAGGGTTGCTACCCACAACAAACGAGTAGATGGTCACAACCATCTACTCGTTTGTTTGTCACCGCGGACCAAATTTATAAATTTGTCCCGCATGTAAATCTGGAAAACGGCGAATCTCGCCGCAGCGTATTATTAACAACCCGTCGCAGCGCGCAGGAATTGGAAATTGGGCGTTGGATATTGGAACTTGAAAACTGCAAAGTAAGGACGCGCCATCTTTACTTTTCAATTTTAAATTCCCAATCTCTAATCTCTAATCTCTAATTTCCAGCTCCTGACCTCCGACGGGCAAAAAGGACCATGTTTCAGGTTGCGGGGGACGGTCAATCCGTTCCCTTGCGACCCGGCGCATGGGACCTGAAAACCCTTGGAGGTTTTGTTTTTTATGTCACATCAAATCAATTCCTATTCCGCCAAAATCGGCGAAGAGGACATTATCATCGAGGCGGGTCGTCTGGCATTCCAAGCCAATGGTTCCGTCACCGTGCGCCAATCGGATACGATCATCCTGACGACCGCCACCATGGCGCAAAAACCGCGCGAAGGCACGGACTTTTTTCCGCTCACGGTGGATTACGAAGAACGACTCTATGCCGCGGGCAAAATCCCCGGCTCGTTTTTCAAGCGCGAAGGCAAGACATCCGAAAACGGCATTCTGACCTGTCGGCTCACGGACCGCCCCATCCGCCCCCTGTTTCCCAAAGGCATGCGCAACGATGTTCAAATCGTCATTACCGCGCTCTCTGCCGATCAGGAACATTTCATTGACATCATGTCCATCATCGGCGCATCCGCCGCGCTGACCATCAGCGACATTCCGTTTCACGGACCTGTCGGCGCCGTGCGCGTGGGCTACATTGACGGACGTTTTGTCATGAACCCAACCGCTTCGCAGATGGAACAATCCATTCTCGATCTGCGGCTGGCGGGCACGCGCGACGCCGTCATCATGATCGAAGCGGGCGCGAGCGAAGTGACCGAAGAATTAATGTACGAGGCGATTCATGCCGGTCACGCCGCGTTTCAACCGCTGATTGACATGCAGGAGCAAATGCGCGCCGAAATCGGCAAACCGAAAACGACCGTTCCGTTGTTTACGGTCAGCGAAGAGATCAAACAGTTTGTTCACGACAAAATTGCGCCGCAGATCAACACCATTCTCAACAGCGGCTATGGCAAATCGGAACGCGGCGGCGCGCTCGATGCCGTTTCCGCCGCCATCGTGGCAGAGGCGGGCGAGCGGTTTCCCGCATCGGATATTGCGCTCGCCGTAGATACCGAAGTCAAGAACCAAGTCCGCACAATGATTCTGAACGAAAACAGGCGCGTGGATGGGCGCGACACCAAAACAGTGCGCCCGCTTTCCGCCGAGGTTGGACTGCTGCCCCGCGCACACGGTTCGGGTCTTTTCCAGCGCGGCGAAACGCAGGTCTTGACCATTGCGACGTTGGGCATGCCCAGCGAGGCGCAAAAGATTGACACGCTCGACCCCGAAGACGCCAAGCGCTACCTGCATCACTATAATTTTCCGCCTTATTCGGTCGGCGAAGCCCGCCCAATGCGCGGACCCGGTCGCCGTGAAATCGGGCACGGGGCGCTGGCGGAACGCGCGCTCGTCGCGGTGATCCCCACCGAGGATGAATTTCCATACACCATTCGTTTGGTGTCCGAAGTCATGTCCTCAAACGGCTCGACCTCGATGGCGAGCGTTTGCGGCTCGACCCTTGCCCTGATGGATGCGGGGGTGCCGATCAGCGCGCCGGTCGCAGGGATTGCGATGGGGCTTGTCACCGAAGGCGACCGCCATGCGATTCTGACCGACATTCTCGGCATGGAAGATGGTCTCGGCGACATGGATTTCAAAGTCGCGGGCACCAGCATGGGCATCACTGCCCTGCAGCTCGACCTGAAATTGCAGGGCGTTTCGCCCTCGATACTCAAAGAGGCGCTCGCGCAAGCTCAAGACGCGCGCATGCAGATCTTGAAGGTGCTTACCGACACGCTTCCGGCGCCGCGCCAAGAGTTGTCGCAATACGCGCCGCGGATTCAAACGATCAAGATTGACCAGGAAAAGATTGGCGCGCTCATCGGTCCCGGCGGCAAGACGATTCGCGGTCTGCAAGAGGAATTTGACGTCAAGATTGATGTCGAAGAGGACGGCACCGTGTTCATTTCGGGCGTCAACGGCGAAGGCACCGCCACCGTCATGGAACGCATTCGCGCCATGACCGAATCGCCCAAACTCGGCTCGATCTATACGGGCAAAGTGGTGCGGCTCGCCGAATTTGGCGTCTTTGTCGAAATTGCGCCCGGCGTTGACGGTCTCGTGCACGTCTCGCAGCTTGCCGATTATCAGGTCAAAGACCCGCGCGACGTGGTCAAAGAAGGCGACGACGTGATGGTCATGATCACGGACATTGACGCACAGGGCAAGATTCGCCTGTCGCGCCGCGCCGTGCTAGAGGGCTGGACGGTCGAGCAAGCGCGCGAAGCCGACCCGAAACTCGGCAGCGGCGGCGGTGATCGCGGCGGCTATCGCGGTGGTGGTGACCGCGGTGGGCGCGGCGGCGACCGCGGAGGTTATCGCGGCGGTGATCGCGGTGGTCAACGCAGCAGCAGCAGTCGCGGCGGCAGTGGCGGCGGCTATCGCGGCGGAGGCGGTGGCGGCAATCGTCCGCGTTAGCAGAATGATTTCGCTCCGACAACCTGTCGACAGGTTGTCGGAGCGAAATCAAATCATATATGCCCCGCAACCCCTCGCTTGTACAAACTATTGGCAATAATAATCCGCTGAATCTCAGAGGTCCCTTCCCAAATACGCTCGACGCGTAGTTCGCGGAAAAAGCGTTCCGCCACGTTCTCGCGCATATACCCGCGCCCGCCAAAAATCTGCACCGCGCGGTCGGCGACCCGTCCCGCCATCTCGGACGCGTACAATTTCGCCATCGAGATCTGCGCGTGCGCCAGTTTTCGCTCGTCGTCGCTCTGCGCCGTCTCCTCGGCTTGTGCCGCCGCATAGGTCATCAGCCGCGCCGCCCACAACTCGGTCAGCGAGTCCGCCAGCATGAATTGAACCGCCTGATAGTTGGCAATCGCCTCCCCGAACTGGACGCGCGTCCGGGCAAACGCTGTCGCCTCTTCAATCAACCGCGCCGCCGCGCCGCAGCAGCGCGCCGCAATCATGACGCGTTCGTGGCGAAACCATTCCTTGCTCAATTCCAAGCCGCGCCCCACGCCGCCCAGAATGTTCTCATTCGGCACCCGCACATTGTTCAACCGTATGCGGGGATGTTCCACAATCAGGTTGTGCATGTATTTCGGATTATCAATGATCTCTATCCCCGGCGTGTCCAGGTCCATAAAGAACAGGGTGTTGCCGTCGCCTACGTTCGGGTCCGTCGCCGCCTGCACGACCGCGTAATCCGCCACGTCGCCCGACGTCAGGTGCCACTTGACGCCGTTCAAAACCCACGCCTCCCCGTCGCGCGTCGCGGTCGTATCCATCACGCTCGCGTCGGAACCGTGCGCCGGTTCGGTGATCGCATAACAATCGGCGCGCGTGCCCTCACAGGACGGACGCACATATCTCTCGATCTGCGCGGCGGTCGCATACGACAGCACGATGGCAGGGTCCCACATCAACCAACCGAGAGCGTTTGTCGCCTTGCCCATTTCCTCATTGATGATCGTCTGGTCAACCCAGCTCAACCCCTGTCCGCCGACAGCGCGTGGCAGACTGAACGCGCTCAGGTTCAACTCGCGGACGCGCGCGTGCAAGCGGGCGCGCGTCGCCGCGTCTAGTTTGCCGTCCGCCGCTTCCGTCGCCACTTCGAGCGGAATCAACTCGTCATACACAAAACGGCGCACCTTTTCCCGCAATTCCTGTTGTTCCGATGTAAACTTCATCTCTGGTCATCCTTGCCGCGCGTCACAATCATCGCATCCACTGCCACCGCGCGGTCCGGCAGCGCAATCAACGGGTTGACGTCCACGGCGGCGATCGCGTGCCGATACGCCAGCGCAAAATCGGACAGCGCCATCGCCGCATCCACAATCGCCTCTATGTTCACCGCCGCCCCTCCCCGCGCCCCTTGCAGGAGCGCCGCGCCGCGCAAATGCGCCAGCGCATCCCGCACATCCGCGCGCGTCGTCGGCAGCATCAACAAACAACTGTCCTTGAACACCTCGACAAAAATCCCGCCCAGCCCGACCGCCAGCATCGGACCAAAGTGCGGGTCATTCACAATCCCCAGAATCATCTCGACGCCGCGCGGGATCATCTCTTGCACCAGCACGCGCGTTCCGAACGCCGCGTCCAGTTCGGCATACGCATCGGCGAGCGCGCTCGGGTCCCCCAGGTTCAATTTCACCCCCCCCTTGTCGCTCTTGTGCAGTGCGCCCGCCGCCGTTTTCAACGCAACAGGATATCCGATCCGTTCGCCCGCGCGCAGTGTTTCCTCCAACGAATCGGTGACCGCAGACGGCGGAAAAAGAACCCCGAACGCGCGCAAGATCTCCGCGCTGGCATACTCATCCACGAATGACGGCAGGCGGCGGACCGCCGGACGCGACACATCGTCCGCACTCTTTATCGTATCCTGCGCCGTGCGTCGCTCGTCGTTCGTCCTTTGTCTAGCGTCGTTCGCCGCTCGTCGTCTTGCAAACTCACTATATTCCACCAGATGCTTGATCGCGCGCACCCCATTCTCTGCCCCCATCAACACCGGCACGCCCAGCGCGCGCAAACGACTCGTCTGCGCCTCATCCGCCGACGCGGCGAGATTCGTCATAAAGACAAGGGGCTTGGTGAGCTGCGGCAGAATCGCTTCCGCGATATCGGGATAGCCGAGATTCGCGCCGTCACTGCCATACAGGTCAACTGCAAACACATTCAGCCCTGTTGACGGGTCCGCATCCAACGCCAGCAAACACTCGCCATAAATCTTGTCATATTCGTTCCCCGTGCCCCACGCATCCACCGGATTCACGGGCGCGAGACCCGGTTCCAGGATTTCGGACAGACGCTGTGTCGTCGCGCGATTGATCGGCGCAAAAGATACTCCTTCCCGGTCGGCGAGGTCCACCAGCAAACCGCGCTCGCCCCCCGAATCATGCAGCGAGCTGATAAATTTTGTCGGCGTGCGCATACCATTCGCAAACACCTCAAGCGTGTCCAGCATTTCATCAGGCGATTTCACACGCCGCACGCCGTAATATTTGAACAGCGCGTCGTATGCCGCATCTTTGCCCGCCAGCGCCCCGCTGTGCGCCTGCGCCAGTTCCGCGCCGCGCGAGCTCTGTCCCACCTTTAGCGCCACAACGGGAATATCCCGCTTTGCCGCCGTTTCGAGCGCGGCGACAAACGTTTTCGGGTCGCGCACCGTCTCCATAAAAAGCCCGATCACACGCGTCGTCGGCTGTTCCAGCGCAAAACACATATAGTCCGCCAACGTGGTCACCAGCTCGTTCCCCGCCGACACCAGGTAATTAAAGCGGATGCCCCGCCTGTTTTGCCACAGCGCATCAAACTGCGAACCGCTGTGCGTAATAAACGTGACGTTTCCGGCGGGCAGCGGCGTTACGGGATACCCTGAAACGGGCAAACGACCGGCAAAAGCATGAAACCCCATACAGTTCGGTCCGCAAACCACCATCCCGCTCGCCGCCGCAATCTCGCGCAGCTGCTCCTGCAGCAAAGGTTCTCCGTCTCGCGGCTCGGAATGTGCGTTCGCAAAGATCACCGCCGCGGGAATCCCCATCTCTGCCGCATCGCGCAAACCAGCCAACAGCCGCGAGTTGGGCAGAGCGAGAATCGCCAGGTCGGGACGTTCGGGCAAATCCAAAAGCAAAGGATAACACGGCATCCCAAACAATTCGCGATATTTGGGATTCACTCCAAACACCCGCCCCGCGTACCCCAACGCGCGCAGATTGTCATACACGACTCCGCCAAAGCGCGGCAGCTCGCTGATCCCCACAATCGCGACGGATTGGGCGTTCAAGAGCGGTGATAAATTCTGATGTGTGCGTGATTCAATCATGTGCTTGCGTCAAGACACCACCATTTCGCCCCCCCCCCACAACAGTATGCGCCATCATTCCGTACCGTAGGGAACGAACGCCGCTTCGTTCCGCGCACTTGACCGTAAGGGTTCGTACAAGTATAACTTGCTTGCCGAAACGGAAACCAATGTTAGTCCCGGGAACGCGAATCGGCGCGAGTCGTTCGCCAAACTGCGGCTTGCACGAATCTCCACAAAATGCTTGGGACAAAATAAAATTCGCGTAAATTCGTAATGATTCGTGAGAATTCGCGTTTTCCAGTCTCTGGCTCATTCAAGCAAATTCGGGAAATTGTAAATCTACGGATCCTAAGAAACGAACGCTGTTTCGTTCCCCCTCGAGATGGGGGTTTGATAAAACAACGACAAAACGAGCATAATTACGATACTTGGATGTGTCAAGCGCCCAAAGTCGTTTCGTTCCCCGCGCTTTGGTCGGCAACGAACAAACGCCGTTTCGTTCCTCACCCGACACGCTGCGGCGAGCGCGCCCTACCCGCAATCAAAAACATGACGCACACATTCCTCTGTCACCGACGTAACAAATATCCGGCAAGCTGAGTTATAATGTGGGTGAGCGAGTCGTCCGCAAGTTCCGCATCAAATCCAGGAGGAGAAAGCGATGAGAGATTTTCGGCGAAAGCGTTCTGTCCTGTCCGCCCTGTGTTTGCTCGTGATTACGAGCTTTGTTCTGATTGCCTGCAGTGCGCCACCCCCCGCCGCGGCGCCCCCCCCCACCACCGCATCCGCCGGTGCTGCGACAGCGCCCGCCGAGTCCACCACCGCATCCGCGCAAGCGAACGGTCCGTTTGTTTTGCTCGATTGGGCGGGGTTTGAACTCCCCGAATACTATCCCACCTTCACTGAAAAACATCCCGACGTCGCGCCCGAGTATGCATTTTTTGCCGAGGACCCCGAAGGATTCGCCAAAGCGGCGAGCGGTTTCCAGTTTGACCTCGTGCATCCCTGCATCAGCTATTGGGAGCTGTATGTGTCCGAAGGGTTGATCCAACCCATTGACACCTCGCGCCTGAAAAACTGGAGCGGCGTTTCCGAAAAGCTTGCCGCGTACGGGATGATTGACGGCAAACAATATTTTGTGCCGTACGATTGGGGTTTCGAGTCCATCATTTATCGCACCGACAAAGTAAAGACGCCCCCGACCTCGTGGGCGGACCTTTGGAACCCCGAATACAAGGGTCATCTTTCGATGTATGATTCCGGCGAGGCGGCGCATATTATTACGGCGCTTGCCCTTGGTTTTGACCCGTGGAACACCACGCCCGAGCAGGACGAGCAGATCAAGCAAAAACTCCTGGAACTCAAACCGAACCTGCTCAATTACTGGAGCGATTCGACCGAGGTGAGCCAGCTGCTTGCTTCCGGCGATGCCTGGGTGATCGCAAGCGCATGGAACGATGCGTATGTCACCGCCAAAAACGAAGGCGTCCCCGCCGAATATATCACCCCCAAAGAAGGGCGAGTGGGTTTTCTCTGCGGCTATGCCATCTCGAGCAAGACCAAGAACCTCGACCTCGCTTACGATTATCTTGACGCGCTGCTCGAACCGGAAGCGATTGCCGCCATGGGCAACACAAACGGATACGGGATTTCCAACATCAAGGCAATCCCCCTGGTTGATCCCGAACTGGTCGCCGCAATGGATATGGACAAACCCGAAATCCTCGAAAGCACCCAGTTCTATCGCCCGTTGGACGACGCACAGCGCGAACAATTTACGAGCATGTGGAGCGAAATCAAAGCGGCGCCCTGACCAACCGTAGGGAACGCTCGCCGCAGCGTTCCCCGACACCGGAACGAAACAGCGTTCGTTCCCTACGCTTGAGGATTCGCGATGACACGATTCACCGCCAAAAGGAACCCCACCCCCCCCGACAAAGGTCCCGTCACAGCCCGGCCGCGCTTGACCAACGCCGGGATATACATCTTTCGCCCGCGCGTCGCGTTTGCGTGCAAGCAGTTTCCGAGCGATGTAACGCGTTGGGAGTTGAATCCATAGCGATGGAAAATCGTTCGCGCATCACGATCCTGATGCTGCCCCCTGCCTTGTGGCTCGTGCTCCTCTTTATCGTGCCGCTCGGCATCATGGCTGTCTTTTCCTTTCGCGAAGGTTCGTTTGGCGCCGAACGCGAACAATTCACCCTCGAAAACTATCAACATTTTTTCGCCAATCGCTCGTATCTGAATCTGCTGGGCACGTCGGCGTGGATTGCGTTTCAGACCGCGCTGATTGCCGTCGTCCTTTCCTATCCCCTCGCCTACTTTTTGTCATTTCGCGCCGGCGAGGCGCGCGTGACTCTGCTCACAATCCTGATCGTTCCCGCCTGGACCAGTTTTCTGCTTCGTATCCTCTCCTGGAAATTGATCCTCGGCTCCGGCGGCGTGCTCAACACATTTTTGCTCTCGCTGGGAGTGATTCAAGAGGCGTCGCCATTGCTCATTTACAGCCGCGCCGCCGTCGTCGTGACCCTCGTCTATGTGTGGATTCCCTTTGCCACCCTGCCCATCTTTTCCGCGCTCGAACGGATTGACCGCCGTCTGTTGGAAGCGGCGGCGGATTTGGGCTGCCCGCCGTGGGAAGCATTTTTGCGCGTGACCCTTCCGCTCAGCCTGCCCGGCGTCATCGCCGCCTTTTTCTTTGTCTTTATTCCTACGCTCGGCGAATGGGTCACCCCCGCGCTGGTCGGCGGCGCGCAGGGCATCATGTATGGCAACCTGATCCAGGACCAGTTCGTGCGCGCGCTCAATTGGCCCCTCGGCGCCATCATGAGTCTGGTGTTGATGGCGCTCGTGCTCGTGATTCTGATTATCTTTAACCGGTTCATTCGTATTTCCGACCTGGCGGGAGCGTGACGATGCGCGCGCAGCGTTATCTTTCTTTCGGCTTTGCGTACTATCTTCTCCTCGCGCTCTTTTTGTATCTCCCGATCCTGGTCCTCGTCATTTTTTCGTTCAACGATTCCACCCTGCTCGTCTACCCGCTCAAGGGTTTCACCCTCCGCTGGTATTCCGCCCTCTTGAACGCGCACGAATTATTGGACGCGGTCCGCAACAGCGTGATCGTCGGGTTCGCTTCTTCTTTTGTCTCGGTCGTGTTTGGCGCAATGGCTGCGCTCGCCATCGCGCGCTTTAATTTTCCCGGACGCGGTTTTTTCCTCGCCATCTCGTCTCTGCCGCTGGTCATTCCCTATGTGGTCCTGAGCGTGGCACTCGTCCTGCTCTTTGCCCAAATCGGAGTGCCGCTTTCGCTCTTTGCCGTCGGCGTCGCGCACACGGTCATCAACATTCCCTATGTCATGTTGATCGTGGCGGCGCGGCTCGCGGGCTTTGAACAAAACCTCGAAGAAGCGGCGATGGATTTGGGCGCAACGTATTGGGGCACGCTCATGCGCGTCACCCTGCCCATCGCCGCGCCCGCCCTGGCGGCAGCGTTCCTTTCTTCGTTCACGACTTCGTTTGACGAATTTGCGCTGGCATTTTTTCTGACGGGCACCGAAAACACTCTGCCCGTGTATCTCTATTCTCAACTGCGCTTCCCCAACCGCTTGCCGTTGGTCGTCGCCCTCGCCGCCATCATCATGCTCGTTTCCGTTTTGTTGATCATCTTTTCGGAATGGCTGCGACGGATCGGCACGCAGACTACGCCCCGAGGAGCGGAATGAGCGAGCTCGCCGTCGAACTCTCCAACGTCTTTAAAACCTTTAGCGCGTCGAACGCGCGGGATGTCAATGCCGTGCGCAACGTCAATCTCGCGATTCGCGCGGGCGAATTTTTCACCCTGCTGGGTCCGAGCGGCTGCGGCAAGACCACCACCCTGCGCCTGATTGCCGGGTTTGAACAGCCGACCAGAGGCGAGGTGCGGATCCAGGGCAAACCCATGAACGGCGTCCCCCCTTACCGGCGTCCCGTAAACACAGTCTTTCAGAACTATGCGCTTTTCCCGCATTTGTCGGTCCAGGAAAACGTGGGGTTTGGACTGGCGATAAAACGGGTATCAAAAGAGGAAAAAAAGAAACGGGTGCAGGCAGCATTGGACCTTGTGGAACTGCCCCAAGCCGCAGACCGCAAACCGAGCCAGTTGTCCGGCGGGCAGCAGCAGCGGGTGGCGCTGGCGCGGGCGCTGGTCAATCAACCCGCCGTCCTGCTGCTCGACGAGCCGCTCGGCGCGCTGGACCTGAAACTGCGAAAAAACATGCAACTCGAGCTCAAGCACATGCAAGAGCTGCTCAAACTGACCTTTATCTATGTCACGCACGACCAGGAAGAGGCGCTCACCATGAGCGACCGCATTGCGGTCATGAGCGCGGGCAATGTGCTGCAGATCGGCGCGCCGATAGAGATCTATGAAAAACCCGCGACTCGTTTTGTCGCGGATTTTATCGGCGAGACCAATTTTTTGAACGGGCGCGTCGTCGAGATGGGGACCGCCATGACCGGAGTAGAAGTGACGGGCAAACGCATCAATCTCCCGCGCCAAAACGAGTTTCCCACAAACA
Source organism: Anaerolineae bacterium (assembly GCA_020851635.1). GTDB lineage: Bacteria > Chloroflexota > Anaerolineae > UBA4142 > SHND01 > SHND01. The sequence continues at coordinate 30,645 of JADZCJ010000117.1, forward strand.
GCGTCAACGTCACGCTCACGGTGCGCCCCGAAAAAGTCGGCATCAGCCGACCGGAATCTTTTGCGGACGAGGCGAAACGCATTTCCTTTTCCGGCGTCATCCGCGAAGCGGTCTATATCGGCACCGACACCCGCTACCTCGTCGGTCTCTCGAACGCCGAGACGCTGGTCGCGCGCCTCCAAAGCAGTCCGGGGCATCGTCCCGGCGAGTACGCCATAGACGACCCTGTTATCGTCTGGTTCGAACCGGGCGATATTCGCTTGCTGACGGAATAGAACGCTTTTACCCTTTGCCCATCTCCCGCGCCGCATTGCGCCCCGCCGCGCCCGCCACGCCACCGCCTGGGTGCGCGCCCCCGCCGCACAAATACAGGTTGGCGATGGGCGTCTGATACTGCGCCCACCCCGGCACGGGACGCATAAAAAAGAATTGGTCCAGCATCACCGCCCCTTGCGTCAAACACCCTTCCCGCAAATGATACGTCTCTTGCAAATCGCACGGCGTCAAGACCTGCGATTCGAGAACGCGAGACTCTATGCCGGGTGCATACCGGCTCAAAATCCCCAGCGCCTTTTCTCTCACTCTCTCGGTCTCGGGTCTCCAATCTCCGGTCTTGAGTGTATACGGCGCATATTGCAGCCACGCCGACATGACATGTTTCCCCTCGGGCGCGCGGGACGAGTCCGCAAGGGTCGGGATTGTGAATTCGAGATAGGGGTTCTCGGAAACGGAACCGTATTTGGCATCGTCGTAGGCGCGTTCGAGCGCGGTGACGGTCGGATTCACGGCGATGGTCCCGCGCAAGAGCGAGGGGTCGGTGTTGTGAAACGTCGGCAGCCCATCCAGCAGAAAATTGAGTTTCACATTCGCCCCGCGATACTTGATCGTGCGCACCGCGCGCACAAATTCGGCGTCCAACTCGTACGCGCCAACCAGGTCCAGAAACGTGGTGTGCGGGTCGGCGCTCGAACCAATCCGCCGCGCCGCCAATTCCTCGCCGTTCTGCAGAACCACGCCCGTTGCCATGTCGTCTTTGAGCGTTATCCTCACGACGCGTTCGCCTTGACGGATTTCGCCCCCGCGCGCCCGCACAACGTTCGCCAACGCGTCCGCCAGTTTTCCGATACCGCCGCGCACATACCGCGTCGGACGAATGACTCCACCGCCATAGACCTGGCGATGCATAAAATTGAGCGTTGTGCCCGTCGCCAGCGGTCCCTGCATCAGCGCAGTCACACCGCCTGCAGCGAGGACGCCCTTGAGCGTTTCATTCTCGAACCATTCGTCCATCCAGTCTGCGATCGCAATCGGCAGCATTCTCAGCGCTTCATACAGGTCCGTCTTGCCCAGCCCGCGCAGTTTCAGCCCCAGACTCCCCAGCGTCCACAAACTTTCCGATTTCACCTCGTTCGGGCGCGGCGGGGTCGCGGCATACAGCGCTTCCATGAATCCGCTCACCCGCGCCACGCGTTCGACAAACGCGCCCCATTTGTCGGCATCCCGCGCTGAAAACGGGCGCAGTCCTTCCGCCGTCTTGCCCACATCGCGCCACAGCGTCAAACCCGCGCCGTCGGGCTGCAGGGCATGCACGCTCGGGTCGGCGCCAATAAACTCGACGCCGCTCAAGCCCAACTCGCGCGCAATGCGCGGGTCAAACCCCGTAAGGTTGCCCACCAGCGTATCGCACAGCACCCCCGGCGCCAATTCCTCCGTCACCGCCGTGCCGCCGAGCGCCTGACGCGCTTCCAGCACCAGCACGCGATGACCCGCCTTTGCCAGATACGCCGCCGTGGTCAGTCCATTCAATCCGGCGCCGATGATGATGGCGTCAAAGTTATTTTTCATCCTTCAAAATCTCCAACGCCGCCAGCCGTCCTCCCGCACCCATGATGCCGCCGCCGGGATGCGTCCCCGAGCCGCATTGATAAAAATGTCGCAGTGGCGTGCGGTAGCTGCCCCAGCGCGGCGCGGGGCGCAAAAAGAACAGCTGATGCAAAGCGAGTTCGCCCGCAAAAATGTTGCCTTCGGTCAGCCCCGTAATCTCTTCGACATCCCACGGCGTCAGCACCTGACGATGCAGGATCGCGGACTTGATGTTGGGCGCAAATTCCGCCAGTGTATTGATCACCGCGTCGCCGAACGCTTCGCGCCGGGCGTCATTCCAGCCGCCGTTCAAATTGTATGGCGCATACTGGACAAAAATGGACATGACGTGCTTGCCGGGCGGCGCCATCTGCGGGTCAATCAACGAGGGAATGATCATGTCCATATACGGGCGCTGTGAAAAATTCCCGTATTTGGCGTCGTCAAACGCGCGTTCGATGTATTCGATGCTCGGGCTGATCGAGACCGCGCCGCGCAGCGCGCGCATGGGCGCGGCGGAATCATTGTGTCTGACCAGCGATTCGAACGCGGCAAAACGCGGCAGTTCGCTCAATGCCAGGTTCACCTTGCCCGACGAGCCGCGCGTCTTGAACCGCCGGATCGAGTCCACAAAATCATCGGGCAGTTCCTTTTCATCCACCAGTTTCAAAAATGTGCGCTTGGGGTCGAGCGAGGAAACAATCGTATCCGCATAGAGGTCGTCGCCGTTTTCGAGCGCCACGCCGACCGCCCGCCCATTCCGCACAATGACCCGGGACACGGGCGCACTGAGCCGAATCTCGACGCCCAACGCGCGCGCCGAGCTCGCAATCGCTTCGCTCACCCCCCCCGTGCCGCCTTTGGCAAAGCCCCACGCGCGGAACGCGCCGTCAATCTCGCCCATGTAATGATGCAGCAGCACATACGCCGTGCCGGGCGAGCGCGGACCCATGAACGTGCCGATGATGCCGCTCGCGGTCTTGGTCCCTTTTAACGGGACGCAATCAAACCACTCGTCCAAAAAGTCCGCCGCGCTCATGGTCATGAGTTTATACAATTGATAAATCGTCTTTTCGGGCAGCGAACGCGCAAACTGACCGAGCTGGAGCAAGCGGCGGAGCTCGGTAAAACTCAACGCCGCGGGATCTGGCGGAATCATGCTGAGGATCGGACGAATCGCTTTTGCCATCTGATACATCTGAAAGCCGTAATCGTCATACGCATCGGCATCATGCGGCGAGTGGCGATAAATCTCGCGCCGCGTCTCGTCGTGGTCGTCCCAGAACGCGATATAGTCGTGGTCGAGCGTCGGCGTAAACGTGCTCGGCAGCGGCAAGATTTCCAGCCCGTGCTTTGCCAATTCCAATTCGCGAATGATCTCGGGGCGCAGCAGCGAGACGACATAGGAAAATTCCGAAAACTTGTATCCGGGAAAAATCTCTTCGGTCACCGCCGCGCCGCCGACGAGGTGCCGCCGTTCCAGCACCATCACCTTTTTCCTCGCCCGCGCGAGGTACGCGGCATTGATCAGCCCGTTGTGACCCCCGCCAATCACTATCACATCAAATGGATTCGCCATTTATTTTTTCTTTCTCGCCGGATCATAAAACGGCGTCTTGACCACTGTTGCCGCCGCCTGTTTCCGTTTGTGCTCGACCGTCACTTCGAGATTCAAATTCGTGCCGATTTCATTGTATGGCGCTTGAATATGCGCCAGCACAATATACTTTTTCAAGATGGGCGACCAGCAGCCGCTCGACCCATATCCCACCCATTTGTCGTCCGCATACACCGGCGTGCTCTGCCGCCACGCCGGACCCGCCACGGCGGGATGCAGCCCCTCTTGGGCATACACATTTTCCAGCGCCACCCAGTCCACGTCCAGCCCCACAAACTGCCAGTCCGACCCGCGCTTTTTGTGCTGTGCCAGAGCGCGTTTGCCGATAAAGTTGCCCTTGTCGAGATTCACCGTCCAGCCGAGGTTGATCTCGTACGGCGACGATTTTTGACCCTCGATCCGCGCCCGCCGCGCCGAGGTGTAATCGGTTTCGATCAGAATCAACCCCGCCTCGATCCGAGCCACATCCAGCGCCAGAATCCCCATGGGCGTAATGCCATAATCCTCGCCCGCTTGCATCAGCGCATCCCAGAGCGGCTCGGCGTATTGGTTCTCGGTCCAAATCTCGTATCCCAGATCGCCCGTATACCCCGTGCGCGAAATCACGGTCGGAAGCTCGCGCAACTGCATCGGCGTTGTGCGAAAATAGCCCAGGCCGTCCAATATCCCGGCGGCGAGACGGTTCAAAATCTTGCGCGAGTTGGGACCTTGCAGCGAGAGCGCGGCGGTCGCATCCGAAACATCCTCAATCGTCACGCGCATCCCCTGCGCGTTCTCGCAAAACCACAAATAGTTCGGGTCGGCGCTCGTCACAAAAAAGAGGTCCTCGGCGCGGCGATGCACCGTGCCGTCATCCAGCACTTTGCCGTCATCATCACACCAGGGCGTATACATCACCTGCCCCACCGCGCATTTTGCAATATCGCGCGTCATGATGTGATTCAGCACGCGCGCCGCGTCCGGTCCCTGAACCACATATTTATAGAGCGGCGTCACATCGAGCAGCGCGGCCGCGTTCCGAATCGCCCAATACTCGCGCTCGTGGGTCAATTCATACGAACCCGCCGCCAGATACCCTGCCCAGCGCCGCCAATTTTGTCCCTCGCACAACGGCGCGGTGCGAGAATGAAAAGGTGTGTGTCGAAGCATTTGTGATTGCTGATTGTTGATTGCTGATTTTTGATTGCTGATTTTCGAATTTCGAATTTCGATTTTCGATTTGGGAATAGATGATTGGTGAATGACGTTTGAGCTTGCGCGGTCTTTGCTCAATCCAACAATTATCGTGTAACCGCGCTATTTTCGTGCAATCTTAATATCTACATGTATCTCTGTTGTTCCCGTGTAAGCCAGCTATCCTCGTGTAAATCAACTATTTTCGTGTAATCTCGCCATCTTCATGTAATCTCGCTATTTTTGCGCAATTTCGCGATTTTCGCGCCCTTTCGCGGTTTTCGCGCTTTTTTTCGCGACTTTCGCGTTTTTTCGCGCCCTTTCGCGTTCCAACTTCCCCCCCGTCCCCCCCTCACCCGCCCCGATACCCCATTCGCTCCGACACGCGCGCTGCCCCGCCCTTGACCAACGTCGCGAGTTTGGTGATACGCTCGCGCGTAAACCGCGCTTTGGGTCCGCCGACGCTGATGGCGGCGACGACGCTGCCGGTGTGGTCCAATACGGGCGCGCCGACCGCCACAAACCCCTCTTCCAATTCTTCCACCGCCGTCGAATACCCCAGTTTCTTGATACGCTCCAGCTCGCTGAAAAATCGGACCCGATTGGAAATACTCTTTTTCGTTCGCGCTTCCAGGTCGCGCGGCAGCACCTCTTGCGCCGCGCGGGGCGGCAAATGGGCGAGTATCGCCTTGCCCGTCGAAGTCGTGTGCGCGGGCCAGCGCGTGCCGATTTCGGGGGTCGCGCCGATGAGAAACTGCCCGCGCATTTCATCCAGGATCAATGTATCCGCGCCGACCAGAATTTCCAGCGTCGCCGTTTCGCCGGTTTGCGCCGCCAGCGTCTCTAACTCCGCGCGGCTTGCCGCATACAGCGTATTCGACCGCATCGCCCGCGCGCCCAGCGTAATCGCCGCCGGACCAAGACGGTATGTCTCGCCCCCCGCGCTCTTGCTGACCAGACCTTCGCCTTCTAGCGCGCTGAGCAGTCGGAATGTGGTCGTCTTGTTCAACCCCGCCACGCGCGCCAGATCGCGCAGTCCGCGTTCGGGCTGTGTGTCGTCAAACGCTTGCAGCAGAGCCAGCGCGCGCCGCACCGCCTGCGTGCCGGGATAATGTCGCGATGATGCCATATCATGAAATCATGTTTCAAAATGTGAAACACATCCTATACAACGCGCCTGCTTTTGTCAAACGCGCCTCCAAACACCCGCCCATCTTGAGAATGAATATCCAAAAGATTTTCATTCTCAAAACGAGATACCCCCTTTCTCTTGCGCGCCCGCGCGCGCCGTTGTATAATGCCCCCGACTGTATCACCATATCTAGTGGTTTGTCATAATGTCAAGCACAATCTATGCGTTCGCGAACCAAAAGGGCGGCGTTGGCAAGACCACAACCGCTGTCAACCTCGGCGCCTTTCTCGCCTGGCGGGGTCGCCGCGTATTGTTGATTGACCTTGACCCGCAAGGCAATGCCTCGTCCAGCGTCGGCGTGGACCGTTTTGCGCTGCCCGTCTCCGTCTATGACGTGTTTATGGGCGAGACGCCCCTGCGCGCAATTCTCGCCCCCTCGGCGATAGAGCATCTTGTAGTCGCGCCTTCGACGCCCGTCCTGGCGAGCGCAGAGCTCGAACTGGCAAACACGACAGAACGCGAATTTGTTTTGCGCCGCGCACTGTATCAGGTGGATTATTCCGTCGCCCCCCCCCTGCCCTCGCTGCGCGACGAGTTTGATCACATTCTGATTGATTGTCCGCCGTCGCTCGGTGTGCTCACCGTGAATGCGCTCACCGCCGCCGATTTTGTCATCGTCCCCGTGCAGTGTGAATACCTTGCGCTCGAAGGGCTGGCGCAGTTGATGCAGACCATCGCACTCGTGCGCGAAAATCTGAACCACGAGCTGACCTTGTTCGGACTCGTCATGACCATGTTTGATCCGCGCGGGCGGCTGGCGGGTCAGGTGATCCAGGAAGTGCGGACGCATTTTCCGAACGAGGTTTTTGAAACGCTCATCCCGCGCAATGTGCGCGTCGCCGAAGCGCCGAGTTTTGGCGAACCGCTCGTCAAGTATGATATCCACTCGCGCGGCGCGGAAGCATATGAAAAATTGACCAACGAATTTTTGATGCGCGAAGCAAAATTGGCAAAACGCAATTGGCAGTTCACGGATGGCACAAACCTGCATGACCCATCACGGGTAGATGAGGGCGCGCCCGCTTTCGGCAATGAACCATCCGCCCTGAGCGATTCGCCATCAGCAACCGGCGATTCGCCGTTTGCCATCGGCGGTCCGCCATCCACTGCAGAATCGGAGACTCTATGAGCACAGCAACCAAGCACGGATTGGGACGCGGTCTCGGCGCGTTGATTCCCCAGAAACCCGCGCCGGAAGGCGCATTTCAAAACTCGCTGCGCCAGATTCCCATCGCGCACATCGAGCCAAACCCCAAACAGCCGCGCAAACAATTTGCCGCGGGCGCGCTCGACGAGCTCACCGTGTCCGTTCGCGAGCACGGGTTGATCCAGCCGCTGGTATTAAAAGAGGTGCAAACGCCCTACGGTTCGCGCTACCAGTTGATTGCGGGCGAACGCCGCTGGCGCGCCGCCCAGCGCGCCGGACTCGACACGGTCCCCGCCATCATCAAAGGCGCGACGCCGCAGCAGATGCTGGAACTCGCCCTTGTCGAAAACATCCAACGCGCCGAACTAAACGCGCTCGAAGAAGCGGAAGCATATCTTTCGCTGATACAGGAATTTGAACTGACCCAGGACCAGGTCGCGCAAAAGGTGGGCAAGGACCGCACCACCGTCTCGAACGCTCTGCGTCTCTTGAAAATGCCCGACACGTTAAAAGAGGCAGTTCTGAACCTAGCTATCCGTGAGGGACATGCCCGCGCGCTGATGCAAATTGCCGACGCGAACATTCAAACCGCGCTGCTGAAACAGGTGGTCGAGCACGGCATGTCGGTGCGCCAGACCGAAGAACTCGTCCGCCGGACCATTGCAGGTCAGAACGGTCAAGCCAAAACCGGCAAGGGCGGTTCCACCCCCCCCCGCGCCGCTGCCGCGCGTCACGAAGGCGCGCCCGACACGCACTCGCTCGAAGAGGATTTGCGCCGCGCCCTCGGCACCAAAGTCGAATTGTATCGTTCGCAGCGCGGCGGAAAAATTATCATTGAATTTTATTCCGACGAAGAGCTGGAAACGATTTACCAAAAACTCGTCGGCTGACAATGACCATTCATCAAGCCATAGATACAATCCTTGCCGACATCCCCGGCGCTCCTTTTGCCGAGACGGTGGATACGTTCAAGGTCGGCGACACGAGCCGCGAACTCTCGGGCATCATCGTCTGCTTTTTGGCGACCGCCCGGGTCATTGAACATGCCGCAAAAATAGGCGCAAATCTGATCATCACCCACGAACCGCTCTTTTACAACCATCTCGACGAGACCGACTGGCTGGAAAATGACGCGGTATTCCGTTCCAAGCAAGCGTTGCTCGCCAAGCATCAGCTGGTCGTCTGGCGCTTTCACGATTATTTGCACAGCATCCCACCCGACAGCACGGTGGTGGGGCTGATGAACGAGTTGGGCTGGCAGCCCGATACATCTGCCGATAAGCTCGCTTTTACAAACATCCCGCCAACGTCGCTCGGTGAACTCGCCAAAATGGTACAAGCAAGATTGGGTCTGCGAACGATTCGTCTCGTCGGTTCTCTCAATCTGTCTTGCAGACGTGTGGCGGTGCTCCCCGGCTTTCCTCCCGCCCGCTGGCAGATCGGCGCGCTGAACGCCGGCGCCGATGTCCTCATCGCGGGCGAAATTCACGAATGGGAGACGAGCGAATACGTGCGCGATGCCAACGCCCTGGGACATCATAAAGGCGTGATTGTGATCGGTCATGCGGCGAGCGAAGAACCCGGGATGCGAATGATGACCAAATGGATTGCAGAAAAACTGCCCGACGTTCCCATTCAGTTCGTCCCCACCATCAATCCATTCCACTATTTATAGCAACCAAGTCAACCCTGCTCATTTCTCCTCCTCTGGTATGCGGCGCGTTTCTGGTCGGTAAGGAACGAACGCCGTTTCGTTCCCTTCCCGGCACATTGCAGCGAGCGTGTCCTACTCGCAACCATAAATAGGACATACACATCTCCTCTCCGCTTTATTTGACATAATGTTGATTCTGTAGTATAATAGGAAATTACCTATTTTTCGGCACTCTCCTGCCTCGCAGGGGCAATTTTCGATTGCCGATTACGGAGGTAATTGCTCATGCAACCGAATCAACCCAGCGCCAGCGCCCTCATCTCTGCCTTTGGGCGCGCCTATCATTCCGCCCACGGCGACCCCAAAATCTTTGACGACTATCTCGCCGACAAATTTTTTACAACCGCACAGCGCACCTTTTTTACAGAGAATCTGTCGCGCGCATACGCGTTCTTTGAACCTCAAGCCGCCGCAGAGATCACCGACCCCGCGCAAGCGCTCGCCGGGTTCATGCGCGCGCAAAGTTTATCCATCACATTGAGCCGGGCGCGCTATGTCGAGACCATTCTCGACGCCGCAATCCAAAATGGCGTCAAACAATTTCTCATTCTCGGCGCGGGTCTGGATACATTTGCGTTTCGGCGTGCAGACCTGCTTGAACGACTGGATGTGTACGAAGTGGACCATCCCAACACCCAAAACTATAAACGTCAGCGCATCACCGAGCTCGGCTGGGAGGTGCCGGCGCGGCTCCACTTGATTCCTCTGGACCTGAATCAGGACGACCTCTCCACTGCCCTGCTCGGCGCAGGTTGGAATGTCGGCGAACGTGCGCTCATCAGCTGGCTCGGCGTCACCTATTATCTTGCGCGCGAAGTCATCCATTCGACCGTGCGCGCGCTCGCACAGGTTGTGCCCGCCAACAGCATTTTGATTTTTGATTATCTCGACGCCGACGCATTCATTCCCGAACGCACCGCGCCGCGCGTCGCCCGGATGCAGCTCGCTACACAAATGGCAGACGAACCGATGGTCACCGGATTTGATCCGCAAAAGCTCGCGGTCGAATTCGCGCCGTTGGGATTTGAGCTCGCGGAAAATCTCGGACCCGCCGACATTCAACAGCGTTACTTTCAAAATCGCTCCGACGGGTATTATGCGTTCGAGCATATTCATCTGGCAAAACTCGTCCGATAAAAAATTTGTTGCCGCACAACTCAACGGTGGTATAATTGTTGTCGCTTTACTATTCTGCTGTATAGGTGAATTGATGCCCTCGATTTTTCCATTTACTGCGATTGTTGGTCAAGAACGAATGAAACGCGCGTTGGTCCTCAACGCAATCAATCCTCTCATCGGTGGTGTATTAATTCGCGGCGAACGCGGCACAGCCAAATCAACCGCCGTGCGCGCTCTCGCCGCCCTCCTTCCCGAAATCGAAGTCGTCGCCGACTGCCGCTTTGGATGCAATCCGCATGACTCGCACTTGTGCGACGAGTGCATGGAGCGCGAAGCGCGCGGCGAAGTGCTGCCGATTGCCCGCCGCAAAGTCCGTCTGGTTGACCTCCCCGTCAGCGCGACCGAAGACCGCGTCGTCGGGACGCTGGACATCGAGACCGCCATCAAACGCGGCGAAAAGAAATTCGAGCCGGGCGTGCTTGCCAACGCCAATCGCGGCATTTTGTATGTGGACGAAGTCAACCTGCTGGACGACCACGTCGTTGACCTTTTGCTGGACTCGGCAGCCATGGGCGTCAACAACGTCGAGCGCGAAGGCATTTCGTTCCAACATCCCGCCCAGTTTGTGCTTGTGGGCACAATGAACCCCGAAGAAGGCGAACTGCGCCCCCAACTGCTCGACCGTTTTGGGCTGTCGGTGGACATTCGCGGCATCCCCGATGCCGAACAGCGCGTCGAAATCATCGAGCGCCGTCTCGCGTTCGAGGGTGACCCCAACGGCTTTGTGGACGAGTGGCAGACGGCAGAGCAGAAACTCTCCAAAGAGATCGAGAACGCGCGGGAAAAACTGCCCGCGGTCAAGCATTCGCACACCGACATTTACGCGATTGCCGAACTCACATCCGGGCTGGAAGTGGACGGACACCGCGCCGACCTCGTGATCCTCAAAGCAGCTCGCGCCCACGCCGCCTTTGCCGGACGCGCCAACATCAACGAGCAGGACATTCTGGTTGCCGCCGAGCTCGCTTTGCCGCACCGCCTCAAGCGTCGCCCGTTCCAGGATGTCGAGGTGAAATTCGAACAGCTGGAAAAACAGCTCGAACGCGCCCGCGAAGGTGTCCAGTCCGAAGGTCAACCCAAAGGCGACCAAAAGCAGGACGTAAAAAAAAAGCGTCCTTAGCCGCTGACGAATCCTCCGAGCAAACGCCGTCGCCGAGCGACCAATCGGTCCAGGGACAGGGGCACGACCCAAACCAGCAGTCGCCCCGTCCCGCCGACCGCCCCGTGTCTGTCGGCGACGCGTTTACGCCCCGCAAATTCCAAACCCCGATTGACAAGATGGCGCGCAAAACCGCGGGCAAACGCTCGCGCACGCGCACCGAACGCAAGCGCGGGCGCTATGTCCGTTCGCGCGAAATGCGCGGCGACGTGAGCGATGTGGCATTCGACGCCACGTTCCGTTCCGCCGCGCCGCACCAGCTGCGCCGCAAACAAGAGCATCCCGAACTCGCCCTCAACATCGAATCGCAGGACCTCCGCAAAAAAGTACGCGTCCGTCGCGCCGCCAACTGCATCCTCTTTGTCGTGGACGCTTCGTGGAGCATGGCAGCCGCCGAGCGCATGATTGCCACCAAAGGCGCGATCATGTCCCTGCTCGTGGACGCATACCAAAAACGCGACCGTGTGGGTCTGGTCGTGTTTCAAAAAGAAGAGGCGCGCACCGTCCTGCCGCCCACCTCGTCGGTTGATCTGGCGCAAAAGGCGCTCAAGGACGTGCCCGTTGGCGGCAAGACACCGCTCAGCGCGGGTCTTTTGCTCGCCCACCAGATCCTCGTCCGCGAAAAAATCCGCGACCCCGAAGTCATGCCTCTGATGATTTGCGTCACCGACGGCGCGGGCAACGTCTCCATGACCGACCTGCCGCCGCAGGAAGAGGCGCACCGCATCGCGGGCATGTTCAAAAAATCAGAGATTCGGACCGTCGTGATCAACACCGAGCACGAGGCGTTTGACCGAGGTCTCGCCGCCGCGCTCGCCGAAAAATTGGGCGGCAACGTCTATACCCTGAAACAGCTCCGCGCCGAGGAACTCTATGCCCGCGTCCGCGAAAACATGAAATAATTTGTTGGCATGTGGTTGGTGAATGCGAAAATTGCCCGGCAATTTTCGCATTCACCAACCCAACCAACGTTTCACGTGACACTGCAACAAATGTTCGGAACAAAGATTCTATTTAGAAATGAATACAAATCTATCCGATACTCGATTTTGCACATAATAAAATATAAAATCCTGTAATATCCTCCATTCACACGAAATAAAACACAAAATCGCCTTAAATCAACCATTCCCACTATGAATCGCCTCTTGCTACCTCTTATCCTACTCACCCTTTTCTCTCTTTCCGCCTGCCAGACTCGCGTGTCGGCTGTTCCGACCGCCACACGCGGCGTCCCCACCCCCATCACCAACCCGGACGACCTGATGAATCAGGACCTCTTTGAAGGGTTCTATAGTTTTGGTTTCGAGACCTCGGCTTTTACCCCATGCGGCGTCAAGGAACACTGGTGGGTCGGACCTGCCAACGATGAGGTCGGGCAAGAATTGGTGCGCGCCCGCGAGGCGGCCGCGTCCGGTAAAGAGGGCGCGGTGTATGCGCGCCTGCGCGGCAAAATCACGCCCGAAGGTTCCTACGGGCATCTCGGGTTCTATGCGCGTGAATTCACCGTGAGTGAAATTGTTGACCTCCGCGCGCAACAAGCCGGCGACTGCCAATAAAAAAAGAGAGATGGCTTGATGCCATCTCTCCAAATCCCCCCCTCGATCAAATCTCATTCTCTTTCGGACAGTGTCTTTTGCAGCTTTTGCAGCGAGTTGATGAGCTGCTTTTGTTCTCCGACACTCAAGACCTCGAGCCACATCTTTTGATGTTGATGCACGAGTGGTCGAAATTCATTGGCAACTCGCCGCCCCGTTTCGGTCAACTCGACCAAAATTCCGCGCCGGTCGGTCGGATGTGGCAGCCGTCTCACATACCCCCGTCGTTCCAACGAGTCAACCAGACTCGTTACGCTCGCGCGACTGATGATCAAGTGTTCGGCGAGAATGTGCGGCGACAGCGGCTCGGGAGAATCCGCCAGCAAGCTCAACACCAAACCCGAACCGCCCGTCGCAGGTCCCGCATGCTTTCCTGAATCTGACAGACGAACCGGCTCTGGTCATTGTGGTCTATACCCCCGGTGGGGGACAAAAATTCTATCAAGAGTTTGGTCCGATCTCGCGCAACGGTCCGCCGGACCGAAGTGTGCTTGCAGCGCTTTTTGCCAAGTATGACATGACGCTGCTCGGACCCCCATTGAGTCCTGATTAGTCCACATGAATTGCATTCACCACCAATAATGAAAATATGCTAGACTCCGCGTGTGCGGCTGGCACAGAGGTCGTCCTTTCCTTGGTGCCATGAGCCTGATGATTAGTCGGACCGGGATA
>JADZCJ010000118.1 GCA_020851635.1 Anaerolineae bacterium
AACGAAAATGCGAAAGCAGAGTAGAATAGGGATCAGGCAGTTTAAGCATAGCAGTATCTCTTGGCGGAGATTTTTTGCTGTAGCTTACTCTGCCTTTCCTATTCGCTCAAATGGATAAAGTCCAGCTGAGTCGGGCAGCAACTTGCCCGTTGTGTAAGCACAAATCTGACCGCATTCACAGTTACTACCAACGCACCTTAAAAGACCTGCCGATGGCAGACCATACCGTCCAACTGCATTTGACCGTGCAACGCTTTCGCTGCTTTAACCCAACCTGTTCACGCAAGACCTTTGTCGAATCGCTTGGGTCCCTGGCACTCAAACATGCTCAACGTACTCAACGCTTCACCTCCGCTGGCACCGCATTGGGGATGGCGCTGGGCGGTGAAGCCGGACAGCGTGCCGCCGACAAACTGCATCTTCCTGCGAGTCCCGATACCTTGTTGCGAATGATCCGACAGGTGCCGCTTGCGGCAGAAGGCAAATCATTTCGCGTGGTTGGCATCGACGACTGGGCGTTCAGACGGAGCACTTCCTATGGCACCCTCATCGTGGACTTGGAACAACATCGGCCGATTGAGTTGCTCTCCGACCGCACGGCCGAGACTGTCGCCGCCTGGCTCAAACAACATCCTGACATTGAGTTTGTCACACGCGACCGTTCGACCGAATACATCCGTGGCATTGCTTTGGGTGCACCACAAGCGCAACAAGTTGCAGATCGCTGGCATCTCCTGAAGAATATGACTGAACTCTTGGAACGGTTGCTTGCCAATCTACGCTCCGAGCTGAGCCGCTTTCTCGCACAATTTAGCAATCCGCAGGAACCGGTCGTGCGACGCATCGAAAAACGCTCGAAAAATGAGCGGAATTTACGCGCGGCACGCCGCGCAAAACGAATCGCACGCTACGAACAAGTGCGCGCTTTATATGCCCGGGGCGTCAAGATCAAACGGATTGCCCAACAGTTACAGATGAGTCGCATGACGGTGCGTCAGTTTGCCAAGGCAGAAACGTATCCCGAAATGGCACCGCACTCGCGCATCGGTGCATTAACGCCATTTGAGCCATACTTGCGCCAACGCTGGAAGGAGGGCTGTCGCAATGCACTCCAACTGTATCGAGAAGTCTGCGCCCGAGGCTATCGTGCGAAAACCCATCACCAAGTGGCGAAATGGGTCGGCTTGCGCCGTGAAGAACCAAAGCGGTATTCGCACCTGAGTAAGCGCATAGCAGAGTCACTTGCACCTTTGCCGACAACTGCAAACCCAACTAGCGTGTCCCAAGTCACGGTTCCCAGTGCCAAACGTTTGGCATGGTTACTTGTTAAAGATCCCGAGCAGTTGGATGAGAAGGAGAACACCCTATTAGGGCAATTGCTTCAACATCCTGCTGTCGCCAAGTGTTATGCCCTTGGGCAACAATTTACAAAGATGGTTCGTTATCAATTGCCCAAAAAACTGACGGGATGGCTCAAAGCCTGCCAGGACAGTGGGATCCCAGAGTTCGCCAGCTTTGCGGATGGGATCAACAGTGATCGTTCCGCGATTCGTGCGGCGCTGACACTGGCATGGAGCAACGGGCAACTCGAAGGACAAGTCAATCGGCTCAAGCTCATAAAGCGCCAAATGTATGGCCGAGCTAATTTTGATCTATTACGAATTCGAGTCTTATCCGAAACCTGATTCGATAGCAAGCACGAAAGCTGCGGGAGAATCAGCTTTTGGGGTGAAGTACATACTTCAAAATACGCTTGCACCGGCGCCCCCGCGCGTTCATACAGGCGAGTTGCGCCCATAAGATTTGCGGCGCCCACTCTCAGCCCCACTTTGGGGATGCTCCGCGAATAACACCATTATTCGACGCGCGCGATGTGGTAATCCTCCCGCATGTAAATCGTTAACCGAATAGTCAGGAGCGCCATAGTCGGCGAGATCAACCGCACAGATCAGTTCGTTGATCGCTTTAGCGTCCTCCGCAGTAGGCGGACGCTATATATCTCCCGGCACATGGTTGGTTTGCATGGTTCCCTCTCAAATGACCAATGCCATCGGCATTGGGAGATCCTTGCGAAATTCCGTGAATTGATCCTTGACGTGCATGCCTGCCCGCCGATAGAGCTGCAGTGCGCCCGAAGGATTTTCGGCGTCCACCTCCAACCCGGCATGCGGCACGCCGAGTTTATGGAGCTCGCCAAATACAGTATCGAGCAACGCGAGACCAATCCCGCGTCCCCGCCAGGGGCGGCGGACAGCGACCTGTTGGACCCAGCCACCCAGCGAGTCATTCATCGTAATTGTCGCTCCCACCACGAGTTGGTCGTCAAGCGCCAGGTACGAGAGGTGCGGCGCGAACGCACCATGTTCGAGGACAAGCGATGCCCATTCGTCAAATGGCACGTCGTTGTGCTGCCACAAATCGCGAAACGCTTCCTGAATACACGACCAAACGAGACGGTCGTCCTCTCCTCTCACAAAGGGGCGCAAAAGAATCCTCTCTGGTACTTTTGGTCGAGTCGGGGGTTGTGTCAGGTCAATATGCATGATGAATGCATGGCGCACCGCGTGATAGCCGTGTCGCTCCATACGGTTGACTTTGACCGGTTCCGCCGCGTTCACGACATGACGCAGAACAATTTGGCGGTCCTCGATGCGTTCGAGCGCCCATGCCTCGGCGTTCTCGAGGATCCAATCCCCCAAAACGGTGTGTTTAAAGCGCGGGTGGACGCACGAATTGTTGTTGAGGTGAACAACCTCTCCGGCATCGTACATGTGCATATACCCTGCGAGCGTTTCGTCGGACGCAAAAATCATCCAGGCGTCGGTTTCGAGGTCAAGTCCCTTGCGCCGCCACATTGCGAGTTGGTCCGCCAGGTTCCATTCGGGCTTGCCGAATTCGTCAATGTCGCAGGCGACGATCAGGTCAGCGACCGCTTGCGCGTCCTCCATCGTCGGGCGACGCGTGGTAAAGCCATCAGGCAGTTTCATGGTGTTCCTCCCGTGTCAAAGTCGTCCATAGTTCAGAAGGTGTTCGTGTTGCGGGTCTATGCAGGTGCGAGTGTGAATGTCCCTTGTCCTGCATAGACCCGCGTCATTATGCCTCTGCGTTTATAGGCGCAGGACCGCGTTCAGTCGCATCTATTTTGCGTGAGTAGAGGTAGAGCGCCGGAACGAGAAACAGGGCGGCGACGACCATTTCGACGCGCAGCGAAACGAGGGTCGCGATGGCGCCGAGGATGGGACCGCCGATCATTTGACCGAACGCGTCGGACTGGTTGCGCATGGAAAACACGGTCGCGCGCACGGATGAATCCACATGCTGGTTCAGCCACGCGGTCGCGAGCGGATAATTCATGCCGCGAATGGGATTGAGCGCGAGGACCGCCACGAGCGCGACGCCAAAGTTCCACGCCAGACCGAACACGATCATGAGAGCCATGAGCAAGGTCACGACAATTTGGAGAGAGCGCGCGACGACGACCTGATTGTTGGTGTCAACGCGGCGGTTCACAAATTCTGTCATTCCTATCCCCAGCACGAGCGAGATTGCACTGATGATGCCAATCCAGACTACAGGTTCCCAGTATGGCATCGAGTAGCTGACCAGATGCGGCACCCAGAGGCGGTCAAAGCCCTCGCTGAATGCGCCAAAGAATGCGGCTGCGATTACGAGTGTGACCAACACGCGGCGGGAACGAATGACGCCCAAGCCCTGGCGAAAGGTATGCCCCATTTGTTGGAAATTGGACCGTTCCTCGCGGGGTTTGGGTTTGAATCCCGTCTCGGGCATGATGAGGGCAAGGATGCCTCCCAAAACAACGAGCAGCACACCACCCAACACGATCGGGATGTTGAGCGCGACCGTGCCGAGCAGGACGCTGGCGAGAATGCCGAACAGCGCACCGGCGTTGCCAAACTGATTGCCGCGCAAGAATGCCTTGCCTGCTTTTTCCGGTCCGACCTCGTCGGCGACCCACGCTTCTTCTGCGCCGCTCATAAAGGTAACGCCGATACCCCAGATGACCTGGGCGAGCAGAATTGCCCAGAACCGGGGAATACTGCCCTCGACGATAAACCCGAGACCCACCAACACATAGCCGATGATGATGGATAAACGGCGGCTGTAAACATCGGCGATGATGCCTGTGGGCACTTCTGCGATGAACGCGGTAAATTCCAACACCGTGCCGACGAGCACGAGTTGAAACGGATTCAAGCCCACCGTTTCGACCAGGTAGAGCGTCGAGACGGTAAAGATCACGGCGAACAACAGGGACGCCGTGAAACTCTGAAAAAGATAAACAGGATATCCGTTGAGGCGCTTCATGTTAGCTCGCCTCTAACTTTTCGATGATTGTGCGATAGCTTGTATAACGCCGCGCTGATATCTCACCCGAGGCGACCGCGTTCTTGATGGCGCAGTCGGGTTCGTGGTCGTGGGAACAGTCGTTGCCAAAACGACATTTGCCGAGATGGGGACGGAATTCGGGCAAGAGTTCGGCGAGTTCGGTGGGCTGAATATTCCAGAGAGTGAGATATTTCAAGCCCGGTGTGTCCACAACCCGCCCGCCGAAATCAAAATCATACATTTCGAGATGTGTGGTCGTGTGTTTGCCCTTGCCCGACGCACTGCTGATGTTGTTGACGCGCAACGCGAGCTTGGGCTGGAGGGCGTTGAGCAGGGTGGATTTGCCGACGCCGGACATGCCGACAAATACACTCATGCGGTCGCGCAGGATGGACTGTAAGTCCTCGATCCCCTGTCCTGTGGCGGCGCTGGTAAACAAAAGAGGGTAGCCGATCTTGCGATACGTTTCTGCTTCGGTTTCCACCTGCTTGTCTCGCAATAGATCTCTTTTTGTAAAGACAATCAGGGAAGGGACATCTGCGTTTTCTGCGGACGCCAGATAGCGGTCGAGCAGCTCCCAACGCGGCGCGGGCTGCGCGGACGCGACTACATGAACGAGAAAATCAATATTTGCCGCAATGACTTGCTCGGTCGGCTTGAGCCCGGGGTCCCGGCGCGCAATTTGATTGCGGCGGGGCATGACCTGCATAATGATGCCCGTTTGGTCGCCCGCGGGCAGAAACTGCACCACGTCGCCGATGGCAATCGGGTCAACGACACGAATATCGTGCACGTCAATGACACGGCGCCGGCGTGAAGTTGGCGCGGCAATCGGATATTCGAGCACTTTGCGGAGGCGCGACGAAATTTCACAGTCTACGAGATGCCCGTTAACGCGGACACCATAATGTCCAAGTGATTTTTTATATACGACCCCTTGCGCGAGTTGCGCGGCAGAGGTGTCTGATTCGAGAGTCATGGATTCTCCTTGAATGATTAGAGGAACGAGGCATTGCGCAGCGATTCCGGATTGAGGAGAAATTGAATACATGTTTCATAGAGCACCTCCTTATTCTTGTGATGCTTGAAGCCAGCCGACGGTATTGGGGTCAACGTCACCGCCCAGTTCGGCATACGCGCTTTCGACGTTGCGACGGTGCGCTTTGTGATTGTTTTCGACGGATTGACGATAGGGAATATCGGCGCACAGGGCGATTGTTTCCTGGAGGGATATGCCCGCCTTGACAGCATGGATTACGCGTCCATGCAGTTCCGCGATATAGCGGCGGTCGTTCTCGATCCGCGCGCGAATTTCGGCGGGGTCCCGGGTCGGCGCGCCGTGACACGGGACCAACATTCGGAAATCATCGGCGTTGATTTTTTGCATCGTATTCGTATAGTCGCCGAGATTGTCACTGACAAACGGAATTTCCTCATCGCTCAGCATATCGGCTGTCCAGACCGTGCCCGTCGCGGTTTCACGCACAAAAAGGTGGTCCGGCGCATGTCCCGGAGTGTGACAGAGTTCCAATTCCCAATCGCCAATCTCGAGGGTCATGGTCGCCCCGACCCACCGGGAAGGTTCGGGCATCTCGAACGGTCTGGTGAGGGCAAGATTGGGAGTGTTTGCAATGATTTCACGGATGCGTTGATGATAAGTTCGCGCCTCTCTTGCAAACGCGTTATGGGCAATGACCTCTGCGCCGTTCCAGAGGTCCACCCCAAGGATATGGTCCCAGTGACAGTGAGTGAGAATGATTGCATGCACGATCCACTTGCGCGCCTCGATGAATTGCGCAATGGCATTGATTTCGGGTTCCGAGATGCCCGGGTCTACAAGCACCACATTGCCGTCATGGACAAAAATGCCGCTGTGGTAGGTGAATAGTGCGCTGGAATTGGTCCAGAGTGTGGGTGTGAGTGGGGTGAGGTCGGTCATGTTGCTGCTCAATGAACCGGCATAATATGGGTTACGCGTTTCGGGAAAAGAATGTCGAGCAGAGCTTTGTTGCGGTCGCTGTCCACGATGCAATCGGGATACATATCAGCCAGTTCGACGCGCGAACGATAGCCAAACAATAGTTTCAGAAAGGTCAGGTCAGGGAACGCCGCATCGCCAAATCCCTTTTGCCCGATATCAACCGCCGTGGGCTGCCAGAGTCCGGCGACAGTCAGCTTGCCATTTTCGAATTTCACGCGCAGTCCGTTACGATAAAAGTTCAATGCAATCTCACCCGAATAGTTCCGCAGTTCCGACGCCGCGAGGCGCTGCTCCAAAACGGGCGCGATTTTCGTGAAAAATGCGGGCAGATCAGCAACGCGGATATACCAAGCATAGGGACCAAAGATCTGGGATGTTCTGCCCGCTGTGACAGTGTAGAACGGGTGGTTTGAGGAGAGATTCCACCCCAGCGACCCCAAGACCGAATTGTCCTGCCCGGCGATCTCGCCTGCCTGCCGCGCCAGCTCGCGCAGCACAAACGGTGTGACCTCATGCCACTCGAACGGCGGCTGAATTTCGTAGCAGAGTGTCCTGTGCTGTCCCTGGTGAAGATGGCGACGGCGCATAATGACTCCGACGCGTTCGCCCTCTAGAGTTTCGATCACATCCCACCACGATTGCTGTCCGTTTAACGGGTCGGTTTCATTGAAATTCTCATATTCGAGCGTGGCAGGGTCGCGTTCGCAGTGCAAGAGCGAACGTTTTGCCCCCAGCTTGTACATTTCTGCGACAAAAGGCAGGTCCGCAGGTCCCGCATGACGCAATTGATAATTGTCTATTTCTCCCGCGTTCAGCGTCGGAATTTGTTGGGGGACGAACGTCTGATAGGGCGCAGGCAATTCAATCGCAAATTCGTAACCGAATTGGCGATAGTAAAAGGGAATTCCCGTTATTGCCTGGAGCAGCTCGCCGCGCTGCGCGCTCATTTCGTGCACGACGCGAAACTGTTCGCGGACCAGCCCGCGGTGGCGATACCCCGCATCCGTACCGACGATTTCTACTTGACCGACGGGAAAGGAAATCCCGTCCAGACTCCAGGTCTGGGAAATCAGGCAGAGGCACGAGACGATTTTGTTGGTGGCAGTTTCGACCACAATCAAAAAATCGTTTGGGCGAAAGGTGGGATGCTTGCCGCCCATCAAATCGCGCGTCCAGCCGCCCACATAAATCTCCAGTTCGCCGGTATCGGGATTGGCAAATGCGTGGATCTGCATTTCGACCAGCGCAGCTGTGTCCTCCACCGTGGCATGGCGCAGGATAAAACCGTTTCCAAGATCAAGAGGATTGTCAGATGTGTTCATGGATGTTGTTGGTTAAATCAAAAGTTGGAGAATTGACAAGCTGTCCTACCGGAACATGGATGCGCGGTCCGGAAAAACGCGCAGGGTTTGGTCTTGGATTGCCCAGATGCCCGTCGCAAAGCGGTCAATGAACGCGCGGTCGTGGACGGCGACGAGAATTGTGCCCGGAAAGGCATCGAGCGCCGCCTGGAAATGTTCGCGTGACGGAATGTCGAGATGATTGATGGGTTCGTCCAAAATCAAGACATTTGATTTTTCGGTGACGAGTTTTGCGAGAATCAGGCGGGCGCGTTCGCCATAACTCAGATTGCCGATGGGCGTCAAGACCTCGCCGCCTTCAAACATGAAAAAATGCAGGAAATGGCGCGCCTCGGTTTCATCTATGGGCATCAGCGAGCGAACGAGCGCGAGAGGCGTTTGCGCCGGATCAAGCGTTTCCTGCTCCTGCGGCATGTAGCCGAGGCGGACATTCGCGCCCAACCGTATCGCCCCTTCTGTCGGCGGGATTTCACCGACAATGTTGCGCAGAAGTGTGGATTTGCCCGTGCCGTTCGGCCCAACGAGTGCGATCCGTTCGCCGTGACTCAGAACGAGCGAGGCATGGCGATAGATCCAACGTTCGCCAAAGCGCATTCCCACATCCTCAAGCCCGAGCACCATTTGTCCGCTGCGCGGCATCTCGCCAAATTCGAGTTTCATGGCGTATCCCGCTTTGGGTTTTTCGATGCGGTCGTCGGACTCGAGATAGCGGTTTAATTTTTTCTCGCGCGAAAGGGCTTTTTTGGCGACTTTTTTGGCATAACGGCGCACCGTGGGCTGCCGTGAGGTCGTGGTCTTTTCGACCCACAATGCGTGTTCTTTGGTGCGCGCAATGTCATGTTCGAGCCGACGGATTTCTGCCTGTTGGTCCCGGTAGGCTGCCCACGTCTTTTCCAACGCGTGTTCTTTGGCATCCTCGTACGCCGTATAATCGCCGTGATAGGGTGTGAGTTGATGCGTCTCGTCGTCCAGTTCGAGAATGAGAGAGACGGTACGATCGAGAAATGTGCGGTCGTGTGAAACAATCAGCGCGGCGCCCGAATAATCGCCGAGAAAAACTTCGAGCCATTCCAGCGCTTGCATATCGAGATGATTTGTCGGTTCATCGAGCAGCAAAACGTCCGGCTCGGAAATCAACAGGCGCGCGATCCCCGCGCGGGTGCGCTGTCCCCCGCTCAATTTCTCGATGGGCAGATCACGCGACACCCGTTCCAATCCCAAACCGCGCAGAATTTCTTGGATTCGCGATTCCATGTCATAGCCGCCGAGCGTTTCAAAGCGCGCGACCGCAGCGGAATATTCATCGAGCAGGGCAACATCAGATGCGGCGTGTTCCATCCGATTGGCAAGCGCATCCATCGCGCGTTTCGCCCCATCCCATTTGCTCACACCTTGACGCACAAGGGTTTCGAGGGTGAGTTCATTCGCAAAAGACTGTCCTTGAGGGAGATAGCCCAGCGTCGTATGCGAGTCGAGACGCGAGTACCCGCTGTCGGGCTGCTCCAGCCCAGCAATGATACGGAGAAGAGTGGTCTTGCCTGCGCCGTTCGCGCCGACCAGCGCCGCGCGCTCTCGGCGATTGAGCACGAAAGATACGTCGTCCAGAATTGTGCGGACGCCGTAGGTTTTGGAGAGATGCGAGACTTGGAGCATGTGGTGAGAGTCCTATTGTTGGCGCGAGCCAAGACCACCCGAACGGTGACGCTAACCAACCCGCTTTTCGAGAATCAAGCCGGTCTTGAAGGGATGAAAGCCGATGCGCTCATAAAGCGCCAGCGCGCCCGTGAGATTCTCGGCGTCCACGCCCAGTCCGACATTGTCCAAACCCTCTTGTTTGAACCGGCGCATGGACTCGGCAAGGAGCGCGGAAGCGATGCCCCGTCTGCGCCATTTGCGGCGTGTGCCGAGACTCCCAATCCAACCGCGTTTGATGCCGAGCCGTTCGTTTTCCTGCTGCTTGACGCGGTTGATGGAAAAGGCGACCACCTCGTCGCCATTCATCACGACCAGCGTGAGGTCGCGGCGGACGTCGGAAACATCCATGATAAAGGGGTGCCACTCGGGTTCGGTGACTTGCTGGGACCCCCAGTGATCGCTGAACGCTTCGTTAAAGGCGTCGAGCATGGACCCGTCAATGTCCTCGCCATACGTCCGCAGGGTGAGACCTGTCGGCAGTGGATTGGCGGGGACCGGTTCGTTGAGGTCGCGCTCCATTTCGAAAAAGGAACGGACATGCACAAACCCGCGTTCGGCAAAGAGAGCGAGTTTACGTGTGTCTGATTCAGGCACAAAAGTCCGAACGAGACGCGGGAGCGCACGCGCCTCGTCTGTTTGTGCGGTTTCGGTGAGCCGCTCGGTCGCGCGTTCTTGCATCCATTCGATACATTCTTGTTCGAGCCCCCGGTCTCGTTCGTCGGGGTCACACTCGCAAACCAGAAAAGCGACATTCTCGTTTTTTGGGTTGGGATTGACAAACACCCGCGCAAACGCGGCAAGTTTGCCCCGGAGCGTTCGAACGATGCGTCCATCGTTTTCGGGATTGCTCCAGGGATCGTCAAATTGGTTCTCGAGGTCGTTGACCGATTCCGTATAGTCGTTGTTGTCGTGCCGGTTGACGACCTGGAATAGTTTCCAGATATCGCGCAGGTCCTGCCGCGTAATGCCGCGCCAGGTGTGCGCTTGTTTTTGTTCAAAGGATGGAGATGCAACAGAAAAAGGCATTGTCGTCCTCGTTTCAACAGACGGCGAAAGCCGTCGCTACAATTTACAGGTTGATTTGTTTGCGAAAGACCGCGGTGGAGCGGACTTGGCGGTACCCTACTTTTTCGTACAGGTGAAAGGCGCCGGTCGCGTTTTCGGTGTCCACGCCGAGAGCTGTATGGTCAAACCCCATTTCGCGGAACATTTTCATGCTCTTGACGAGCAGCGCTTGCGCGATCCCGCGGCCGCGCCACGGTTTGCGAACGCCGATATTTTCGGTATAACCGCGTTTGTAATTGTATTTTTCATTTTCGAGCGCCTCTACATAATTCAAGACCATGCCGACGATTTGATCGCCCTCCCACGCGACTTGCCATAGATCAGAATTCCAGCGCGGGTTATTGGCAAAACGTTGATAATCGCTCTCGTCTTCGACGACTCGGCCCCAATGTTCGGAAAACGCCTCCCCGTCGGCATCCCAGATCGCGCGCCATTGTTCGCGATGGACGAGACGGGTCTCGATTCCGGGTGGCAGCTCGAGGTTGGGAATGTTGTCGAGATTGGAACACACCATGTCGGCAAGGTAACGGACGGGTTGATACTCATTTTTCTGAACCAATGTCTGAAGCCAAGTCTGCGAATCGGCTACAGAGAGCTCGTACCAGTGCGTGAAATGTTGCGGATTTTGCATGGCGTAGGATCGCTGGCGTTCTTTGGTCGCTCGCAAAAGCTCGTCCTCTACACCCCGGCCGCGCCATTCCGGCAAAACAAATATCCATTGAAAATACACGAATGATTCGTCCGTTGACTCTGTCCAGCGGCCATCTGCGTAGCCGACCAATTCTGCATCCCGCTCGATTAGCAAAAGGTCGTTGGCAGCGTCAAAATTCTTGAGATCCGCATACATCAAGCGCAAATCGTCACCGGTGCGCGCCTCTTCGAGACCGTCTGCGCCGCGACTTGCGTTCAGGACCACCGCCATGCGCTCAAAATCCCCATCCTCGCGCCAATTGCGCAGGGTCAAACCCTGTGCCTCAAGGACAGGTGGTAGAGCGGACGCTAATAGTTTGAGAGTTGCAATCATGGGTCACCTCCAAGAGATGCGTTAGGGTCAAACCTGAAAAGCCTTGCGGTATGCGGTCATTGTGCGGATGGGACGGTAGCCCAGTTTCCCGTAGAGTTTGAGCGCTCCCGTTCCATTTTCGGTATCTACTTCGAGGGCAGCTTCGGTCATGCCCAGTTCTCGAAATTGTCGCAGCCCACGCGCAATCAGCGCCTGTGCCAGTCCGCGCCCGCGATACGCTTTCAACGTTGCGATGTCTTCGGTAAAGCCGCGCTTGCGGTTGTAGAGGGCGTTATCCTCCGCGTCCACGGTATTTAGAACAACAGCGACTACCCGGTTGCCGTCCCAGGCGATCTGCCACAAATCATGGCGTGTGGACGGTCGCTTGAGCCAGAGTTCGTATGCCTCGTCCGTGTGCTCGGTTTCGCCCCAATGTTCGCTAAAAGCGTCAATCATCGAGAGCCAAATCGCATGCAAATGACCCGGCTCGACGGCGCGAACCTCGATGCCATCGGGCAGCGGCGCGCCCGGAATGTCACCAAGATTGGGACGCAGCATCGTATAAAAGTAACGGACCGGCGCGTACCCCTCCTGTTCCAGCAAATGTGTGAGGTCCCTCTGTAGATTGTCGAGAAATACCTGAAACGCCTTTGGCGCTTGCGCCGGATGTGTTGCCGCAATTTCGCGCAGGACTTGCTCGCTGTGGCGAATCATTGCCAGTCCGATGCCGCGCTTTTTATACTCGGGCAGGACAGAGCCGTGATGGTTATAGCAATATTGTCCGACGGCTTCGGGATAGCCGCGCAATGTTTTGTACGCCACCGCCTCGCCCGCTGCCTCCACCAGAAACACGCCGCGCTTGATATCCATGTTTGGCATGGTTTCCAGATTGGACTTGAGGTCGTCCGCCGAGATGGATTCTTCGATCCCCAGCGAATGTCTGTCGGCATGAACGATGCGGCGCATTTTTTCATAGTCCGAATCGTCACGCCAGCCGCGCAAGGCGAAACCTGCGGGCAAGCCGGCAGGCGCAAAAGTGACTGCTCCCGTAATGTTCTGGTTCATGGCAGATGCTCCCGTTGTCCTGTGAATAAATCAGTCATGTTCTTGGCGTGCTTGCCATTCGCTCCGCAGGATGCCCATTGAAACGAGGTCCTCTCGCTTGCCGCCGCGGTGTTCGGTGCCGCGTGTTCCACCTTCGTGGACAAAGCCGACCTTGACATACGAGCGGATGGCTGGCGTGTTGGTGCTGACGGCGTCCAGTGAGACGCGGTGCAGGTTCAGTTCGAGAAACGCAAAACGCAGAACTACGTTCATGGCGTCACTGCCGTAGCCCTTGCCGCGATACTCGCCATCGCCAATTCCGATTCCGACAAAGGCATCGCCCTGCACATGATCCACATGCATCAAAACGACAAAACCAATCAGCTTGTCATCATTGAGCGTGCGGACGCCAAAGGGATAAAATTTAGGGTTTAGCTCGCGCTCGACCATTTTGCGAACGGCTCGGCGGTCCGGTGGCGTCACCGGCTCGACCGACAAGAGACGGTTATAGTGCGTGTCCCGATCCCAACCGGCAATCGTCTCAACGTCGCGCTCATCCCGGGCAGTCAGGCGCACCAATTTCCCTCTCAACAGATGCTCATGCATTTTGAATTCTTTCCCATTCCGAACGGAGGATGCCCATGGAAACAAAATCGCCGCGCTTGCCGTAGCGGCGCATGGCTTGACGTATCACGCCTTCGTGGACAAAGCCGACTTTTTCATAGGACCGAATCGCGCGCGGGTTGATGGAAAACGTAAACAGGTTCACGCGGTGCAGATTCAGCTCTAGAAAACCAAAGGCGAGGATCAGATTCATCGCATCGGTCCCGTAACCCTTGCCCCAATAATCGCGTTCGCCGATGCCGATGGCAACCCATGCGTTGTGGTGCGCGGTGTTGGCGTCAAAAAGTGAGGTCATGCCGATGAGATGGTCGTCCGCGAGCGTCCGGATCATGAAATTGTAGCTGCCATGGCGGTGTCTTTCTTCTTGACTTGTGAACCATTCCTGCGTTTTTTTGACATCGCGCAGCATGGGCGCTTCGGTGTCCCACAATTGCATAAACTCGGTGTCGCGCGACCATTTGGCATAAGCTTGTCCCATCGCGTCGGGTGAGGCGGCGTCCAGGCGCGTGAGTTTGCCGGTATACAGATTTTGGTTCATTGTGCGGTGTCCTCGGCGGGATTTTTGGCGCGCCACTCGTCCGCCAGAATGCCATATGTCAGCGCATCCCAGTAGCGCCCGTCCCGATAAATCGCTTCGCGGCGACGCACTTCGAGCTGAAAGCCGTGTTTGGCAAGAAATTTCTGCGCCCCGGTGTTGTATTCGAATGTAAACACTGTCAGGCGATACAGGTTTAGTTCCTCGAACGCATAGCGAAGTATCATTTCGATTGCTTGGCTCCCCATGCCTTGACGGCGGTCGTCGGGTGAACCGATACCCATGTTGAAATGCGCGTTGCCATGATTCCACTCGATCCAAAAGATGTGGGCAAAACCGATGACGCGGTCGTCCGCCTGGGTGCGAATCACGAAATAATACAAGGCGTGCCCCGCCTCTTTTTCCATCTCTTCAAATCTCTTTTTGATGTGATATGGCGAAAGAGGGCGCGCCGGTTCATGGTCAACGAGGCGCAAATATGTCGGGTCGTTCGTCCATTTGGCAAAGATTTCGGCGTCCCGGTCGGCGTCAAACGCCGCGAAACGGATTTTTTTACCTTCAAAGAGTTGCAAGACCATTTTGCTCCTTGGCGCAGGAAAATGAGAACAAAAAAACCACGAGCAGGGCGCCCGTGGCATGCCTTTCACGATCAGGTTGGGTCGGGAAAAGGGACAAAAAAACCACGGGCTATCAGTGTCGCCCGTGGTGAAAAATCAATCGCGAGAATCGCTAGCGATGGTCAACAGGCGCACCGGTACAAGGTACCACAGCATCGCCGCCCTTGGGGGTGCGGTTGATGCGAGTGAATCCTTGAGAAAAAGTGTAAATCATCAGTATGCGCCTCCTGTGGGGAAAGATTCCGTCACAAGAACGAGAGTTTTTATATCATGGATTGGGGCGGGTGTCAATACCTTTGCACAAGAAATTTCGATATTCTTTGTGCAGAATGTGGACAAACCCATAATTCTGTGCTCGAAATCTGCTTGCACCGGTCTCAAAAGATGACGAGCGCCATATTGTTGAAATAGCCCGACGCGCGTTTGTGATTTGCCCAAGTGGTAAAACGAACCGTGCCATCGTAAGGATCGTGGTAGGTAACCCCTTGATCGGTTGCCGAGACGATGACGACGGCATGCTCGTAGGGGGTGAGGGGAATCTTGATGCCCGTCGAGAGTTCGACCCACTGCGGGGTTTGGGCGGTTTCGCGCCAGGTGGTCCACCAGATGACCGGGCGTCCCTGCTTTAGATTTTCAATGATGCTCGATTTGAACTGGTCGTAGGACTGCCCGTGATAGGCGGTGGACTGGCGCCCCAGTTTTTTCAGCCCTTTTTGCAAGCCCTGCGCATAGGTGCCATAGTGTGTGAGACCACCGAGGAGACCATAATTTGTCTCGCCGCGAATGCCCTCGAACGGGTTCTCGCTGTGTGGCATTGCCGCTACAATTTCTTGTTCAGAGAGCGCGCCGCGAAGCGCCATTGCGGCGGCAGATTGTTCGCAGGTCAGCGTCTGCTCTTGCTTGTAGACGGGAATGCCCTCAACCGAGGCAAGCAGCCCCGGCGAGACAGCTGACTTGGGAGAGTTGTCGGCAAGGGTGGAAGCGCTCTCTGTATTGGGGATCGAGAGACGCTGCCCTGTATAAACGAATGGGGTAGGGAGGTTGTTGGCAATGCGGATGGCTGCCATGGTGACCCCATGCGATATGGCGATGCCATAGAGCGTATCTCCCGCGCGGACGATATAAGAAATCGTAGTCTTGGGCGATTGTGCGGATGCGGCGGGCGCACTTGATTCAGAGTTGGCAGGGAGAGGGGCGGCAGGTTTGGAAAGGGCATCCGATGCGGCAGAGGGAGCTGACCCCGCTCCCGGGATTTTTAGCGTCCAGCCCGTATACAAAAAACCATTGGGGGGAATATTGTTGGCGTCGGCAATCGAATTGACCGAAACGCCGAATTGACGCGAAACGGAATAGAGCGTGTCGCCTGCGCGCACGGTATAAGTTCCGCCGGGCGATGCCAGCGCGACCTGAGAGGTTGCGTCGGCGGAGACCTCTGTAGAATCCGGGTCACCCGGAATGGCAAGCCGCTGACCTGCATAGACCCAGCTATCAATCGTAACTCCGTTCGCCGAGGCAAGGTCCGCGGGCGAGACCCCGTACTGGCGCGCGATCGAATACAGAGTCTCGCCATAGGCGACGAGGTGAGTCGGGCTGTCCGCGTGAGTGACCAGCGGAAGACCCAAAGTGAGCAAAAGTGATCCAAGGACCAAGAGACGCCGCATATGATTCTCCATGAAAAATGACCCATGTATTTTAGCAGAAAATCGCGCGGCGCGCGAGTGGGCCCGTGAAAAAAAACACCTGCTGCCCGGAAACAGACAGGCGGCAGGTGAAGAATTGCGAACAGGTGTTCGGAAGAACTTGCTATTTGTCGTATGTGAAAAATTTCAAGGGGTCCAGTTGGGCGGCAACACAAATTGATCGTCCAGATTTACGCTGACGCCGGGCGCTTGCTGCGGCGTCTCTACGGAGGGAGGATCGAGCACCGGCATCAACGTTTCGCCGGGTTCGATTTCCGTTGGAACGATTTGCGCGAAATCCGTCGGGGCATTTACAACATCCATCGCGTCGGGCAGTATGATGCTTTCGGCAGTGAGGACCGTCGGCTCGATTGCGGCGGTCGCGTCGTCCACAGCGACATGGGGGAATTCGTCCGATTCCATGATCGAGACCTCGGAATGCGCGCCGCCTTGTTCGAAATGCATCTGCAACTCGTCCGCATCTGCCGGCGGAGTTTCGAGTTCGACGGTTGCGCTCAGCGCAGCCGGGTCATGCGATTCCGAGACAAAAGGTGTCAAGTCCGCAACGCCGGGCGGAAATTGACTGCGACCGGGTCTGGTGAGCAGGCGAGGCGACTCCCGGTCCTCTGCTGCTTCCGCAGCGTCATTTGATTCTGATTCTGTGTGGATCGGCAGCGCAGAGTCATCGGCTGCAAAGAGCGTCGGCGCTTGAATGCTCTCCAGCTCACCCGCCACGCTTTCGGTCGGCGGATTGAATCCTTCGGGCAGATGGATTTCGCCATTGTCGTCGTCTTCGAGCTGTTCAACGGGCGTAGACTCGGAAAGTGTTTCGATCAGGTCTTTCCAAACGCCGTGAATTCCGTCGTCGGTCACGCCATAATAGACGTGCAGTTCGCCATTCGAATCGCGCTGGACCAGATCATAGCGCAGCTTGCCCGCGCGCTCGCTGGCTTTGACAATGCCCACATCCCCAAGCCATCTGACGTCCGCTTTGGTTACGGTGTGCTTGTCGTGTTCGGCGATGGCATACTGCCACAACTTGCGCGCGCTCGAACGCGTGACATTGTGGATGATGCGGTTGTTGCGCAGGTCGCGCATGGTGTATTGGTTGTTCCCATGGGGGCGGGTCTTGGAGGCAACGATTTCTACTCCTGTGTGCGGCGGAGGTCCGGGCATTTTCGGCGCCGCTTCGGGCACATCACTGTCGGGAGGAACTGTGTGTTTGTCCGAGGCGCTCTCTTTGTCTTCCGGCTCTTGTTGATCCTCTTTTTGCGTCTTGTCTGCCGTCTTGGATGCCCGGGACGGGGTACTCTCGGAACGCGCCGCAAATTCCACCGCCAGCGCGTCGCGCACGAGATTGACGATTTCGTCGCGAACGGCGAGCGAGGTCTCGTTTTCCGAGCGCACAAAAATCTGGGTTGAATCGAGCGTGTAGGGCGCCTCTGAGCCGCGCGGCACAATCATTTGCAGAATCTGTTTGCCGCCGCTCTTGAGCGTGTCCACCTGCACATCAATCGGCGGGACCACATGCTTGTTGATTTCAGCGCGCAGGTGGGTGGACGTTTCGAACGGCTTGGTCACGCCCTGAACGGGGTGACGAACGTTGGCGCTGGCGCCGATATAAATGGTGCCGCCGTTTGTGTTGGCGAGCGCGACCACGTCCTGCAAAATGCGGCGGTCAATGCCGTGTTTGCCGACGCTTTCGTGAAACGCCTGCACCAGCGTATCGCCTTCTTCGCGCGCGGAAAAGATGGGGTCAAATTCCTGAGAGGCAGCCGGAACATACGGGCGGGTCTTGGAAAAATCTTTGCCCGTCAACACATCCATGATGGCATCAAATGATGCTTCCGACACAAGGATTTCGGTAGGGCGGTCGCCAATACCCAGTTCCTGATTGTTGCCCGGAATGCCATTGACGCGGTGCGCGTCGCTGCCCTGAATGGCGTGCATCTTGCGCGGATATTCCGGCTTGGTCCCGCTAAAGAATAATTGGGTGCGGCGGCGCGATTTGCTTGCGAGGTCAGTCACTTCGAGGGCGTGCAGATTCTCATCCTGCGTGTAGGCGATGCGTGTTTGTCCGCCAAAATCGAACCCCGGCATCGCGACGCCGTGCGATGAATTGGCGTGGGCGGCGATGACGAGTCCACCCGCCTCGTTTATGAGACGGTATGCGGTCAACACATCCGTAGTTGCGCCCACTTCGCCGGAACCGACATCCAATTTGTCCGGGGGCACGTTCAAGTCGAGCAGCAAGTGTTCGAGTTCGCGCACGGTGGTCTCGGGCGGGAAAACGCCAAGCACATGAAAGCCCAGCGTGGCGGTCAACTCGAAACCGGGGAGCACGAGAATTTTCTCGCGCAGGCGGCGAAATTCCGTCAATTGTTCTTTTTCTTCCGGCGTCAAGCGGTTGCGCCGCTCGAGCAGTTCCAGGTCTTGAATCTCTTCCATGTAACGCCGGTATCCCGCCGCCGTGTTGTGGTCGGTGATGGCGATAATATCGAGACCTTTGTGCTCGGCGCGTTTCAGAATGTCGAGATAGGTAACGTTCGGTTCGCGAAAGTCCGCCGAGGCGGGGGTATGCAGATGCAAATCCATCCGCTTCCACTGCGGGGGATTATTCTTGGATTGTTGTTTTCTTTTTGATGGCACGTGTGAACCCTTTTCTGGGCGCTGCAACAAATGCAACGTGACCACGCAGGTCAAGCGGCGGACCCTCCGTGAATGGAGCGTTCGCGCAGGCGGATAGCGTTCTGCGCGGATTCGCGGTAAACGGAAAGGTCAGGCAAGACCGATCGGCCAAGTCACATTGATTGCAATTCCAGCGAGAAGGGTTGTAGGGCTGCCATGACCTTGACTCGACAAGGGTTTTGGCTGCGAAATTCAAATGCGGGGAGGCGTTTGAGGACGTTCCGGATGCTCGGTGAAAAGTGAAATGGATACCGCGCAAATGCGAAACCAAGAGCAAAAAATTTGACCACAGTGGAAAACCTGCTCAATGGAATCCAAATAGGGAACAACCGTTTTTCGCCGACCGCGCGTGAAAGATAATTCAAATAGCGCAGTGATTCTTGCTACAACCCAACTCTACAATATATGGCGCGCATCGTTTTGGGGCAAAACCCAATTTGCCAGAGCGCGCCGGTTTAGTTATTAAAGGTGGAGCGCTGCATTTGCTCCATTCTGTATGACGCAACAGGGGCGGTGAATGCAACGGCGTTTTGC
The DNA here is from genome assembly GCA_020851635.1 of Anaerolineae bacterium. Lineage (GTDB taxonomy): Bacteria > Chloroflexota > Anaerolineae > UBA4142 > SHND01 > SHND01. Next base: position 19,174 of record JADZCJ010000118.1, read on the forward strand.
CTCGCAGTCGGTCCGCCCCTTACCCTACTATTATATTCAGTTTAGCGAACTTGTCACTTCGCGCTCGGGTTCCTGGTTGCCGTGACCGTTGAGCGTGGAAGGGACGGGCTTTGGCTCCAGCGCCGCTTTCCAGACATCTTCGACTCGCTCGGCAAGCACGAACTTGAGATCTTTACGGATTTCTTCGGGCAAATCATCCAGGTCGCGTTCGTTGCGACTCGGCAGGATCACCGTATCCAAGCCGGCGCGGTGCGCCGCCAGGACTTTTTCTTTGATGCCGCCGACCGGCAGGACGCGACCGCGCAGGGTAATCTCACCCGTCATGGCGACGTTGTCGCGCACGCGGCGGTTCGTCAGCAAAGAAGCCAGCGCCGTCGCCATCGTAACGCCCGCGCTAGGACCATCCTTGGGCGTCGCGCCTTCGGGAACGTGCAGGTGAATGTCGCTCTTTTCGATTTGTTCGGGGTCAATGCCGAGGTCGTGCATCTTGCTGCGGACATACGAATATGCCGCGTGCGAGGACTCGCGCATCACATCGCCCAGTTGACCCGTCACAAGGAACCCCTTGCTGCCGGGCATGCGAGTTGCCTCGATAAAGAGGATGTCTCCGCCGACCGGAGTCCAAGCTAAACCTGTGGCAACGCCCGGGGTTTCGGTGCGCTCGCGCACTTCATTGTAGAATCGCGCTTTGCCCAAGAGTTGGTGCACCAAATCTACGGTAACTTGAATCGAATCATGGTCGCCTTGGGCGATTTTGGTCGCCAGTTTGCGAGCCACGCGCCCGATTTCGCGTTCGAGATTACGGACACCCGCTTCGCGGGTATAGTCGCGGATGATGGCGCGAATCGCGTCGTCGCCGAATGTGACTTCGTCGGCGCGCAAACCGTTTTCTTCAAGTTGGCGCGGAACGAGATAACCCTTGGCGATCTGGGTCTTTTCGTAATCGGTGTAACCCGACAAGGGCAAGACCTCCATACGGTCGCGCAGCGGTCCCGAAATCGTTTCGAGAGTGTTTGCCGTGCAAATGAAAATCACCTGCGACAGGTCAAAGTCCACGTCGAGATAGTGATCGCGGAACGTCTTGTTTTGCGCGGGGTCGAGCACTTCTAAAAGCGCGCTCGACGGATCGCCGCGATAATCTGCGCCCACCTTGTCTACTTCGTCCAGCATGATGACGGGGTTTTTCGTGCCCGCCCGTTTGATGGATTGAATCAGGCGACCGGGCATTGCCCCGATATATGTGCGTCGGTGGCCGCGAATTTCAGCTTCGTCGTGCATGCCGCCGAGCGACATGCGAATAAACTTGCGCCCCAGCGCGCGGGCGACGGATTGACCCAGTGAAGTTTTACCCACTCCGGGCGGTCCGACGAGCGTGAGGATCGAGCCGCGATAGGTCCGCGATTCCTGGTCCTCTGCGCTGCCGCGTTCGGCGCGCAGTTTGCGCACGGCAAGATATTCGAGGATCCGATCTTTGATGTCCTGGAGGTCGTAGTGGTCCTCGTCGAGAATCCGGCGCGCATTCGGAATGTCGAGATTGTCTTCGGTGCGCTTGTTCCACGGCAAGTCCACCAGCCAGTCGAGATACGTCTTGATCACGTGGTACTCGGCGGCGGCGGGGGGCATGGTCTTCATGCGGTCCAATTCGCGGCGCGCTTCTTTTTCGGCTTCTTCGGGCATGCCGGATTCGACAATCTTTTTCTCGTAGGCGGTGATTTCCGCTTCCTGCTCGCTGCTTTCGCCCAACTCTTTTTGAATCTGCTTCATCTGCTCGCGCAAGATGTATTCGCGCTGATTCTTTTCCATCTCGGCTTGCGCCTGCCCCGAAATCTTTTTGCCGAGCTCAAGCACGTCAACTTCTTTGGTCAGCAGGGCATCGAGACGAAGCATCTTGTCCTGGACATTATCCAGTTCCAGCAGTTCCTGCGCTTGTTTCAAATCAATCCGCAGACTGGTGGCGATCATGTATACGAGTTGGCGCGGGTCTTCGACGTTCATGGCTGCCATCAGCAATTCTTCCGGCAGGGTTTGGGAAAGGTTGACCAGTTTGCGGAACAATTCGACGGTATTGCGCGTCAAAGCTTCGACCTCGACGCTCTTGTCAACGTGTTCGGGCGCGAGTTCGATCCTGGCTTTGAGATACGGGTCCGTCGAGGTGTATTCCTGAATACGAATCCGCTCCATGCCCTGCACAATCAGCCGGACGGTGCCATCGGGCGCGCGCAACATGCGATGAATGACCGCAGCGGTGCCGATTTCGTACAAGTCGTCGGGACCCGCGTCTTCGAATTTGTCGTTCTTGATGGTCACCAAGCCGATCAAGCGGTTGGTCTCTTTGACGACGTCATCCACCAAACGCAATGAACGTGCCTGCCCGACGTTTAGAGGCAGCACAGTGAGCGGATAAACTACAACTCCCTTGAGCGGCAAAATCGCCAGCTCGCCGGGAATGGTCGAACTAGATTCACTAATATTATCTTGGTCGCGCAATTCTTGTTCTTGGTCCTGATTTTGGTTGATGTCTGACATCGTATAAACCTCTTGATTTGAGACGGCAGTGACGGTGTGTTGGTTAGTCGTTTTGAACTGAATTTACTGCAATCACCTTGGCTAGCGGTTTTACTTTGGGTAATGTGATGGTCAAAAATCCGTCCTGATAGGTTGCCTTGATTGCTTCGATGTTGTATTCGCCGGGCAAATACACTTCGCTGGCAAAATCGCCGTATTGGACTTCGAGGCAATGGCAGGCGGCGCGTGATTGCCGGTCGGAGCGGCGCCCGCTGACCCGCAGGATGCGTTCGTGAAATTCGACCTGGATCTTGGTGGGGTCCATGCCGGCGATTTCGATCAATATAACCACGTCCTCGCTTGTTTCGTATACGTCCGTAGGGGGTCGCCACATGGAAGGCGGCTGCCCCTGCTCGTGCAAAAGCATCGAGCTGAGCATGCGGTCCATTTTGAGCGAGAAACCGACGAGTTCTTCAGGGTCTTTGTAGCGCGCCATATGGGTATCTCCAACCTTGATAAAGGTGTTTCAAGTTTATTGCAATTCGGTTAGTATGCGGATAGTGATTTGTAAGGCAAAATGCGAATTTCTTACCTGATTATCAAGACATTCAGGGCGGAGTTAGCAGTCTCTGCCCGCGAGTCCTTGGATTATACACTCTTTTTACCAAGTTGGCACTATTCAAAGGGGTAGGCAAACCTGGGAGAATCGGACCAATTGAAATCAAACTGACACCCGAACATTTTGCAAAATCAGTAGGTTTTTTGCGCCAAAATGCACAAAAGTATTGACGCGCGCTATTTCGCGTCGTATAATGTTTCTGAGACGGCTCACCCTGTCTCAATTTTGTTGCCCATAGCCGGTCAGGGTGAGTCCAGGATTATGTAAAAGCACATCTCACCGGGGTGATATCGGGAAGGGCGTTTCAAAAAAACGTAGATAGGTGATGGGAATGGCGACACGTCGAGTAACTAAAAACGTTCAAGCACGTTCGAGCGGGGTGGCGGACAAGCCCCGGCGCGCGCGCAGTGGAGAGGGCAACGGCAACGGGAACGGACACAAGGCGACAAAACCGGTTGTTGTGGCATCTGCCGCGTCAGCCGAAAAATCGCCGGCAGTTGCGATCCAGACGCGCGCGATCGTACAGCAGCTGGTCGAAAAGGGCAAAGCTCAAGGTTGGCTTTCACAGGACCAGCTATTGCAATTGTTTCCCGAAGCCGAGTCCAACATCGAGCAGCTGGAAGAAGTTTATATCGTTCTGTTTGAAGAAGGGATTCAGCTTGTAGACCAGGCAGAGGTGCCGGACAGCTCCGCCGACAAACCCGAAGAGCCCGCGCAGGTGGACTTGAACGAAATCGGGATTGACGATACCGTTTCGCTCTATCTCAAAGAGATTTCCCGCATTCCGTTGTTGCGCGCCGAACAAGAGGTCGAATATGCCAAGGGCATGGAGACTGGCAAAAAGGCGCGCCAGCAGTTGAATCGTTCGACCACCATCAGTCTCGCCGAACGCAACAAGCTGGAACAAAAGATCCGCGACGGTGAATTGTGCCGCCAGAAATTGATCAAGGCAAACTTTCGGCTGGTGGTTTCGATCGCTAAAAAGTATATCGGGCGCGGCGTTTCATTTCTGGATTTGATTCAGGAAGGGAACATCGGGTTGATTCGCGCAGTCGAGAAATTCGATTATAAACGCGGTTTCAAGTTTTCGACGTATGCGACGTGGTGGATTCGCCAGGCGATTACGCGGGCGATTGCAGACCAGGGACGCACGATCCGCGTTCCTGTGCACATGTGTGAGCGCATCAACAAGCTAACGCGGGTTTCGCGCCAGTTGGTGCAGGAACTGGGACGCGAGCCGACGCCCGACGAAATTGCAAAGGAACTGGGCACGACGCCGAAAAAGGTCGAACGGATCATCAAGATTTCGCAGCGCCCGTTGTCGTTGGAAATGCCGGTGGGGGAGGAGCAGGATTCACATCTGGGTGACTTTATTCCCGACGAATCAACGCTCGGACCCACGGACGCGGCATCCCATCAGCTTTTGCGCGAGCAGATGGAGGAGATTTTGACCTCGCTCTCGCCGCGTGAAGGGCGGGTTTTGCAGTTGCGGTTTGGGCTCAAGGACGGCAAGAGCCATACGCTGGAAGAAGTGGGCAAGAAATTTGGCGTGACGCGCGAGCGGATTCGCCAAATCGAAGCCAAAGCGCTGCGCAAGCTGCGTCATCCCAGCCGCAGCCGCAAACTGCGCGATTATCTGGAATGAAAACAAGGAAAAGGACAGCGCTCAAGTCGCTGTCCTTTTTTTTTAGAGATTGATTTTCTTTGGATTTATCTTTATTTTTGCTACAATGACAAGGCAATCTTGAGTGGGCAGTATTTCTCCTCGTTTGTTTTATCCGGACCTCTATGAACTTTTCCGATTTAACCCTCACTGAATTTACCAAAGAGCTCGCGTCCGTTTCAGCCGCGCCGGGTGGTGGGTCGGCTGCGGCGCTGGCGGGGGCATTGGGCGCTTCGTTGGCGGCAATGGTGGGACGACTGACCATCGGGCGCAAAAATTATACAGACGTTAGCGCGGAATTTGAAGCGATCGTGCCGCGCGCCGATGCGCTCAAGATCGAGTTGTTGGAATTGATGCAGCAAGACGCTGACGCGTATGCCGTTGTGATGCAGGCGTATCAACTCGCCAAGTCCACCGAGTCGGAACAGGCGGCGCGGACGCGGGCGATTCAGAGCGCACTGCAGCGTGCGGCAGAAATTCCCCTGCGAGTGGCACAGGTGTGCGCTGAGGTATTGGAATTGGGCGCTGTGGCAGGGGCAAAGGGAAACAAGAACGCGGCAAGTGATGCGGGCGTCGGCGCGCTGATGGCAGAAGCGGGTTTACAGGCGGCATTGTTGAATGTGGAAATCAATCTCGGGCTGATTCACGACGAAGAGTTCAAGGCGTGTATACGGGTGCAGCTCGGTCCGTTGAAAAGCGCGGCGGCGAATCGCCAGAATATTCTGAATATCGTACAAGCGCGAATGTAGGGTTATTCATGACCGCTCCCACCTCTCCGCTCCCGATTGCCCAGATCGCAGAAAAAATGGGTCTCCAACTTGCCGATATCGAGCCGCACGGGAAATATCGCGCCAAATTGTCGCCCGATCTGTTGGCGCGTTTCGCCGAACGTCCGAATGGCAAGTATATCGTTGTCACGTCGGTGACGCCCACGCCGACGGGGGAGGGTAAGACCACGACAGCCATCGGGCTTGCAATGGGCATGAATCGGATGGGCTATCGTGCGGCCGTTTCGCTGCGGCAAAGCGCGCTCGGCTCGGTGTTGAATTATCGCGGCGGCGCGGCGGGCGCGGGCAACGCGCACCTGGCGCCCTATACGATGATGAACCTCAACGCGAGCAGTGACCATCATGTGATTGCGCTCGCCAACAATTTGTTGGCGGCGTGCATTGACAATGTGTTGATCCACGGCAATCCGATGGAGCTCGACCCGTTTTCGCTGGCATGGTCGCGCGTGATTCAAATCAGCGATCGCGCGCTGCGCCAGGTGCTGACGGGCTTGGGCGGGCGCGAGAACGGGACGCCGCGCGAGGCGCGATTTGACACGGTCACGTCGTCCGAAGTGATGGCGCTGGTCGGTCTGGTGAACGGGAATGACGAAAGGTCGGCATTGGCGGATTTGCGCGCGCGTGTGGGGCGGATTGTGGTCGGGCGCTCGCGTCGCGGCAAGCTGATCACCGCCGACGATTTGAAATGCGCGGGCGCCATGACCGCGCTCTTGACGGATGTGGTCAAGCCCAATCTGATGCAAACGAACGAAGGCACACCCGCATTCGTGCATATGGGGACGCTGGCGAATCTGTCGTATGGTTCCAGCTCGGTCCTGGCGGACCGCATCGCGCTCAAGACCAACGAATATGTCATCGTCGAAGCGGGGTTTGGCAGTGATCTGGGGCTTGAAAAATTTATTGACATCAAGGCGCGGGTCACGGGGATTATGCCGAATGCTGCGGTTGTGGTCACGACGCTGCGCGCGCTAAAAATGCACGGCGGGGTGGGCAAAGTGGCTGCAGGCAAGCCACTGCCCGACGAGCTAAACAAGGAAAATCTGCATGCGCTTGAAAAGGGCGCGGCAAACCTGCTCAAGCATATCGAGAATGCCAGGTTGTTTGGGCTGCCGGTCATCGTGGCGATCAACCGTTATCCGAGGGACACAGACCGCGAGATTGCGCGGGTCGAACAGTTGGCGCGCGAGGCGGGCGCGGAAGGCACATACTCGTCCGACGTATATGTGAGAGGCGGTGCGGGCGCGATCTCGCTTGCCGAAGCGGTGGCGCATGCGGCAAACAAGCCGACGCAAGCGCGGCTGTTGTACGCAAACTCGCTGCCGCTCCGTGACAAGATCGAACGAGTGGTGACCCAGATTTATGGCGGCGGCGGTGCTGAATTTTCATCCGCCGCGCAGGACCGCTTGAACCAGCTGACCGAGCAGGGGTTTGGCGAACTGCCGGTGTGTATTGCCAAGACTCATCTTTCGTTGACGCACGAAGAAAAACACAAGGGACGCCCAAAGAATTTCAAGCTGCCGATTCGAGAAGTGCGGTTGGCGGCGGGCGCGGGCTATGTCGTTGCCCTGGCGACGGACATTCGCACCATGTCGGGGATGCCCACCCATCCCGCGTTAGAGACGATTGACCTGGACGCGGATGGTAACATGGTTGGATTGGAATAGTTGGATTGTAAGGTTGAGATTGACAAAGGAGTCAAGAGCGGTCGGCAGCGCGTCCGGCAGATGTGTTTTGCCCCTGCAGCTGTTCGAGCGCCGAGCGAAATGAAAACTCGTAATTCTACAAAAGCGCGTCTACGCGCTAACGGTCCGCGGATTATTACGCCTCCGCCCGGACCCAAAGCAAAAAAGTTGTTGGCGCGCGACAAAAAAGTGGTCTCGCACTCGTATCCGCGCGATTATCCGTTTGTGATGGACCGTGGGATTGGCGCGCAGGTATGGGACGTGGACCGCAATCGCTATATTGATTGGATGGCGGGGATCGCGGTTAATGCGACCGGGCACAGCCATCCCAAATTGGTCAAGGCATTGCAGGAACAGGCGGAAAAATTCTTGCATATCTCTTCGGATTTTTACCACGAATCCATGATTCGTCTCGGGGAACGGATCAACGAGATTGCGCCGATGCAAGAGGATGTGGGCGTGTTTTATTGCAATTCGGGCACCGAGGCGGTGGAAGCGGCGATCAAATTGGCGCGTTATGCGACCAAACGCCAGCGTTTTATTGGCTTTCTCGGCGCATTTCACGGACGCTCGATGGGCTCGCTCTCGTTCACGGCATCCAAGCACGTCCAGCAGGAGCGGTTTTTTCCGACCATGCCCGGTGTGGTGCACGTGCCCTTTCCCAACCCTTTTCGTCCGGTCCTGGAACTGCACCGTGAAGGGGATTATGGCGACACGGTGGTGGATTACATCGAGCGTGTCATCTTTCAAACCATTCTGCCGCCTGAAGAATGTGCTGCCATTTTGCTCGAACCGATCCAGGGCGAAGGCGGCTATATCGTTCCGCCGCAAAACTTTTTCCCGCGCTTGCGAGAAATGTGCGACAAGCATGGGATCATTTTGATTGCGGACGAAGTCCAGTCCGGGGTCGGGCGCACGGGCAAATGGTGGGCGATCGAAAATTGGAACGTCGAGCCGGATATTGTCTGTTCCGCCAAAGGGATTGCCAGCGGGTTGCCCTTGGGGTTGATGTTTGCGCGCCAGTCCATTATGAAAAAGTGGGTGCCGGGGGCGCATGGCAATACATATGGCGGCAATCCGCTTGCGTGTGCCGCCGCGCTGACGACGTTGGAGCTGGTCGAAAACGGGATGATGGCGAATGCGATCGAGCAGGGCGAATTCATCATGGATGCGCTCGCCGAAATGCAAATGCGACATCCGTCCATAGGAGATGTGCGCGGTCTCGGTTTGATGATCGGCGTCGAGTTTGTGCAGGACAAGACGAGCAGGCAGCCGGCGCAGCAACTGCGCGAAGAAGTTGTGCGTCACGCCTTTCAGAATGGTTTGCTGCTGCTCGGATGCGGACGGAGCACGATTCGCATTGCGCCGCCGTTGATGATCGAGCGACCCCTGGTCGAAGAGGGGCTTGAATTGTTTGAAGCTGCCGTCACCAGCGCCGAGAAAAAGCACAAGCTGTTGTAAGGAGCCGCCGGTTCGTCCTGTAGAATTGATGAATTCGATTACGGTCCTTGGGGTTCGGGTAGACGACGTCACAATGCCGGAGGCGTTGGCGCGCGTGGATGAGTTTATGCAAGAGCCGCGTCTGCACCAGATTGTGACGGTCAATCCCGAATTTATCATGGCGGCGCAAAAGGATGCGGCGTTTGCGGAGGCGCTCGCCGATAGCGACTTGAACCTGCCTGACGGCGCAAACCTCTTGCGCGCGGCGCAGGCACAGGGGACCCCACTGCGCGAACGGGTCGCGGGCACCGATTTTATCTGGTATTTGAGCGGGCTGGCGGCGACGGCGGGCTGGAAAGTGTTTTTGTTGGGCGGGCGAGATGGCGTGGGCGGACGAGCTGCAGCGCGGATGCAGACGCGCTATCGCAGTCTCAAGATTGTGGGGATGTTTGAGGGCTCTCCCGGCGACGAGGACGCGGCGGAGATCATTTCGCGCATCAACGAGAGCGGCGCAGAGGTACTTTTTGTGGCGTATGGCGCGCCCGCGCAGGACGTGTGGATTCGGCGGCATGGCGCGGAATTGAACACGGTCAGGGTTGCGATCGGCATCGGCGGCGCGTTTGATTTTATCGCAAAAAAAGTGAGACGCGCGCCCACGTGGATGCAGAAAATTGGCTTGGAATGGCTGTTTCGGCTGGTGATGCAACCCTGGCGGTTGCGGCGACAGTGGAATCTGGTCGTTTTTACAATGAAGGTCTTGCGTCAGAAAAGGACGGCGGGACCAAAAAAACTCGAGAATTATTGATTCACCTTACGCATGTCATTTCGAACAAAGTGAGAAATCTCGGTTTTCCCAAGAGAGATTTCTCGCAAAAACGGCTCGAAATGACATTTACTGCGTAACATGAGTTATTGAAAATGCGCTTATAATCTCGAGTTTTTCTATGTTTATTTTCCTTCGAGGCGATAGCCCTCACCGCGCACCGTGACGAGCAGCCGGGGCTTGTTGGGGTCATCCTCTATCTTTTCTCGCAGCCAGCGCATGTGAACATCGAGCGTGCGGGTATCCCCCAGATAATCCGTGTCCCAAATTTTTTGCATCAATGTCTTGCGCGAGACAATCTGCCCGGGATTCGCCATAAACAACCGCAAGAGTTCGAATTCTTTGGGAGTCAACTTGTGCGAGCGCCCGCCGCGCGTGATCCGGCGGCGTTCGACGCTCAAGGTCAGCCCGCTGACCTTGAGTTCGCGCGGGGGACGGTTGTCCAGCGCCGTCCGCACGCGCTGGGTCAGTTTTTTGGGGGTGGTCGTTTTGGGCAGCACCACCGCTCCATTGCTCCCACCGTCCACACGATTGACGTTCTGCGCGAGCAGAATCATGACGGGATGAGAGCCGCGATGCAGGGAACGGACCAACCGCTTGATGCTCAGGCGCGGTGAGGTGGTGTCAAGCACGACGGCGTCGGGCAGGCGCGCCTTGGCTTGGGCGAGCGCTTGCCGTCCACTGTGCGCGGTCAGGATCGAATATTCTTTTTTGTTGAAGAACGTAGCAAGATTTGCCGTAACCTCTTTGTCATTGGCGACAATCAGAACGGTCGCTGGCATTAAAAACTCCTGCGTGCATCTCGAGCTGCCAAGATATTTGCGTCCCGTTACCGCGCGCCTCCTCCGGGGAGGTCACGTCACCGAACATGGGGGCGTAACCAGGGTGATGACGTCTCTGGTAGTGCATTAGCGCTGCAATTTCATCGGGCTGCTGCACCAACAGGTCGCGGAGCGAAAAATTTTGTCACCACGAAAAGGGTTTGTGCCCGCTCGTGATGACATCATTTGTGAAAGCGGCGGTGATTATAGCCGTCCTTGAAGAATTGGCAAACCTTAAAGGATTTCAACATCACAGGATTTTGAGCATCGCGCATCGAAAAACATTGATTTTCGATTGACGCAAACTCGTTTGCGCGCCGGACTCGATTGTAATCTGTTTGAAATAAAAGAGAATGGCGCGGGCTGACGCTTGTGATTCTTGACACGCAAGGAGTGTGGTCCTATGAGCATGCACGGTGGCCGACTGGTCGCGCGCGTTTTGAAAAATGAGGACGTATCGCATCTTTTTACATTGTGCGGCGGACATATTGCATCCATTTATGATGGCTGTATTGACGAAGGGATTCAAATCATTGACACGCGGCACGAGCAAGCAGCCGCGCATGCCGCGGATGCCTATGCGCGGCTCACGCGCGGCATCGGCGTCGCCGCGGTGACGGCGGGTCCGGGCGTAACGGACGCTGTGACAGCGGTTGCCAATGCGTATTTTGCAAACAGCCCGCTGCTGCTCCTCGGCGGCGCGGCGCCGTTGGAACAGCAGGGACGCGGCGCGCTCCAGGAAATGGAACAGGTCGCGCTGCTCAAACCGATCACCAAATATAGTATCGCGATTCACCAGACCGACCGGATACCTGAATTGTTGACGCAGGCGATTCGCATCGCGCTGTCCGGGCGTCCGGGACCGGTCTTTGTCGAAATACCTTTTGATGTCTTGATACAGTTTGTGGACGAGGAGAACGTCAAGTTCCCAACGCAATATCGCACGACCGCGCGCGCGTTTGGCGACACTGCCCAAATCGGACGCGCGGCGAGCTTGATTTCCAATGCCCGGCATCCCATCGTCCTGGCGGGATCACAGGTGTATTGGGAGGATGCGAGCGCGGCATTGCGGACGTTTATCGAAAAGCTGAATCTGCCAGTATTCCCGAACGGGATGGGGCGGGGCACGCTCCCGATGAATCATCCCAACTGTCTGCCGCTAGCCCGCGGCGCCGCTCTACGGCAGGCGGATATCGTGTTGTCGCTGGGTGTGCCGATGGATTTTCGCATGCGGTACGGCGAGTTTGGGGCGGCGACCAGGTTGATCCAGGTGGATGTGGATGCGGCGGAAATTGGACGCAATCGCGCTGTGGAGGTGGGCATTGTGGGCAGCGCGCGGGCGGTTTTGGAGCAGTTGACGACAGCGGCCCCTGCCGTTGATTTTGGCGACTGGGTGGCGCAGCTGCAGGGAGTCCAGGAAGAAAAACGAACGGAACTGGCGGAATGGGAAAACTCGAACGCACTGCCAATTCATCATTTGCGGCTAGCTCGCGAATTGAACAACCTCCTGGATGAGGATACGATAGTGATTGCGGATGGCGGCGATGTGGTGGGGCTGGCTGCCAAAGTCCTGAATATCACACAACCCGGACAGTGGATGGACCCCGGACCTCTCGGCTGTCTCGGCGTGGGGCTGCCCTTTGCGCTGGCGGCACAGGCGCTGTATCCAAACAAAAAGGTGATCGTGCTCAATGGCGATGGTTCGTTCGGATTGAACGGGATGGAGTTTGACACGGCTGTTCGCTTTAATCTGCCAATCGTGACCGTAATCGGAAACGACGGGCAGTGGGGCGAAATCCGGCTGCCGCAGATCGCCCTGATGGGTGAAGAGCGCGCAGTGGCAACGCGGCTTGCGCCGGGCGCGCATTATGAAAGGATCGCCGACGCCTTTGGCGGGTATGGCGAATTTGTCATCCATCCAGCCGAGATTGTGCCCGCAATCCACCGCGCGCGGGCAAGCGGCAAACCCGCGATTGTGAATGTGATGATAGACCCCGAAGGCGTGAGCAAAGCGGATGCGGTGCGGGCGTATGTACTGTGAGTTCAGGGCAGGGGGTTGGTTAGTGGAATTGGGTTGGTGAGCATATAATCCCTGCCGATGAAGACCACTGTGGTCATTCCGACTTTTAACGAAGCGGACAACCTGCGCGAGATTACCACCACGCTTCTCAACCTCCCTGTTTCAGACCTCGATATCCTAGTTGTGGATGATGAATCCACCGACGGCACAGGCGCGCTCGCCGATGAGTTGAGCCGCCAAGTTGCCCCCCGTCTCAAGGTCCTGCACCGACCCGCCAAATCCGGGTTGGGGACTGCGTATATTGATGGATTCACTCTTGCCATGGAGAATGGCGCGGACTATCTGGTCCAGATGGATGCCGACTTTTCGCACTCGCCCGATTATGTGCCGCGATTTCTTGAGCGCGTTGACAAATACGATCTGGTTGTTGGCTCGCGCTATGTGCCCGGCGGCAAGCTGGACGAACGCTGGAGTTTTTGGCGCTATCTCTTGAGTTGGTGGGCAAACAGTGTGTATGTGCGTCTGATACTGGGACTCAAGGTGCGCGACGCCACTGCCGGGTTCAAACTGTGGCGACGGAGCGCGCTGGAAAAAATAGACCTTGCACGCGTGCGCGCCAACGGGTATGTTTTCCAGGTAGAGATGGCATACCTGTCCGAACAGAGTGGTCTGCGTATCCTGGAGTATCCGATCTATTTCGAAGACCGTCGCATCGGTCGGTCCAAGATGGACATGCGCGTCAAGTGGGAAGCAGCTTTGCGTGTCTGGGAAATTCGTTCGCGCTATGGTCCGTTGAGAAAAAATGCTTCGATTGTGACGCATCAGCTCGAAACATCTGAAAAGTAAGATGGCTTGTCTTGTTGTTTTGTCGGGTTGCTGCGTAAAGCGAGCGGAAGCGTGAAACGCACAGACTTTGTCGCGATTCTGCTGTTTCTGGCGCTCGCTGTCTTGTTTTTTGCGCCGGCGCTGTTTACCAATCGTTCGCTGGTGCCGTTCGATAACCTCTATCGGTTTCCCCCGTGGAACGCGTTCGCCGAACAAAACGGCGTTGTCGAGGCATACAATCCGCTGCTCGACGATCTGGTCCTCGAGAACTATGCCTGGAAAAACTTTATACGCGAGTCCATCCGCGGGGGTGAGATTCCGTTGTGGAACCCGTATATCCTGGCGGGTCAGCCGTTTCTCGCCGCCGGACAAAATGCGGCGCTGTATCCCTTTGGCGTTCTCTTTTATATCCTCCCTCTGGCGCAGGCATACACAATTTTTGCCATCGCGCATTACTGGTTTGCCGCGTGCGCCATGTATTTTCTGGCGCGTGTGCTTGGGCTGAAAGGATTTGCCGCGACGATCAGCGGGGTGATTTATGCCTTGAGCGGGTTTATGGTCGTCAGCGTGGTCTTTCCGATGGTGGTGAGCGCGGCGGCATGGCTGCCCGCGATTCTGGCGGTGGTCGAGCTCACCCTGCGGGAAGAGGGCAAACGCGGGACAGATAGGTTTTCGCAGCCACGTCAATTGTTTTTTTCGCTTGCCGCTGCGGTCTTGCTCGGCGTCCAATTCCTCGCGGGGCATGTCGAGATCTCGTACTATATTCTGCTGGTGTTGGCGTTTTATGCCGCATGGCGGATTTTGGGGATGAATGTATCCCTGAGACCGCGCGAGATTCGCTGGGGCGGGCTGTCGCGCGCGGGCGTGATCATGCTCGGGATCGTGGCGCTGAGTTTTGCGCTCGCGGCGATTCAGATTCTGCCTCTTTACGAGTTGGTGCGCGCGAATTTCCGCGAAGGGTCGGCATTATACCAAGAGGTGGCGGGTTGGGCGCTGCCCACGCGTCAGGTGTTGACGTTTTTTATCCCCGATTTTTTTGGCAATCCGACGCATCATGGTTATTTTGACATTTATGATGCGGTATGGAAACCCGCGCCGCAGGGCACAATTTTCTGGGGCGTCAAGAATTATGTCGAAGCGGGTGCGTATGTGGGAATCCTCGCGCTCGTCCTGGCGGTGACAGGAGTTTTTAGCCGGCGGCTCGATCTGCGCGGGTCAAAATTCTTTTTTGCCGTCCTCGCCGTTCTCTCGCTCTTGTTTGCGTTTGGCACTCCTTTGTACGCAATTCTCTTTTATGGTCTCCCGGGCTGGAATCAACTGCATACGGCGTTTCGCTGGATTTTTCCATGGACGCTGTGTGTTGCGTTTCTGGCGGGGGTCGGGGTTGATACGCTGGGCGCGGCGTGTTCGACCAGCGCGCGCGCGCGCGCAAGACGCGCAATCACGCTGGTCGGCGCGGCGCTTGTCACATTTGGTTTGGTGACGCTTTTTATGCTCGCACTGTCGCTCGTCATGCGCGAGCAGTTCACACAGTTTGCCGATGCGTTTGTGCAGGCGTCCGATTTGGCGCAGCCCGTCTTTGTGACCGGACAGGCGTTCTGGTCGTATCAGGCGCGCAACCTTGCGCTGTTGGGGCTGTTTGTTGTATTGGCGGGCGTCGTGTATCTGGTCGCGCGGATGCAGTGGCGGGTGCGCGGCATCGAGGTGTGGAAACCGCTCGCGTTTTTGGTCATTGTGGCGGATGTGTTTGCGGCGGGCATTGGTTTTTATCCGCGCGCCGAAATGAAACTGGCGGAATTTGTGCCGCCCGCCATTCAGTTTTTGCAAAAGGATAAATCGCTATATCGCATCGCCTCGTATGACGCGCGCGGCGAAAAGATGATGAACGCCAACAGTGCGATGCCGTTCGGCATTCAGGATATTCGCGGCTATGACTCGATCATTGCGAAACAGTATGTCGAGTATATGGGCGCGCTCGCACGACAGAACGAACTGCTCTATAACCGCATTGCGGCGTTTTATGATTACCAGCCCCTGCAATCGCCTCTCTTGGATCTCCTCAATGTCAAGTATATTTTGACGACGCGCCCCGTGCCGTTCGCCAATTATCCTCTGGTCTATGACGGCGAAATCAAGATCTATGAAAACCCAAACGTCCTGCCGCGCGCATTTCTGGTAAACGAGGCGCGAGTCATTCCGGACCGGGCGGAGCTGCTCGGCGAATTGGCAAAAGCGGACGTGACGCGCGAAGTCTTGTTGGAGCAAGCGCCGCTTGCGCCGCTCAAGGGCGGAACGGGAGAGAATCCCCTGCCGACGTTTGAAAAATACACCGGGCTTGAGGTGATTCTCCGCACAAACGCGGCACAGCCAACGTATCTGGTGCTCGCCGACACGTTTTTTCCGGGCTGGATTGGTCAGATAGACGGAAAGGACACTCCAATCTATCGCGCGGACGGCAATTTTCGCGCGGTGCAGGTCCCGGCGGGTGAACATACCGTTCGTTTCAAGTATTCGCCCATTTCGTTCCGGGTTGGCTCGGTGCTGTCGCTGTTGGCAGTGATTGCCGTGCTTTTGGCACTGGTCGCGCTGGTGTGGCAGAGATTTGTGCTGGCGACGACGGCGGGCTCGGAATCACAGGTGCGAACAGTCGCCAAGAACTCGCTCGTGCCGATGGGCGCGTCTTTGTTGATTCAGGTCATCAACTTTGCGCTCGCGCTCGTTGTGCTGCGTGTGCTGGGTCCCGAAAACAACGGTAACTATGCGTTTGCGGCGACTGTGTGGTTTTTTCTGTCGGCGATCACCGAGTTTGGGTTGGGGATTCTGACCACGCGCGAGGTCGCGCGAGACCGTTCCAAGGCAAATTTATATTTGACCAATGCGGTCCTTTTGCGTCTCGGGTTGACCGTCGCCGCGTCCGTGCTGCTGGCGGGCGTCATCCTCGTCTATTCGCTCTGGGGAGCGCTGAATAATGAAACGATCTGGGCGATGATTCTGCTCTGGGTCTCGCTCTTTCCCAACCATGTCGCCGCGGCGCTGTCAGGCATGTTTTATGCGTATGAAAAGTTTGAATATCCGACGGCAATCGAGATCGGCACAGCTCTGGTGAGCGTGGCGCTGCAGATAGCGGTGTTGTTGGCGGGGTATGGCATCGTCGGATTGGCGGGCGTTTCGATTGTTACGAACCTCTTGACGCTGGTGGTCATGTATTATCTGGTGCGCCGTCTATTGTTCAAGCCGCATTTTGCGCCCGACCGCACGCTCGCGCGCTGGATGTTTATCGAGTCCTATCCGCTGATGATGAACAATTTGCTGGCAAATCTGTTTTTCAAGATTGATGTCTTTTTGCTGCTGCCGCTGACGAACGCGACGATTCTGGGGTATTACAATGCGGCATACAAGTTTGTTGCCGCGCTCAACTTTATTCCGTCCAAATTTACCCTCGCGATCTTTCCCATGCTGTCGCGGCTTTCTACCGGCTCGCCGGATGCGATGCGCCGCGCGTTGATTGTCTCGGTCAAGTTGTTGACGTGGATTGCGCTGCCCATTACGATCGCGATCGTATTTGTTGCCGAACCGTTGATTCTGATCTTTGCAGGGGTGGCGTATTTGCCGGATTCGGCAATTGCCTTGCAGTGGCTCATTTGGTTTTTGCCGTTCAGTTTTATCAACAGCGTGGTGCACTATATCTTGATTGCGTTGAACGAGCAGCGGTTTTTGACGCGGGCGTTTCTGGTGGGGCTTGTGTTTAACATTGCGGCGAACCTGCTCTTGATTCCGCCGCTGACCTATATCGGCGCGGCGCTCGTGACGGTGTTTTCAGAATTTGCGTTGTTGATTCCGTTCTATTATGCGCTGCGCAAGCACATGACGCCGCTGCCGATCCTCGATATGTTCTGGCGTCCGGCGGTCGCTGCCGGAGTGATGGCTGCGATCCTATATGTGCTGATCCCACAAAACATCATTTTGGCGCTGGCGGTGGCAACGCTTGTGTATGGCATCTCGCTGTTGCTCCTGGGCGCGCTCGGCGCGGACGAATGGATGCTGGCACAGAAATTGGCGCCAAAACGTTTCGAGCGGCTGATGGTAATGTTATCGCGGGGGGCGCTGGTTGCCGAGGGCGGAAAACAAAAATCGTGAGCGCCAAGCTCACGATTTTTGTTTCGGGTCATTCAGGAATGTTTCGACCTCAAAATCAATGCGGATGCGGCGGAGGTGGACCTGGGGTGAAGGCGCCTTGAGATTGTAGGTGTCAATCGCGCGGTTGAGCGCGGTTGCCTGCGCGCGGAATTGTTCGACGAGCGCCGCCCGTTGGCGTTCTCGCTCTGCAGGTTGTTTGGGTGGGTTTTCGAGAAAGTGGCGGAGCGGCGCATAGAGTTTTTCCCGGTCGGCGCGCACTTGACCGAGGGTTTCGATCCAATCGGGGGCAAAGCCCGCGTTTTTCAAGAGATTGAATGCGAGCTCCCAGTCTTGGGGGACGTTCGGATCACGCGCGAGATCGAGCGGTTTGCCGGCGCCACGCAAATTGTCAAAGTCGCCGCGTTCCATCGCCTCGCGGATCTGCTGGTCAACCGCGCTTTCGAGGTTGATGGCGTCGAGTTTTTTGCGGGTGGGTCTGTCGTTGTTTTCCGGTTCTGCCACTTGAGCTCGCGTGAATCGGGAATAGAGTAATTTTATGCCAAGCAAGAGACAGGTCAATTTGCGCAACGACTCTCCCGGCTCGATGAAAAACGCCTTGCAGTTGAGCAAAACATGCTCTCTGCAAGGCGTTCCGAACACAGCTCGAAAATGCTTGAGCGGGAATGTGTTTGTTTGATTGTTTTTTCGAGTTTGATGCGGCAGTTAGCAGGTTGAGTGGCGTTCCATTCTCAGGGCGCGTTGCGCGTTATCCGAAATTGCTCGAACCACCCCCGCCGCCGTGTTTCCCCCCCTCGCCTTTGTCTTGCCGCGGCTTGGCAAGGTCAACCTTGAGCGTGCGATTTTTGAGTTGTGCGCCGTTGAACATGGATTGAGCGCGGCTGGCGTCGTCGTCGGTGGCAAATTCGACAAAGCCGAACCCTTTGCTTCGTCCCGAGTCGCGGTCTGTTATGATCGCTGCGTCGGTGACGGCGCCTGCGCCTGCAAAGAAATCCTTTAACTCTTCGACCGTGAGTTGATAGGGCAGATTCCCCACATACAGTCGAGGGCGATTACCAGTCATAGCCGGTTACTCCTTTTGCCGAGCGATGTTTTGAAAGCAAGTATAGCTTGCAAAACGGACCATGGGTGAAGGTAGCAAAAGTTAATAGGTGATTCGGGACGACAGTGATGACGCCCCACGCGATGCGTTGGCGCTCCTTTCATCCTCCAACTGTCTCACCCCGCTTTGAGACAATTTCAACCCGGCGCTCTCGAGTTCTTGCAATCGAGTACTCGGAGGTTGACTTGCGAGGAGAATTCCGACGGGAAGGGGGCGGCGCGTCGTGTCGGCAGCCGGCGCGGCGTAAAGGATACGAGTGGATCTGTAGAGAGGCATCAAACTATGAACAAAAGCATCAAGTCTTGCAAAAATATACCACGCGGCGCGCGGTATTGTCAACGGGTTTGCTGCCGAATGCTCGAAACGCAGCGATACAATCGAGACTGCTGTGTCTCTGCCGCCATGCTGCGATAACCCGGGGTTATTTGAATCCCGAAACTCCCCAAAAGGGTGGAATCCCAGCGCAGCTGGGCAGGGATGACCGAGTGTCAAAGCACACTATTTGTGCCGATACAACCGCGCGTAGCCGAGGGGAGAGGTAAAAATGAGAGCAAAATCGCTTTCCAGACTCGCAAGAATTGCTGGCGGCGGCTCGTAGCCCTGTCCAAATGAGGCATCTTCGACCAATAAGAGGACATAATCCACGCGCATGCCTGTGTCGCGTTCGTACCCCCGGAGATCGAGCTTGGGCGCGCCTGTTGCGATTTTGGTGATGTAGGGGGTCGGGTCAACCTCCGACCGGAAGCGGAACGGAAAATAATCGGTGCGCGCTTCGTAATTGGTGAGGTCTATTGTCCGGCGCATCGCCGCCACATAGCCCGCCCCGTGTAAGAGCACGCGGATGCGCGAGAGGTGTGTCGAGCTGGGGTCTGCGCTCGCGCGGCTTGCAAAAGTCAAAGGCAGGAGCGTAGTGTGCGGCTCGATGTGCGCGGCGACAGTATAGACGTCTTGAAGGTGCGCGTTTAGTACGCGCTGCGCATCGAGGCGGATGAACAAGAGACTGACGACCCAAATGCCGGCTGAGACTGTCACCGCGGTCTTTAAGAGGAAAGAATATGTTTGCGCGGCGAGCCAAAAGAGCAACGCAAAGACCAAAAACATAACCATCCGTTGTTTGACAAAACTGCCCCCGGCAATAGATCCGGGAATGAGCATGTAGACAACAAAATAGACGCCCAATGCAGCCAGCCAGCCGTCCCATAATTGGATTCTTTGTGTTTTGAATTTGCGGAACAGCTGCAACAGAAATAATGCGCCCAACCCGGCGAGGAGCGCGCTTGCGAACCAGAAATCGCGCTCGTCGAGAGCGACGATGGTGTTCATGCGCGCGAGAATGAGCAGTGATACGCGCCAGTTGGTGTCCATTTGAAGTGGTTGACTCGCGTCGCGTGTGGCAAATGTCAGGAGCAGGATGGCGGGAACGAGAGCGAGCAAGATGACAGGCAAAAGACGCTTGCGGACCTGCAGTCGAAGCGGGCGATGCTGAACGAGCACATCGAGAAATAGAAACCAAAGGGCGAGCGTTCCGATGGCAAGCGCGCCCATGCCCCAGACGAGGATGTGCGCCCCATAGAGCAGCAAGGAAACAAGAACAAGTATCAAGAAAGTGCGTGGGTCAATGTGGTCGCGGCGGCGCAGCCAAAAGCCGAGCAAGAAAAAATAGAGCGGGATGGCGGAGCAGAAATTGTAAAAACCTTTGAAGAGGGCGAGCGAGTATACGAGTGGCAAGGTCAGCAGCGCCAACCATCGCGCCTCGAACGAAATGGCGGTCAAGGCATAGCGCGCAGTCACAGGCAAGAGGATGATGTATGCCGACAGAAATAACTTTTCGGCGACAACCGGGGAACCCCAGAGCATCAACGCGGCGAGCACAAGGTGACCAACCCAGTTGGTGAGCGCGGCAGGGTTGAAAGTGTAAAAAGAACTGATCTCGGGGCGCGCGGGATTCCAATAGTTGACCAACAGATCCGCATTTTCGACGTGAGCTGCACCGTCCTGGGTTGGAAAAAACGGAAAAATCCAAATCGGCACGAGGCAGATGAGGACGAGTCCGGCGAAAAGCCAATCGGCAGGGGTGGCGAATTGGAGCAACAGCCAGCGCCGAAGAGATTGCAACATACGTTTAGTGGGCAAGCAAAGGAAAAGGCGCGGTCGCGTTTTTCGGATAATCGAAACGGAACCACGCCTTTATGATTTGATCAAACCTGAAAGCAATGCCCCTCGCCGGCATCAGATGCGAGGAAATGACGCGCCCGGCGCGCCATTTCACTATGATGATTACACGAACAGCGCCGCGAGCACCAGCGTAATTGTCGCGAGCAGTTTGATGAGAACGTGAATCGAGGGTCCCGCCGTGTCCTTGAAGGGATCACCCACAGTGTCTCCGACGACCGCGGCTTTGTGTGCGTCACTGCGTTTCTTTTCCAACTTGCCTGTGACGGGGTTCATGACGCCTTCCGACTCGATCCATTTTTTCGCATTGTCCCACGCGCCGCCCGAGTTGTTGAGCAGGGTTGCCATAAGGATACCGGCAATCGTGCCGACCATCAAGAGACCCGCTTCCGCTTCCCAGCGCAAGAGCACGCCAGCCAGAATCGGAGCGCCCACGGCGAGAATGCCGGGGAGAATCATCGAGCGGAGCGCGCCGCGGGCGGTAATGTCCACCGCGCGGGCATAATCGGGCTTGGAGGTGCCCTTCATGATGCCGGGGTCTTCGCGGAACTGACGACGCGTTTCTTCGATGATCTGTTCCGCCACGCTGCCGACGGCGCGGATGGCGAGCGAGCTAAAGAGAAAGATCAACATGGCGCCGATCATGGCGCCGACAAAGACCTCGACCTTGCCGAGATTGACGATGTGCGCCCGCGCAAAAATCTCGATACCTTCGGGGGAACTCGGCAAAACGCCCGCGATGGTTTGCTGAATCAACGCCACTTTGTCGAGATAGGCGCTAAACAACAGAAACGCGGCGAGGGCGGCGGAACCGATTGCATACCCCTTGGTCAACGCCTTGGTCGTATTGCCCGCCGCATCGAGAGCGTCTGTGCCGCGACGTACCTCTTCGGGCGCGCCCGACATTTCCACGATGCCGCCCGCATTGTCCACGATCGGACCGAAGGTATCCATCGCAAGAATAAAGGCGGCGGTCATCAACATGCCCATCGTCGCGACCGCGGTTGCGTATACGCCCGCGACATATGGTTCCAGCGCCAGGTCGGCTGCAGCTTGCGTGCCGCACCAGAACGAGCCGATGAGCGCAATGCCGACCGCGATCACGGGCAGGGCAGTGTTTTCGAGACCGACGGAAAAGCCGGTGATGATGTTGGGACCATCCCCACGCAAACTGGCGCGCACGATGTCACGCACCGGGCGAAAGCGTCCTTCGGTATAGTACATGGTAATGAGGACGAACGCGACGCTATTGAGGAGACCAATGATGCCCGCCCAAACAAACCACCAGCTGCCGAGCAGTTGATAAGTGACGATTGCGAGCACGATGGCTGATAAAAAGACGGTAAAGGCAAAACCGCGATAAAGCGCGTTTGTCGGCTCTTCACCCTCTTTGTAACGAATGCCGGGGATGTTGGTTGTGGCAATGACGCCGACGATGGAAAGGATCAGCCCAAAGGAGCGAATGATGAGCGGAAAGAAAATCCAGACATTATTGCCGCTGACTACAGCGAGCGCGACACCCAGAATCATCGCGCCGATATTTTCGGCAACGGTGGATTCAAAGAGGTCTGCGCCGCGACCCGCACAGTCGCCCACGTTGTCACCGACAAGGTCGGCGACGACGGCTGCATTGCGCGGGTCGTCTTCGGGGATGCCTGCTTCGACCTTGCCGACCAGGTCTGCGCCCACGTCCGCCGCCTTGGTATAAATCCCACCGCCCAGTTGGGCAAAGAGGGCGACAAAACTGGCGCCAAAACCCATACCCACGATCAGAAACGGAGCAATTTCGGGATGGTTAAAGCCATCATAGAGCCAGAACATGGCGGCGACGCCGATGAGTGACAACCCGACCACGAGGAAACCGGACACGGCTCCGCCGCGCAGCGCCACATTTAGCGCCGGGGCAACGCCTTGACGTGCCGCACTCGCCACACGCACGTTCGAACGGACGGCGACATACATGCCGATGATGCCGCTGAGCGCGCTTGCGGCTGCGCCGACAATGAATGCGATACCCGTCTTGAGCGCAAGGTCCAGACCCTTGATGGCGGTCTCGGTGACCGTCTCTTGGGAGACGAGGAGCGCGACGATGATTGCTGTGACCACTGCAAGAATCGCAATAGTCAGGTACTGACGGCGAATGAATGCAATCGCCCCTTCGTAAATCGTGTCCGACACCGCCTTCATTTCCGGGGTGCCCTCGTCGCGGCCAAGCACGTCGCGCACGAGATAAATCACGAACGCCAGACCAAGAATGCCTGAAATAGGGATGACCCAGAGCCAGGTCGAATCCATTTAGCCAACTCCTTTCGACAGTCGAGAATTCGGTGCAAAAAAAACGTCACGCCGCGCCACTCTCTGGACGCGGCGCGACAGTGCGTTTGCGTAATCGTTTCGTTTCAGACAACGGTCAGCGATTCTACCACATGTTACAAATTTCGCAAGCCAAACCGCAGGCGTTTACCCGCAAATCTAGCCCAGGTTCATCACCAGACACCCGGTGGCTTGAAACAAGCGTCAAATTGGAGATGGCGACATTCAGCGGTGGATCAGATCTTGACGATGGTCACAAGTTTCTTTTCTGTTTCGCCGGTGACGGTGGCTTCCACTTCGACGTATTTTTCAATCCCGGAGCCGGTCAGCTTGTCTTTCATCAGCTCGTCAACCTGAAAAATACCCGCCGAGTTGTTCATGATGATGCGGATGCGGATGGGGCGCTCTTCGCCGTGGCTGATTTCAACCTTGTCAATCGCCGCCGCCGACACGGAATGAATATTGACGTTGCCCGCCTGAAAAGGAATGCGCGAGCGCCCCTGGGACATGTCCAGTGCGTCACCCACGCGGACGATGCCCGCCTCGACAGTCAACGGTCTCCCATCCGCGCGGTGCGAAATGATTGCATGCAGTGTCTCGGAACGCAACACCGTGGCGGCACCCACGTCGTAAATGCCCTCCAGGACTCGCTTGATGATGGGCTGGGCAACAAAAAGACTGTATTGTTCATGGTCAATGCGGTGGATGGACATGCCCACATCGTGCATCAGCGCGGCGAGAACTATGACGACTTGGACGTCGGCGAATGAAAAACCAAACGGGTCGGCATAATTCTTTACCAGTGAGAACTCGACCCCGGCTTCTTGCAAAAGGCGCGCCAGCCGCAGCGAAATATTCGCCACGATATTCATGTGGACGGGACCGTGATCGCTCATGCCGAGACGATTCACCGCGTTGATATTTTGGGCGAGCCATAGCGCGTACAATTCCTCATCGGCGTTGATGCGGTCCACGACCTTTTGCAGGGTGGGGGAGTGGCGGAGGGGGAGGCGAATGCGCGGCTTGTCACTCGCATGCGCTTCGGGTTGCGCAAGGTCAATCATTGGTTCGGGCATGGTTGTGTGTCGCACATTCAACCACTGTATGTTTTTCGGGACAGCGGTCGGTTGAGGCGCAATCAGGCGAGATGTATGGTCTCGTTCATGAGAGTTACAATATACGCTCCGTCGCGCGACTCGATGCAATTGATGCAGCCGATGTCCTGGCGAATGTGCCAGATCGAGTCGTTGGCGAGACCGAGCGCGATGCAAATTGCCACATGGCAGGTGACGCGGTGAGAAACGAGCGCGACGGTCTCGCCCAAATGGTCATCGCACAGTTTGTTGAACAACTTGTCTACGCGCAGGCGCACCTGACGGATTGATTCCCCGCCCGGAAATTCGACTCGGCCGGGTGTCTTGACCCATTTGTCATGCAGGGCGGGATATTTTTCGCGGATGTCCTCGCGCGCCATTCCTTCCCAGGCGCCATAGTCAATATCGAGCAAATCTGCGGTGATCTGAATCTCGAGGTTGTGCGAATCGGCGAGGGGTTTCGCCGTTTGAATCGCGCGTGGGAGCGGGCTGGCGTACACGGCGTCGAGTTTGTGTGCGGCAAGGTGGGTGGCGATTTTTTGTGCCTGCAGGATGCCTATCTCGTTGAGTGGGATATCGGACCGCCCGCGATAGCGTTCTGTTTTGTTCCACTCTGTCTCGCCGTGACGGATGAGGATAAAGCGAGTACTTATGTGTCTCCTTTTGGGTATTTGATTCTCGGTCCCGGATTTTCGAGGTGGGAGCGGATCGAAAATCGGCAAACTGGAAAGCCAATGTGAGCAGGGACCTGAAAATGAGCAGGTTGAGAATGATCGAATTATACCAAACTTTGCCGATATGCCCGCGCGAGGCAAACACATGCTGCATCTGCACATTGGGACGGGGGCAATTATCTGATACACTGTGCGATGGCATAATTTCTCTTGGGAGTTGATTCGATGAAATTTCCTCGTAAAAGTGGTGTTGTTCTGCATCCAACGTCGCTGCCGGGTCCTTTGGGCATCGGTGATTTGGGTGACGCAGCGTATCAGTTTGTTGATTGGCTGGCTGAGGCGGGGCAAGGATATTGGCAGGTGCTGCCCCTCAGCCCGACGGGATATGGCGACTCGCCATATCAAGGATTGTCCGCCTTTGCGGGGAACCCGTTGATGATCAGCCCCGAACGGCTGGCACGGTTGGGACATCTGGATGCGGCAAATCTGCAAGGCGTACCGTCATTTTCGAATGTGCGGGTTGATTTTGGTCGGCTCATTCCATGGAGATTCGATTTGTTGAACCGCGCCTATGACAATTTCAAAGCGCGGGCGACAGAGTCACAGCGCGGCGCATTTGAGGAATTTTCGACCTCACAGGCGTCCTGGTTGGAGGATGCCGCCTTGTTTCTCGCGCTCAAGGAAACGCATAATCGGAGCGCGTGGTACGATTGGGAACCCGAGATTCGGGCGCGCAAGCCCCACGCGCTGGCGCAAGCCCGTCGAGAGCTGGCGGATGGGATTGCGCGGCAAAAGTATTTTCAGTGGATATTTTACGACCAGTGGCTGGCGCTCAAAAAGTATGCGAATGCGCTCGGCATCGCGATTATCGGGGATATTCCCATCTATGTCGCGCGCGACTGCTGTGACGTGTGGACAAATCCGCACCTGTTTACGTTGGACAAGAACCTGGACCCCGAAACGGTTTCGGGCGTGCCGCCGGATTATTTTAGTGTGGACGGTCAGTTCTGGGGGCATCCGTTGTATCGCTGGGATGTGATGGAGCAGGAGGGGTACAAATGGTGGATCGAGCGCTTTAAGAGTGTGTTTACGATGGCGGATGTTGCGCGGATCGATCATTTTCGGGCGTTTTATAACTATTGGGAGATCCCCGCCGATGCCAAGACGGCGCGTGAGGGGCATTGGAAGTTTGGCGCGGGCGGCGAGCTGTTTGGCGCAGTAAGCCAAGAGTTGGGTGATGTGCGGATCATTGCCGAGGACCTGGGCGATTTTGATGCCAAATCGCGCGCGGGATTGGACAAGCTGATGCAAGAGTTTGGCTTTCCCGGCATGAAAATACTGCAATTTGCATTTGGCGGAACAGCCGAAGCGGCGTTCTTGCCGCACAATTACACGCGCGAATGGGTGGTGTATACGGGAACGCACGACAACGATACGGTGGTTGGTTGGTGGGACAGCGCCGCCGAAAGCGAAAAGCATTTTACGCGGCTCTATCTCAACACGGACGCAAAGGATATCGCGTGGGACTTGATTCGAGCGGTGTTGGCATCGGTTGCAAATACCGCGCTCATCCCCGCGCAAGACATTTTAAGGTTGGGCAACGAGGCGCGCATGAACCTGCCCGGAGTCTCGGGACCACCAAATTGGTGCTGGCGGATGGAGCAAGGAGCGCTGGACCAAACAAATGCCGCTCGACTTTTGGAACTTGTGCAGGTGTATGGGCGTCTGGAATTCAAGCCCAAAGCAACGGCTAAAGAGACTGACGATTAGCTATTTTTCTGCCGCCCGGTTCGTGAAAAAATTTGCGAGTTTCATACCCTTGTGCTACTATCCGTGCCGCTTCGCGAGATTCGCGCGAGTCCCGGCGGTGACTGTGCTTTTGATTACTCTGGTAACAATGCCCGAACACCCTCGCTTCACCCGATCCCGGCCAGATTCTGTAACGTGGTAATTCCCGTTTGTACACTCTATTCCACGTCGCGTCGAGAGAGAGCGCTTGGCTCTCGAACGCACCGTTCCTTGCCCCCATCTGGATTTTTCTGCGTCACGCAGCACGCTGAGGCAACCACACGCATCCCCCCATCCAACGGGCTTGCCCGCTGGATACGCGACCGCTCCCCGCTCTTGTCCTGTCTCATTCAGGGCGGCGCGCGGCGGATTTGGTGCGTGTCACGAACGGCAAACTGACAAGGAGAAGGACGCTTTTGAACGCTCAATCCAATCCCGTTGAGGGGTCCACCAACTGGCTTCGCAAACATCCCGGTTCGGCACTGGTCTATTTCGTCGTGCTGCCGCTGATGGCATGCGCGGTGCTGATGCTGCCGCCGATTGCGCTGCCCTCGCGCATTGCAAATGCGGGCTATATTGCGGTCAACAGCAAAGGCGCAACGGTCACAGAGGCGGATGGTTTTGAAATCACCATCCCCGAAGACGCGGTGCGGAACGGCACATCATTGCGCTTGAGCACAATGTCGCTGGACAATTTCCTGAACAGCGAGCTGGCGCGCACGCTTCCGTTATATCTGGAACCGCGCGGTCCGCTCTATCAGGTTGCGCTGCAAGGAGAACAGCCGCAAGAAACCAACTTGATCGTGCCCATTCCGTTAGAAATCGAGTCGTTCGATACCATGGACCTGTATGCGCTCTGGAATCAACGCTGGTTCAAAATTCCGTTCACGATACATGCTGCTGACGAGATTTTGGAAGCAACGTTGAATTTTGCGCCGGAAGCTGTGGTGGTCGTTGACACGCTGCCGCGCGCGCCGGTGATTGCCGCAAGCATTCCGAACCCCAAGACGCTGCCGGGGGTGGTGGACAATCTGCTGGTGCAGGTGAATCCGCAGGGGCTTGTGCTGGCGGATGGCGGCGGTATCGCCGGAGAGCCGGTGGCGATGGCAGAAACTAACCTGACCTCGAATTTCTCGGTCCTGCCGACCGTGTCCAACGTGGACGCAAACGGCGCGCGCACCGACCTGGTTGCCAACATGATGCTTGACGATGTCCAGCGGACCACACACATTGACGCGCTGGTGGACCTTGCGGTTCAAAAAGTGTATCGCGGGTATAACCTGTCGTACGAAGGCATCCCGTCGGGCGATCAAGAGCTCTTTACGGCGTTTGTCAGAGAGTTGGCGCGTGAATTACATGCGAAACAGAAAATTCTGAGCGTCACCTTGCCCGCGCCCACACCGATTTCCGAGGTTGAATTTGACACCGGCGGATACAACTGGGCTTTGATCGGGCGCTATGCGGACGAGGTGAAAATTTCGCTGTTGGACGACCCGCGGGCGTTTGAAGGCGAACCGAACTTGCAGGACCAATACCTCAAATGGGCGGTGTCGCAGATTGACCGCAGCAAACTGCAGCTTGTCCTTGCGACGCAGGGGCGCGACAGCACCGCAGATACATACGTGCCGGTCGCGTTTGGGCAGGCGCTCAAGTTGGTGGGCGCGGTGACTGTTCCGCCCGATGCCGCGCCCGGCACTCGGGTCACGCTCGAACTGGAAGGGCTGGCAAAGGCGGGCGGGATTCAAACGCACCCGGAGAGTGGTCTGTTTTACTTTAACTATTCGGATAACAATGGCGCCCAGCATACGGTCTGGCTCGAAAACGCCGACTCGGTTGCGAAAAAGATTGCGCTGGCGCTGCACTATAATCTGGGTGGGGTGGCGCTGACCGATTTTAATGCTGATTCGGGCATGGATGCGCGCATCTGGACGGTGCTGGAGAATTATCGTTCGATGCAGCCGACAATTGTCGAGAATCAACTGCAGTTGGTCTGGAGCGTTGACAACAATCAGATTGGGACGTCTCCCGTAAGTGATCCGAAAATGATTTGGAACGCGCCGCAAGACGGTGGACAGCACCAAATTCAAGTCGCGCTCTCGGTAGACGGCGGCGTGACAGCCGGCGCGCCCGTGGGCAGTGTGGTCAAGTTGGCGCAAGCTGCAGCCCCGACTCCCGTTCCACCTACGGCAGAGCCGACACAAGACGCGCCCGAACCTACGGCGCGGCCCTCCAATGCGAACACTCAATCACAGCCAACGACTGTAACGCCGGTAGAAGAGCCGACTCGCAAGCCCGTGCCTTCACCGTCTGTAGGCGGCAACTTTGGCGGGCAGAACTTGTTTAACTATGGCATCCAGATTGACTGGACGAGCAAAGACCGTGACGTCGAGCTGAGTCAAGTGCAGAACATGGGTTTTCGCTGGGTCAAAGTCCAGGTCCGTTGGTGTGATATGGAATCGGGCAAGGGGCAAGCGGACTTGAGCGGACCCGACGATATTGTCAATCGCGCAAATGCGCGCGGCATCAAAGTCCTGTTTAGCGTACTGTGCGCCCCCGAATGGTCGCGCTCGGTGCATCAAGGTGAAGGTCCGCCCGATAACATGCAGGATGCGGCTGACTTTTTCGCAGGTCTGGCGAGCCGCTATTGCAACACCGCATTGGGCGCCATTGAAGTATGGAACGAAGAGAACTTGCAGCGTGAATGGAACGGCGCGCCCCTGTCAGCCGCGCGATATATGGACATGTTGAAAGCGGTTTATCCCGCGATGAAGAATGCGTGCCCTTCCATCGTGGTTGTTTCGGGCGCGATGACGCCAACGGGTTGGAATGACGGGGTCGTGGCAATTGATGATATTCAATATCTCGAACAGCTGTATCAGAACGGGCTAAAGGACTTTTCGGACGCCATCGGGGCACATCCGAGCGGCTATAATGTGCCCGCGCTGTGCAATATCACGGACCCGGCATGCAATCGTCCCGAAGCGTCGTTCCGTTCGCCGTTTGATAATCGTCACCCAAGTTGGAGTTTTCTCTCGACGATGACGGGATATCGCAGTGTGATGGCACGACATGGAGACAACAACAAGCAGATTTGGGCGACCGAGTTTGGATGGCCCACGCATACCGGCGGCAGCTGTGGCGGTGGTCCCTGTCATCCTGCCGGAGCTGACAATTCGCCCGAACAGGCAGGGCAGTGGTATGTGGAAGCGTATCAATGGGGCAAGCAGCAAGGATGGGTCGGGGTAATGATCGCCTGGCAGCTCGACTTTGACCGGGGCGAACTGGATGCGTTCCGCATTCTCGGCAAACCGGCGTATGATATGCTGGCAGGGATGCCCAAGTAGAATCTGAAACGAGCAAGCAGCGAGGGATAAATCTCGCTGCTTTTTCATAGAGAACACGGTTATACTATTTGCGATGCGATATTCTAATCTGTTTGCCAAAACGAAACGAGATGCTCCCGCTGACATTACGGATGAGACGCTGAGGTTGGCATACCGCGCGGGGCTGATTCGCCCGGTGGAGCACGGACAGCTTGTATATTTGCCGCTTGCGGCAAATGTGATTTCACAGATGCATTTGATGCTGCGCGGTGATCTGCGACAACTGGGCGCGCAAGAATTGAACGGTGTGCCGCAGATTCAGCTCGACGGGATTGCGTCGGCAGAAATTCAATCCTACAAACAGCTGCCTGCGCGCATTTATCGGTCGAGCCAAGGGACGACGCGTTTGCATCTGGCATCGTTGGAGGCGGGTCTGGAGGCGGCGAAAGAAACGCAAGCAGCATTCGAAAAAATCGCGCGCGATTTCTTTGTATACGCCGGGATTCAACCGCTCGCGGCGCAGGATGTGGCGGGTGCGCGGATGTGGTATGTGACAGCGCCCCAGCGCGATGTCGAAATTTTCAAGAGTGGTGGGTACGCAGCAACGAGGGCGGCGGCGACCCCGTTCAAGCCGCCTGCGCCCGCCGAAGCGCTCCTCGAATGTCAATTGGTCGAGACGCCGCACTGTGACACGATCGAGTCGCTGGCACAATATCTGCAAGTACCGACGAGCAGGACTGCCAAGGCGATTTTTTATGCATCCGGGGACCGGACCATTTTTGCGGTCGTGCGCGGGGATTTGCAGATTGACGAGAATAAAATAAAGCGCGCGCTCGGCGTGGACACTCTGCGCTGGGCGACGGACGAGGAAATTGCGCGAGTCGGCGCAGTGCCGGGCTATGCGTCACCGGTCGGCACGCGCGGGGCGACAATCATTGTGGATGATTCGGTCGCCAATTCACCCAATCTGGTCGCGGGCGCGAACCGGGAGGGCTACCATCTGTTGAACACGAATGTGCCGCGCGATTTCAAGCCCGATGTGATAACGGATCTCGCGTTGGCGCGGGTGGGGGACCCGGCTCCCGACGGGAGTGGAACGCTCGAGCTGACGCGGGGGACCGAATTGGGAATATTGACGCCGCCACGCTTGCTCGACGCAAATTTCCTCGACATGAATGGCAAGGCACAAAAGCAAATTGCCGTGACAATGGAACTGGATTTTGGCGCGATTTTGCTAGCTCACCTCGCCGCGCATCATGACGAGCGAGGAATCACCTGGTCGCGGGCATTGGCGCCGTATGACGTGTATGTTGTGGCACTCAATGCCGACAAACCCGAGGTCGCGCCGGTGTTGGAAAAAGTGAATGATGCGATTTCGCTGGCAGGTCTGGAAGCGTTTGTGGATGACCGCAGCGAAAGCGCGGGCGTCAAATTCAACGACGCCGATTTGATCGGTTTGCCCCTTCGCATCACGGTGGGTCCCAAGACGGTCGCGCAGAATGGCATCGAGCTCAAGGCGCGGGGTGAGGCGGAGGCGCGGCTGGTGGCGATTGACCAGTTGGGGGCAGAATTGGACAAGTGGATTGGGATTTGATGCTGCGGATCATCATCGTCGCAGTTTTGGGGTTGATGACGTGGGTCGGGATTCACTCGGTGTGGACGATCAATGTCGGAACGAATGCGCAGCCGCGCTCTGCGGATGTGGCGATTGTCCTGGGAACGCGGGTTGACCGCAGCGGGAACCCGTCGCGCTTGCTGCGCGAACGTCTGGACCGCGCATACGATCTGTTCCGGACTGACATGGCGCGAAATATCATTGTCAGCGGCGGGTTGGGGCGCGAAGGATATGAGGAAGCCGACGTAATGCGCGAATATCTGATCCGGCGCGGGGTCCCGGGCGAACGGATCGCCGTGGACCGTCAGGGGTATGACACGTACGAGACCGCGCGCGGCGCCAAAGCGATTATGGACGCAAAGCATTTTCGCTCGGCGATTGTGGTTTCGCATTACTATCATCTGCCGCGCGCGCTGATTACTCTGGAACGGTTCGGGGTGCAGGATGTGTCTGCTGCCGCCGTAGAGATTCCTCCGATGTGGCGCGATTCGTTCAACGTCCTGCGCGAGTTTGCCGCATTCTATTTTTATCTGGTGAGAGATTATGCCGCGACGTAAAAAACAAGAGGATGGCGAGATTGCGCCGGAAGAGACCGGGTCCGAGTATCGTTCAGGTTTTTGTGTGATCGTCGGACGACCGAATGTCGGCAAATCTACTTTGTTGAACTTGTATGTTGGCGTCAAGGTAACCATCGTTTCGGACAAGCCGCAGACCACGCGGCGGGTGGTGCGCGGGATTTTGACGCTTCCGGAGGCGCAGATTGTGTTTGTGGACACTCCGGGGATTCATCGCCCAATTCACCCGCTCGGCAAATTCATGGTGCGTTCGGCGCTTGATTCGGTCCAGGATGTGGATGTGGTCGTGTTTGTGGTAGATGGCTCGAAAATGCCGACGCGCGAGGACGAGGACATTGCGGCAATGTTGAACGAACGCGTGACCGCGCCGGTGCTGCTGGCGCTCAATAAAATGGACCTGCTCAAGCGCGATGCAATCGGCGAAATTACGCAGGCGTATTTTGACCTTGTCAAACACGATGATTGGATGCGTATTTCGGCGACGAAAAAGGACAATACGGACAAACTGCTCGAAATGATTGTGGCGCGCTTGCCCGCAGGTCCCGCGCTGTATCCGGAACAAGAAATCACCGATATGCCGATGCAGTTTCTGGCGGGGGAACTGGTGCGCGAACAACTGCTCATCAATACACGCCAGGAGGTGCCCCATTCGATTGCCGTGCAGGTGGATGAGTGGGAGGAACGCTCGCCGCAGTTGACATATATTTCCGCGACGATTTGGGTGGAAAAAGATTCGCAAAAGGCGATTGTGATTGGCGAACGCGGGAGTATGTTGAAAAAGGTGGGGCAGGCGGCGCGCAAGGAAATCGAAGCGTGGCTCGGGCACCAGGCATATCTCGAGTTGACGGTCAAGGTGCGTCAACAGTGGAGGCGCGACAACCGGCTATTGCAAGAGCTGGGGTATGCAGAACAATAGGGATGATGGACTCGATTGTTGTTGTCTTGAAGAACGGATTTTGTCGAACGCATCCTGCAAGCTGCGCGCATGGAAAAGCAAAAACTCGAGGGCACCCAGCTCTCGAGTTTTTTGTTTAGAGGGAAACGCAAGTGTTACGGCGAATGTCGTTTGCGCTTGCCGGGAGCTAGAGTAGATTCCGCTTTGGTTTAGGGGACAGACCTTCGAGGTTTCCGGAAACCTCGAAGGTCTTGCACCCTAGATTGAATAGGAATTTGCTCTAGAGCAACAACCCGCCGTTGGCAAGGGCAACAACGTCACGTTTTTGAATACGCTCCCCCGCAAGGAGGCGAGGAAGGACCAGGTCAACGACGTTTGTGTCGCGGGATTTTACGCAGCCGGGCGCGCCGATGATGGGCAGAGCGCCGATATAGGCAAGCAAGAGCAGGTTGCCGGGCTCGACCGGGGCGCCATAGAGTTCGATGACGCCGCCTGCCTGCCGAATGCCCGTCGGTGTGACATCGGTGGCATCCATGATAGAAGTTTCGCCCGCGAGAATGATACAGTCGGCTTGTGCGTTTTTTGCGCGCCCAATCGCGTCTGCAATCGCGCTCTCCTGATGGTCTACATATTCGTCAGAGATGACGCGCGACCCCAAATCTTGGATGCGCCCCCGGATGGGCGGCAAGAGACCCTGTTGAACGCGTTCGCGCGCCTCGGAGCTGCCGGTGAGAATGACGGCAACATTCACGGGCGCAAGCTCGAGCACGCCAATTACGTTTGCGGTGTCACGCGCGATGCATTCCACCTCGACCAGGGTCGTTTCAGGAACGGCGAGACCGATGGTCTTGACGGTCGCAACCATCTTTTTTGGCGTGACGACCGTGTTTGAGGGAATGGTGGCTACCGTGATCCCATCCATCGCATTTAGTTGGTCGAGGGCATGGGGGTTGACTTTGAAGACGCCGCGCACGTTCGAGTGAAAATTGATTCGACCGGTGCCGATGGCAAAAGCTGATACGTTTGTGCCGAGAACTGCATCGGCGACGCGCGCGGCGGCGTCGTTTTCGCTCACGTCTCCCTGTTCGAACATTCCAACAATGACGCTTGTTTTGCCGAGCGCGGCGAGTTTTGCAATATCGCTTGCGACAAGACGCTGTCCTTTTTTCAGCGCTTTGTGCCCCTGCGCGTCGGCAATATTATGGATGAGGACGCCGCCGAGGGCAGAGGAAATAGGAGTCTCAATAATCTTCATCTTAACCTTTGATCACTGCCAGGGGTTCAAGGCGGGCGACCATTTTGCCGATACCTGCGGCGTCAACCACATGCACGACGCGGGAAACGTCCTTGTATGCCGCCGGCGCTTCTTCGGCGAGACCGCTGAGAGAGCCGGCGCGCACTTGAATTCCGCGTTCCTGCATTTCCGCGCGTAGTTTTTCGCCGCGAATTTCTTTTTTGGCGCGATGGCGGCTCCAGACGCGACCTGCACCGTGGCAGCACGATCCAAATGTTTGTGACATCGAACCCGTTGTGCCGCACAAGATATAGGACATGGTGCCCATCGAGCCGGGAATCAAGACGGGTTGTCCGATTTGTTGAAGGTCCGGCGGAAGGGTGGGGGAATGTGGACCAAAGGCGCGCGTTGCGCCTTTGCGATGCACGAGGACCCGGATAGATGCATCA
This sequence comes from Anaerolineae bacterium, assembly GCA_020851635.1. GTDB lineage: Bacteria > Chloroflexota > Anaerolineae > UBA4142 > SHND01 > SHND01. The sequence continues at coordinate 53,728 of JADZCJ010000118.1, forward strand.
TTGACGGCATGGGTTTCGACTTTTGCCATGTTGTGCGCAATGTCATAGACCTGATGCAGATCGAAATCCATGAATTTGCCCTTGAACGTCTCGGCAAAAGAACGACGGATGTGAAAGGCGAGCACCTGCCGATTGGCAAAGGCGAAATTTGCGGCTGCGCCCATCGCCCCGACATAGTCCTGTCCTTCGGGTGAGGTGTAGGGCGCGGCGACCAGCTCGCGGTCGGGCAGAATGATGCCGTACTCTAGCACCACACGCTGGAAACGGTCCACATAATCCTGGCAGACCTGATGCCCAAGCCCGCGTGAGCCGCAATGAATCTGGACGACGACCTGATTTTCAAACAAGTCGAGCACGCGCGCGGATTCCGCGTCATAGATTGCCGAGACGCGGTCCACCTCGATAAAGTGGTTGCCCGCGCCGAGTGTCCCGAGCTGGTCGCGCCCGCGCTCGCGCGCTTTGTGTGATACCTTGTTTGCGTCCGCCCAGGGGATGCGCCCATATTCCTCGGTGCGCGGCAAATCCTCCGGTCTGGCATAGCCGCGCTCCAGCGCCCATTCGGACCCGCGATTGAGGATATTGTCCAGATCCTCGCCAAAAAGTTCGACGCTGCCGCCGACCCCAACTCCGCTGGGGCAATTGCGATACAAGGTTGTTGCGAGGTCTGACAGGTGGGGTTGGATTTCGTTTGCGTCGAGATGCGAGGCGAGAACACGCACTCCGCAGTTGATATCGTAGCCGACCGCGCCGGGCGATATGACGCCGTCGCTTGTTGCAGTCGCAAAAACACCGCCGACCGGCGCGCCATAGCCCTGATGAATGTCTGGCATGGCGATAGCATATTGGACGATGCCCGGAAGGGTCGAAGTATTGATGAGCTGCTCGATGGACTTGTCCTGCAGCGCATCATCGAGCAATTCCTGGTCCGCCCATATGCGCGCGGGCACGCGCATGTCGCGGCGATATTCGCGCGGGACCTGCCAAACAAACTCGTTGATACGTTCCAGATCGTTTTTCGAAATCATCAGACATCCACCACAATAGTTGTTTCCCAACCCATTTCGGTCTGAACGATGTCGAGGTTATGGAACGTGACGGCTTTGATGAATTTGGTGGTGGGTTGCGAAGGCGCGCCGTGAATGGTAGCTTGCAGCTCTGTTTCGGTAAAGTGGGTGAGCACAAAGTTCTGATAGGTCTCGCGCTTTGTCTCCTGGAGAAACAAGAGCTCGTTTAGCCAATTGACCAGCAGCGCCTGGCGGTCAATACCCTCGACCCGCACCTCGCGAGTAGTGGTTGATTGGACATCGAGCGCGCCTTCGAGAGCAAAAATGGCGTATGCGGCGTTGGTAAAGAGTTCGGGGAGGGTCGGCGCCGTGACGCGAAATGCCCAATCGGCGGTATGGTCAATTTCCTCGTACGACATGGCTCAAAGGTTGGGCTGTGACGTGAGGTTCTCCCGGCGGGAGGTGGGACAGAATGGCGCGGGCATTTTGGACGTCAAGCGCCATCTGGTCCAACAGCGCCTGAATGCTGTCGAATTTCTCTTCGTCGCGCAAGCGTTCGATAAAAAAGACCTGGAGTTCCTCGCCATAAATCCAACGCGTGAAATCGAGAATATAGATTTCGACGAGCCGTTTGCCCCCGCCAAAAGTTGGACGAACGCCGATGCTCGCCGCGCCGTCAAACCAGTCGCTCCCGAGACGCACCCGCACCGCATAGATGCCGTTGGCAGGAATCAGTTTTTTGTCGGGAATTTCCAGATTGGCGGTCGGGTAACCCAGTTCTCGCCCGCGGTGGTCGCCGTGGATTACGTTGCCCTGCAACATTGGATAACGTCCCAGCAAGTCCGATGCGGTTGCCACATCGCCCGCGGCGACCAATTCGCGGAGACGTGTGCTCGAAATAATGCCATCCGGGACCGGGGATGGTTCCACCACCGTAACCGTATAGCCAAACTCTTTGCCCAAATCTCGCAGTACCGGAATCGTCCCTTCGCGCTTGTGTCCAAGGGCGAAATTGGGTCCGCAGACGAGTTCGACGAAATTGAGATGATTCTTGAGCAACTCGATAAATTCACGGGCGCGTAAACGCGACTGTTCGAGCGAAAAGGGAAAAACGACCACGTAATCTGTGCCCAGATTTGCCAGCAGGGTGAGCCGCTCTTCCAAAGTGCTCAACAACAGCATGGGCGATTCGGGACGAAGGACCAGACGCGGGTGCGGATTGAGCGTCACGATTACGCTTGCGGCATTTTTCTCGCGCGCATGTTTAATTACAGTGCGAATGAGCTGCGCGTGTCCGCGGTGCAGCCCGTCAAATGAGCCGATGGTGACAACACTGGGGCGGGAAATTTGAACATCGGAAAGGGTGCGATAAATCTCGGTCATTTCAATACTTTGTGTGGTTTTAGTTGGGAATCAGCCGATCGTTCGAGAATGGCAAAAAACTCATCGCGCTCATCATACGCGCACACAAGGGACGTAGTCAAATCATGCGGGACAGCAATAAATTGGCCGTTGCGCACGGCGCGCGCTTGTGCCGCCTGTAAATGGATCCTGTCAAATTGCGGCACGATGGCATCCATCGGCAGGAGCAGAGTCGCGAGGGTGTTTGCGGCGACAGCGTCGGCGAGGCGTTCGAGCGTGAGCGCGGATTCGATCGTAAAAATGCCGCTTGCCGTACGACGCAGCGCGGCGAGGTGCGCCACGGTGTCCAGTTTTGCGCCGAGATCGTGCGCCAGCGAACGGATGTAGGTCCCCTTGCTGCAATGCACATCAAAGGAAACGCGCGCGCCGTCAATTTCCACATTGTTTATAGAAAAGAACTCGACGGCACGCGGCTGCATTTCCATCCGGACTCCCGCGCGCGCCATCTTGTACGCGCGCTTGCCCTGAATCTGGATGGCAGAATGGGCAGGCGGGATCTGGTCTTGTTTGCCGACAAAGGACCGGAGCGCGTCCAGGATTTCGTGGGGCGAGCGGGTCCCGTCCTGTGTTGCGACGACACGCCCTGTCGCATCATAGGTATCCGTCTCGCTGCCCAGCTGAACGGTTGCGCGATATTTTTTGTCCTGGTCAACGATGTATTCCGAAAGACGGACCGCGCTGTCGAGGAGGACCAGGAGGACGCCCGTCGCCATGGGGTCGAGCGTGCCCGCATGACCGACGCGGTCCTCGCCGGTGATTTTTCGAACGCGGTGCACCGCCGAGTGCGAGGAAAGCCCCTGGGGTTTATCGAGGATTAGCAGCGCATTCATGGAACGACAGAGGAATGGGGCGGACCGAGCCGACACGAAAGCTCAGACGCCCGTTTCGGCGCGCACGGTATTCAACACGCGTTCTGCCGCCGTTGAGAGGGGTGCGGGCAAGAGAGCGCCCGCCGCTTGTTTATGTCCGCCGCCGCCGAGACGTGTGGCGACCCCGGAAATGTCCACATGGGCGCGCGAACGCAAACTAAGGTCTATGCTGCCGTCTTGTTTTTCGGTGAGGACAAAAGCAATGTCTGCGTCGGCGACGGTCAGGAGCTGGGTCACGATGCCGTTGGTGCCGCTGCCATTGAGACCGAGCGCCTTTTGCGTCTTGAAATCCAGCTGCGTCCAAATTATGCCGCCCTCCAGTTTGGAATGTTCGATGGCATAGCCCAGCGCGCGCAGCGCGGCGTACGAGCGGCGGCTATAAACACGATCAATGATCTGGGGGATATCGGCGCCATGCCGAAGCAGTTTTGTTGCCTTGTTCAATGTTTCGGGGGTCGTCGAGCCGGTTCGAAAACACATCGTATCGGTGACGATGCCCGTAAGCAGCGCCTGGGCGACATCTTGCGTGATTGGCGCGTCGAGCGCGCAGATGACATCGAACACGATTTCGGCGGTGGAGGCAGCTGTGGTGTCCACAAGATTGAGGTCGCCAAATGGTTCATTGGTGACGTGGTGGTCAATCAAGATGACGGGGCGTGTGCCGCTCCTGGCGCGGTTGAGCGCCTTGCCGTAGCGTTTGGAATCACTGCCGTCCACATAGACAAACACGTCCTGGTCTCCCGGCTCGTGCGCGGCGATCTCGTGAAACCCTTGTAGGAAATTCAGATTTGAGGGGACTTGATCATCCAGCGAGACGGTCACGCGCTTGCCCAGCAGGCGCAAAGCGTGCGCCAGCGCCAATTGGGAGCCGACGCAATCGCCGTCGGGTTGGATGTGTGCGGCGATAAAGACGCTGTCGGCGTTTTTTAATGTGGTGACAACCTTTTTTATAACTTGCGAATCTGCCATAATATCGCGGATAGGGCATAGGGATGATGTGAACAGAACGAACGCCGTTCTCATCATCCTCAACTGGTCCGCTTTCCAGGGTGTGTTGGCATTTCGTCGGCGGGGTGTTCAGTTGAACGCCCCGCCGATGGAATATCAATCATGGATGGGCGAGTACGAGAGTGTGCCCGTACTAGCTTACGCGCTCTTTTTTGTAGAACTCGATCACGTCGCCTTCTTGCAGGTCATTGAATCCCTCAAGACTGATGCCGCACTCGTAACCTTCGGCGACTTCTTTGACATCATCGGTAAAGCGTTTGAGCGAGCTGAGCTTGCCCGTGAATAATTCTTTTTGCCCGCGCAGCACTTTGGCAGTCTCTGTACGCGAGATCGTGCCTTTGATAACACGCGATCCCGCGACCACGTTCTTTTTGACGTTAAAGATTTTCAAAACCTGGGCGCGACCTGTGAGCACGTCCTTGTATTCGGGCTCGAGCATGCCCTTGAGCGCCTTGTCAATGTCTTCGATCACTTTGTAGATAATGTTGTATTTGCGGACATCTACCTTTTCTTGTTCAGCCAGATTTTCGGCAGCGCCTTCGAGGGCGACGTTAAAGGCGATGATGATCCCTTGAGAGGCGGCGGCGAGCATCACGTCCGCCTGCGTCACGTTGCCGATGCCCTGGCGCACGATCTTGACGTGCAAGTTGCCGTCACCGAGTCTTTCCAGTGAAGAGACAATGGGTTCCAGTGAACCCGCCACGTCGGCTTTGACCAAAAGGTTTAGCTCTTTGATCGAACCCTCTTTGAATTTGGCGTACAAATCGTTCAATGTCACGGTAGAACTTTTGACCTGTTTGGCTTTACGCGCCTGCACGCGTTGATAGGCGCGGGTGCGCGCCTCATGCTCGGTGGCGACTTCTTCGAACGACTCGCCTGCGGGCGGCACATCGCTCAGCCCGGTCACGACGACCGGGGTGGAAGGTCCGGCGTGTTCGATGGTTGCGCCGCGCTCGTCAAACATGGCGCGAATTTTGGCATATGCTTCGCCGATGAGAATAAAGTCGCCGACGTTCAGCGTGCCTTCGCGCACGAGCATGGTGGCGGTCGGACCCTGCTGTTTGTCGAGACGCGATTCGATGATCACACCGGTCGAGAGTTTGTCGGGATTTGCTTTCAAGTCGGCGAGTTCAGCGACGAGCAGGATGTTTTCCAGCAGGTCATCGAGACCGATCTTTTGCTTGGCGGAAATCGGGACTACGGTCACTTCGTCCTTGCCGCCATAAACTTCCAGTCCAATTTCGGCGAGCTGCTGTTTTACGCGCTCCGGGTTTGCGGTGGGGCGGTCAATCTTGTTCATTGCCACGATGATTGGCACCTGGGCTGCGCGGGCATGTTCGATTGCCTCGCGCGTCGTCGGCATGACGCCGTCATCCGCCGCGACGACAATGACGGCAATATCGGTCGCCCTGGCGCCGCGCGCGCGCATTGCAGTAAACGCTTCGTGACCCGGCGTATCGAGAAACGTGATTCTTTTGTCGTTGTACTCAATCTGGTATGCGCCGATATGCTGTGTGATGCCGCCAAATTCGCCGCCGACTACGTTGGTGTGCCGAATCGCATCCAACAATGACGTTTTGCCGTGATCAACATGACCCATCACCGTGACTACGGGCGGGCGCGGTTTCATGGCTCGAAGCTCTTCTTCGGTGTAATCCACCTTTTTTGGAATCGAGCTGAGGATGGTGACGGATTCCTCGACCACTTCGGGTTTTTCTTCTTTGACTTGAAAGCCCAATTCTTCGGCGATCAGAGCTGCCGTGTCAAAGTCAATCGTTTGGGTGATATTTGCCATGACACCGTTTGCCATCAGTTTCTTGATGATGTCAATTGGCGTGAGTTTCAACGATGTCGCCAAATCGCGGACAGTGAGCATTGCGGGCAAGACCACGACCTGAGGCACGGCAAGTTTGACAGGCGCAGGCGCAGCGATGGGGCGGGGGCTGCCGGGGCGCGTGCCGGTCTGTAGTCGAGAGCCGCCCTGTGGCGGGCGTGCGCCGGTCTGCGGACGGGAGCCGCTCTGCGGTGGACGTGTGCCGCCCTGCGGACGCGAACCACCCTGCGGTGGGCGTGTGCCACCCTGCGGACGTGAACCACCCTGCGGCGGACGGGAGCCGCCTGGTGGACGCGAGCCACTCTGCGGGGACCGATTGCCGCCCTGTGCCGGGGGTCTGTTTTGACCAAAAGAGGGACGTGGTCCCGTGCTGCTCCCTGTGCCCGTACGTTGGGGCGGCCGAGAACCGGATTGTGAGGAAGAACCGGGGCGCGGGGCGCCGGTGCGAGATGCGCCGGTCCCCGTTCCGGAGGGACGCGTTGTTCCTGACGATGGGCGGGGTGAACTGCTGCGTGACGCGCCGCTGCCGGATGGACGTGCGGCGCCGGAACCGGAAGGCCGTGGCGCGCCCGAGCCGGAGCTGGCAGAGCGCGGCGCGGCAGGTGATGCTGCGGGTTTTGGCGAAGTGGGTGCGGCGGCGCGCGGCTTGGGGGCAGCGGCGTTGGTGGTATCGGCAGGTTTCTTGTCGGCGCTTGAATTATCTATTTGAGCGTCACCGGTTGGATTAGGGGTCAATTCGTCAGCCATTCCATCCTCGCTTTAACAAGCATTTGCTCACAAACGAACAGCGCGAAAGAAAATCGGCGGGTCGCCGTGAACAAACAATTGTACAGTCAGAACGCTGCAATGGAAGGCGCCACGCGAAAAACGCGCGGTTGCATGCCATGTGCAGCCGTCGTGAAAGATATTAAATTCAGAAAGTGAGGACTGGATGCGCGGACGCAAATGGGGACGCGTCGTGGACGAACGAGGGGAAAAGGAACGATGGCACAGCTCAAATCATCGTCATGTTCTCCTCACATTGCCGGTGCGCGTCGTGCAGCCAGCCAAATTCAGCCAGGTCTTCACTTGATCTGATGCGCCGCTTGATTCGGAGCGCGGCGCGGCTCGGTCGGTGTACCTTTCATTTCAGTTTCCGTTGCGTCGTGCGCGGGAAACGTCTTGGCCAATTCAATCAGAGCTTGCAAGTCGGTCGGCGCAAGCGCCGACTCTAGTTTTAGCGCATGCTTTAGTGTGCCGGGCGCGCCAATCACGGCTTGAAAACATTCGCGGGATTTGTGAACATAGGTCCCGCGTCCATTTTTTTTGCCCGTCGGGTCTGCAATCACAGCGCCTTCCGGTGTGCGGACAAGACGTATCAGTTCACGCTTGTTGGTCACATTGCGGCAGCCGATGCAGGTGCGTCGGGGGATGTGCTTTGCCATGCAAGATTGCGGATAAGGGTTACGACCGGACAGTCCCTTGATCCCTTTTTTATTCCTCGTCTACAGTCTCTTGCTCGTCCGCTGTCGCCTCATCATCCAGTTCCTGGTCTTGTTCGTCCAACTCGTCCAGCCAATCGTTCTTGCCGCCTTTGTGTTTCTTTTGGGCGACAACCTTACCCGCCTTGGGGTCAAAGACAAGCGTCTGGCGTTTGCGGCGGTCCTCTTTGAGTTTGCGGGTGCGTTCGTCGTCTTCCGGATTGTCGCGGTTGTCCTCTTGGATCTGGCGTTCTTCAAATTGACGGAGCGCTTCGGCAAAGGGAATTTCTTCTTCGGGTTCCGGTTCGGGCTCCGGCGCGGGAGCGACCGCAAGAGGAGTCTCGACGCGCGCGGCGGACGCCGGCTCGCCGGGTTGCGCCGGTTTGGCGTCCTCAGGCGCAGTCCCGACCAAGTCCGTCGGCGTTTCCGGAACGGACTCGATGTCGGTCTCGACTTGGGTGATGATTTGCTGAGCAGCGAGCACCGCTTCCTGCTCCATCTGACGCCGCATGACATCTTCGTTTACTTGCGCCTCGCTCTTGATGTCAATGCGCCAGCCCGTCAGTTTTGCGGCGAGCCGCGCGTTCTGCCCTTCTTTGCCAATCGCGAGCGACAATTGTTTATCGGCGACGATCACGGTTGCGACCTTGTCGCCATCCTCATCCTCGGTCAGGGTCACCTGGGTCACTTTGGCGGGCGAAAGCGCGCTGGCGATAAAAATCTGCGGATTCGGGTTCCATTCGATCACGTCAATTTTTTCGCCCGACAATTCGTTCACAATCGCCTGGATCCGCACCCCGCGCTGCCCGACGCACGCGCCGACGGGGTCAATGCCGTCCTGTGTTGCGGCGACGGCGACTTTACTGCGCTGACCCGCTTCGCGCGCGATGGACTTGATCTCTACCAAGCCGTTGAAAATTTCCGGAACTTCGATTTCGAGCAGACGGCGCAGCATGTTGCGATGCGTGCGCGAGAGCATGACCTGGGGACCGCGCGACGATTTGTTGACCTCGATAATCAACGCGCGAATCTTTTGGTTGTGCCGATATCGTTCGGTGGGAATCTGTTCGTTTTTGGGCAGGACCCCCTCAAGGCGCCCCAGGTCAATGGTGAGGTTGCCCTGTTCGATAGTTTTGACGGTGCCTTGAACAATTTCACCCTCTCGCTCGTGAAAGGTGGTGTAGAGGGTGTCGCGCTCGGCTTCGCGGATGCGCTGTAGGACGACCTGCTTGGCAGTTTGCGCGGCGATGCGCCCAAAGTTGTCGGGCGTGGACTCGATGGCGACTTGGCCCCCGAGGTCTGCCATCGGATCAATTTCGCGCGCCCTGTCGAGGGTGATTTCTGCGCGCGGATCCAACACATTTTCCACGACCGTTTTCTGGGCAAAGATTTTTACTTTGCCGCTGCTCGGGTCAATTTTTGCGGAAATGTTGGTGGAGCCGCCGTAATTCCGTTTGTATGCCGAAACGAGCGCCTGTTCCACAGCGCCGAGTACTGTCTCTTTGGACAAGCCGCGTTCCGTGCAAATTTGTGCGATTGCGACGATAAAATCGTTTTTGGTTGCCTGCGCCATATAACGTGCCCAAAGCGTGTCAGACCGCGTCTGTCATACTTTGTCTCTATCAACAAAGAACAGTCGGGGGCGCCGACTGTTCAGAAAAAAAACGAGCGAGGTTGAATAGCCAAATTATATGCAAAAGGGTTGTTTTTGCAAATCGCTCAGAGTTTAGAAGGCGCGGGCGCTGGTGACGTCGGTTGCCCGGTTTTTTTGCGCTCCCCGCGTCGCCAGACGCTGGTTTGATAAACGATTCCAACGAGCATGGTAATCAACCACATATAGGCGCTGAGGGGCGAATTTAGATCGAGCTTGAACGCATCTACCAGCATCTTGGAACCGAGCATGACGGACAGAATGATCATGGTCTCGGCGGGTTGATTAATTGCAATGACGGCGATGATGGCGCCGGCGACAATCACCAAAGTTCGGCGGACCGGCTCGGGCAGCTCGAACGCAAACAGGTGCAGGATGATCACAAGGAAAAACGCCCCGGTCGAAAAACCAACCACCGCGCTTGCCGCGCGGGGAAAGCGCAGTGAGCAAATCACGCCTGCCAAAGCAGAGACGATGAACCAGAAAACCAGCAGGAGAGCTATCTGAAGCTGAGACTGGGTTGGTTCACCGACGCTTTCGAGCCCCAAGTCGAACTGCATACTGCCCTGTGCCAGCATATCGAGCGCGTTGGGGTCAAGCAAAGCTCCCAGCAATACAATCGCCGATGTTGCAAATACAAATGCCCCCAGAATCCAAAAGAGCCGACGCCCGAACAATACAAAGATCAAGCCGACTCCGAATTGGAGGGCAAAATCAACTATGATCTCTATGTTCTGTTCCATAAATCTGCCTCGCCTGATGATTCAAGCATAGGTTTGGGCAATTGATGTCATATGTTCCATCACATGCCCTCGCTCTATTTGTCAGAGGAAAACGAGTTCCATACGGACCAAACGATGCGCAGACCGATGGCGGTTGCAATCACCGCGCCCCCAAGAAACAAGAAAAAGGCGATGGACGAAAGCTGGATGCCGCCCCATTGACTGGTCAAATTTGTCGCAATGGCTGAACCAATCAAAAGTCCGACGAGCAAAAGGGTGAGCGCCAGCAGAGTGATGTTGCGATTGACGGATTTCTCGATGCGCTCCATCTCGTCGTTCAAATCGCCCAAATCCAAATGGACGCTCAGCTTGCCGCTTTCATACTGGTCGAGCCATTTGGTCGTGGCGTTTGCGAGATCGGGCAGGCGGCGAACGATTTGCTTGGCTGTCCGCATGGCATGCGTTCGGACCGTCTCGGTCAGGTTTGTTGTGTTCAACTGCTCGCGGAACAAGCCCTTGAGCTCTTTGAACGCCACGTTGATCAGGGGCAGCCCGGGGTCAAGTTCGTGGACCACCTGCTCTGCCTGGAAAAGGGCTTTGAGCGCGAGGGTGAGACTGGGGTCAAGACGCAGTCCGGCATTACGCATGGCATCCGTAAGGTCTTGCATGGGTCCCGAGAGATTCATCTGATCGTCGGCGAACATCGAATAGCGCTTGATCATGCGTTCGATATCGCGTGTGAACGCGCGCTCGTCCACTTTTTTGAATGACGTAGAAAGCCCCATGACCGCCGTCGCCAGCCCCTGTCCATCGCGTTCGTGGAGCGACCAGATAATGTCCGCCAAAACCAGGCGCTGCTCCTGCGTCATGTTGCCCATGAGACCCATATCGAGAAAAATGATTTGGGATTTTTCGAGGTCTACGAGAATATTGCCGGGGTGCGGGTCGGCATGAAAGAAACCGTCAAACAGCACTTGCTTGAGCATCGCGCGCAGAAACTCGGTGGCAATGTAATCGCGCGCCACACCCGCTGCATCGAGTTTGTCAACTGCCGTGATCTTGACGCCTCTGACAAATTCCTGCGTCATGACCCTGGCTGCGCAGAGTTCGGGATACACGGCGGGGACATGCACGCTGGGCAGCTGGCGCATGTTGTATGCCAACTGGCGCGCATTGTATGTTTCGTTGTTGTAATTGAGTTCGAGCAGGACATTTGCGGCAAAGTCGTCCAGCAGCCCCTTGATATCCATTTCGCTTGCCCATTCCTGGCGGCGCTGAATGATGTCGGCAAGATCGCGGAGGACATTCAGGTCGCCCTTCATGGTGATGTCAATATCGGGACGCTGGACTTTGACAATGACGAGCGTTCCATCATGCAGGGTTGCCTTGTGGACCTGGGCGGTGGAGGCGGCGGCAAACGGGACCTCTTGGATGGTGGCATACAGAATTTCGGGCGGCTTTTTGAGTTCGTGGGTAATGATGCGTCTGGCTTCGTCATAAGGGAACGGCGGGACGTTGCTTTGCAGTTTGTTGAGCTCGGTCCGCCATTCGGGCGCGAGTTCTTCGGAGCGACTCGAGACCACCTGCCCGAATTTCACAAAGGTGGGACCCAGGTCCTGGAGCAGGACGCGGATTTTTGCAGGCAGGGTCTTGTCACCCGGCACATCGGGCAGCCCATAAATCGTACGCTGCATAAAGCTGCGGAACGGCGCGAGAGGGGTGAAACCGACGATGATTTCTTCGGTATAGCTGATTAGAATTCGGAGGATGAAATAGACGCGCAGATTTTCGACCAACCAGTTGCGTCTGCCCGTTGGCAGGCGATTGAGCCAGCGCCAATACCATTTGCTGCGAAGGTTGCCCTCAAAAATGGGGCTATCAAGCCCGGAGACGCCCGTCATGATGAGCGAGATGATGCTCATCACGAAACCACCCATGATCACCCACAACAAGACGGGTTCGTCGTAGTGAATTGCCGTCGGGGCAATCAACCCGACAAGCGCAAACAACATGATATTGATGACAACGGCAAAAAGTCCCAGCGACCATACGAGGATGCGGGCAGTGAAAAAGACAACAACCGGGCGGATCAGCGCATTGACCAGACCGAGCGTGATGCCAAAGGAGAGATAGGTGACGGCGAGGGGTTCTCCGCGCAGGGGAGAAAGGTGAATTCCCGGCATCAAGGAAATTGTCAAGGCGACTGCCAGAGCGTTTACCAGCACGCGCAGCACAAAATAGAGCATCCTGTCACCTCTGAACTGAATCGTCCCGCGTTGGGTGACTAAATGTCGCGCAAGATTCGACCCAAGTCAATGGGGGTGGGGATATTTGGAGAGATATGAAATTGAGGCGCACGGATTTACTACAATCCGACGGATCGGCGCGAAGGAGCGCATCGCAATTGGAGATGGCAGGCGCGAGTGGAGCCGGTCTCGTGGTTTACGTCACATTGTGAAAGGGTTATCGTTAACAGAGCTGAATCTACTTTGACGCTCCCATATCGGGATGCTATAATCGCACCGTCACGAACGGTGAAAATACACTGAAACAGTCTTGAATCAGGAGGAAATGACCATGAAGTTCGAATTACCCCCGCTGCCTTATGCCTACGAGGCGCTGGAGCCGACCATTGATACGCTGACCATGCAGATTCATCATGACAAGCATCATGCCGCGTATGTGAACAATCTGAACGCCGCGCTCGAAAAACATCCCGAATTTGAGGTCAAGAGTCTTGATGACCTGATCATGAACCTCGCCAAGGCGCCGGATGATATTCGCACTGCCGTGCGGAACAACGGCGGCGGGCATTGGAATCACGCCATGTTTTGGGAAATCATGGGACCGAACGCGGGTGGTTCGCCGTCCGGCGCATTGGGCGATGCCATCAATGCCAAGTTCGGCAGCTTTGATGAATTCAAAAAGCAGTTTCAAGCGGCGGGCGCGACCCGTTTCGGCTCCGGCTGGGCATGGCTGGTCCTCGACAAGGATGGGCTTGCCGTCACCAGCACACCGAACCAGGACAATCCGGCGATGGAGGGGAAGGGTGCGGTGATGGGCGTGGATGTTTGGGAGCATGCGTATTATCTGAAATATCAGAACCGACGCCCCGATTATCTTGCCGCGTGGTGGAATGTAGTGAACTGGGATGCCGTTGCCAAGCGGTATGCCAAACTCAAGGGCTAGACTTGACCTGACGACCGGAAAATATACCCGGGCATCGGTCAAATGATTTGAAAAACCAAGAGGCGAATCCGACGGCATCTGCGGCGGATTCGCCTCTTGCGCTCTCTACAAGAGATGGCGATGATGGTGAAGGTCTTGCGGGATGAGGGGACTTGATCGCGGTGAAACTGTCCGGGAAACAGCGTGACGCGGATTATTAAGAGTTTGTCATTGTCATCGAGTCTGCCGCGAAAAAAAGAAAACTGCAACCGGCGGTCAAAACGACCATGACCCGCTCGAGACAATCGCAACTACCGCAATGGCGATGCAGGCAAGAATCAAACAGGCGATCACAAGTCCCACCAACCCAAATGCAAAGAGCGCAGGTTTTTGAGCCCCCTCTTCGCGCAACTGAATTTCGGTCGCGCTCGGCATGGGCGTGATTCCGTTTGCAATCAGCGCGGCGCGAGCGGCATTGCGCGCATATTCCACCGGGTCAGCGCTGACGATTCGTTGAAGACGGTCCTGGATGCGCGGGTCACGGACCTCGTCGGGAGTCAGAGCTTGAATCGTTCGTTCGCGTCGTTTTGCGCTCGTGTCAGTCAGCGCGTTCAGGATGGATTGGACATCAAGAGGGTTTTCCATTTTCACTCCTTGGCCGGGTGATTGGTCGTATAATCATATTGCGTTTCTAGAACGGTTGTGCTAGACTCGTTTTGAGCATCTATGCAGGCGCATTGTCCAAAATGTAGAGTGACGCGCGATATAACGAACGCGCAAACAATTCAGGCAGCGAATGGCAAGCCCCTGATAAAAGGCGTCTGCGCGATATGCGGCAGCACGTTGATGCGTCTCGTCCAGGCGGTGGATAGTAACCCCAAGCCGCCTGATCCCGACATCTTGAATTTTCAACCCGAACTGCCTTCCGATCTGCCGGCGAGATCCGTGCGGGAGCTGCCGCGCGATTCAGCGCAAAAGGGACCTGCGAAAGCGGCTGCTGCAGCTCAGACCGGAAAAGCAAAGTCCCGGGCGACGCGCGAGAAAAAACCACCATCGTCCAAACGCGGCAAGCGGCGAGCAACCGAGAGCGGCGAGAGTGAGGGTGAGAGCGCTGCGCCGGTATCGGCGGTCGTGGGGACGTGTGCGGCGCTGGTGATTGTCGAGTCTCCGGCAAAAGCAAAGACCATATCCAAATTTCTCGGGCGCAATTACAGGGTGCGGGCCTCGATTGGACATATCCGCGACCTGCCTGTCAAAGATATGGGCGTGGATATCGAGCATGATTTTAAGCCAAAATACGAAATTACCGCGAAAAAGCGGGACGTGGTCAATGAACTGCGCGAATACGCGCAAGACGCGCGCGAGATTTACCTGGCGACCGACCCCGATCGCGAAGGCGAAGCCATTTCATGGCATCTTGCCTCGGTGTTGAAAGCGCAGATTGCGGGCAAGCCGGTCCATCGCGTCGAATTTCATGAAATCACAAGCGACGCCATTCGGGATGCGTTTTCGCACCCGCGCGCGCTCGACATGGCGCGGGTGGATGCGCAGCAGGCGCGGCGTGTGCTCGACCGCATTGTGGGTTATACCATCAGTCCGCTGCTCGCCAAGAAAATGAAAAAGTGGACATTGAGCGCAGGGCGGGTGCAATCGGTAGCTGTGCGGCTGGTGGTGGAACGCGAACGCGAGATACAGAATTTTGTCGCGGTCGAATATTGGAGTATCGAAGCAGAGGTCAAAAAGCAGGGCATTTTGGAGCAGCCCGCGTGGGGCGAGCCGTTTCGCGCGCGCCTGATCAAGGTGGCGGACAAGGATTTCGAGTGCCATACAGGCAAAGAAGCGCTCGCCTTGAAAGAACTGCTCGAACAGTGCGACTATCATGTTCTGGATGTGCGCCGCAAGGATATGTCACGGAATCCGTATCCGCCGTATATCACATCTACCCTTCAGCAAGATGCGTCGCGGCGTCTGGGCTTTAACCCCAAGCGCACGATGAAAATCGCGCAGGAATTGTACGAAGGAATTGATATTGGCGAGGAAGGCACGGTCGGGCTGATTACGTATATGCGAACCGACTCGACAAACGTCGCGCCGCCCGCACAAAAGGAAGCGCTGCAATATATCGAGCAAAAGTTTGGCGAGAACTATCTCCCCCCGAAACCGCGCGTGTATTCGAAAAAAGTGGCGGGCGCGCAAGAGGCGCACGAGGCGATTCGTCCGACCAAGACTTTTCGCGAACCCAACTCAGTGCGGCAGTATCTGGATAAGGACCAGTACCGACTGTATGATCTGATCTGGAAACGCTTTGTCGCATCGCAGATGGCGAGCGCGGTGTTTGACACTACTGCGGTGGACATTGCAGCAAACACGCGCGGCAAGCCGCAAGGGGCGCCAACATCTGAATTTCTGTTCCGCGCCAATGGCTCGATTTTGAAATTTGCAGGATATCTGGTGGTCTATGGGCGTAGTGTGGGTGATGAGGACGAAGAGGATGATGCGGACAAAAAACTGCCGCCGCTGACAGCGCCCGAACCGCTCGATCTGCTGGAAATTTACCCCGAACAGCATTTCACCGAGCCGCCGCCGCGCTATACGGAAGCGACCCTGATCAAGGCACTGGAAAAACACGGCATTGGGCGTCCATCCACCTATGCGCCCATCATGGCGAACATTCAAGAACGCGATTACGTTGAACAGATCGAGGGGCGACGACTCAAGCCAACCGAACTCGGATTTGTGGTCAATGACTTGTTGGTCGCGCACTTTGCGGATGTTGTGGACCTCGGCTTTACAGCGCAGATGGAGCAAAAATTGGATGCGGTCGAAGACGGCACGCAGGACTGGGTTGCCGTGATGCACGAGTTTTATGGTCCGTTCAAGCAAACCCTTGACCGGGCGGCGGAAGAGATGCCGATTACGCGTGTGAACGATCAAGGGACGGACGTGACGTGCGATGTGTGCGGGGCGCAAATGGTGATCAAGCGCGGCAAGTTTGGAAAATTCCTGTCGTGCTCGCGTTTTCCCGCATGCAAGGGCATGAAAAAAATGACGACGGGGGTGCGTTGTCCCAAATGCAAACAGGGTGAAATCCGCGAACGCAAATCGAAAAGAGGAAGAATCTTTTACGGCTGTGTGCGCTGGCCCGAATGTGATTTTGTTTCGTGGGACAAACCGATCGCGGATCCTTGTCCGAACTGCGGGGGCTTGATGGTACAGGGTCCCAAAAATGTGATACGATGCGTGAACGGTGATTACAGTCGGACGGACGCGGCGCAAACGGCGCAGCCCAAAGACAAACCCGCAGCCGACGGCGAACCGGCGACATCTTGAACGGAACTATATATGGAGACCCTCGCATGAATTCTCGAATAGACGCGCTGCGCGCAAAACTGGGCGAACTCAGTTTGGACGGCATGATCGTTTCGGTGAACGCCGACCAAAAATATCTCGCGGGATTTAGCGGTCATGCCGATTACGATTCGCTTGTATTGATTTCCGCACACGACCAGCGTGTCGTTACCGATTTTCGCTATTGGGAAGCCGCCGAAAAAGGCGCGCCGCAGTTCACGCTGGTTAAACGCGTGCGTGGCGAATACGATCATGCGGATGCGATCCGCGATTTTGCGCGAGACAATAATCTGCGCGTGCTTGGTCTGGAAGCACAACATGTCAATGTCGCCCAGTTCAAGGCGTGGCAAAAAGCGCTCCGTTCCGCAGGCGCAAAACTAAAACCTGTCGAGGATGTGATCAAAAAGCTGCGCGCGACCAAAGACGAGGACGAAATTGACAAGATTCGCGCGGCGGTAAAGTTGACCGACGCGGCATTCACGCACTTGATGAGTCAGGTGCGTGTCGGGATGACAGAAAAACAGGGGGCGTGGATCATTGAATCGTATATGCGGGAGAACGGCGCGGAGCGCATGGCATTTGACCCCATTGTCGCAAGCGGTCCGAACGCGGCGCTGCCTCATGCCGAGCCAACCGAGCGCGAGTTCCAGCTTGGCGAACCGATCACAATTGATATCGGGGCACAGGTGGATGGCTATAATTCCGACATGACCCGCACAATCACGCTGGGACATGCGACCGAAAAATTTGACGAAATCTATCGGATTGTGCTCAAGGCGCAGCTCGCGGTCGAGAAAAAGGCGCGAGTTGGCATGACCGGCAAGCAAGTGGACCAACTGGCGCGGCGGATTATTGACAAAGCGGGATACGATAAACAATTTGGGCATGGATTGGGGCACGGAGTCGGCAGAGTGGTGCACGAGTTTCCTCGCGCGGGCAAACTCTACCGCAAGGACATTATTGCGCCCAACATGGTCTTGACGGTCGAGCCGGGCATCTATTTGCCGGGGTGGGGAGGCATCCGCATCGAAGACCTGGTGGTCTTTCGGGCGGATGGGATCGAGGTACTGACGCAATCCACCAAAAATCCCGTTATTTCTGTTTGAAATCCCGCGCGTCTTGTGTTAGAATCGTCAAGGATTTGATTCTTCGCCGGTTCAATTTCAGGGCAAATTTGCGCTGCTCACCCACTCGTCGGCTCCCACCCGACGCTGCACGCATACCGGTTTGCCATTTACCTGACCCAGACGCCCTTTCGGAGGCGCGATGACCAAAAACTCTGGTTTGCTATCCAATCCGCTTGTGCTCGGCATTGGCGGATTTGTGATTGGCTTGCTTGTCGGCTGGCTGCTGCTCAACGCGATTTATCCAAGCCCGCTTGTTCGCTTTACGAATGTTGATCCGGTGGATTTGAAACAGGAATACAAGCAGCAATGGATCGTTGATGTTGCCGATGCGTATGCCTCGACGCAGGACCTGACCTCGGCGCGAAATCATCTGCGCTGGTTCACACCGGAGGAAATTCAGCAATCGCTGCGTTTTGCGTTCACCGAGCGGAACACCAAGAGCGATGCCGAAGGGGCTGCCCGGATTGCCTCATTCGCCCAGGTCTATGGGCTGGACCTTGCAAGCTCGGGACAATCGGGGACGGCGCCGACCACACCCAAGCCGGCGACCGGGGGATTGTTTGACAGCGCCGGACAGCTCTTGATAATTGTGGCAGTGATCTTGCTGTTGGCCGCGGCCGGGTTGTTCTTGTATATGCGAATAAAGGGGGGGGACAAGACGCCCAAAGCGCAACCGGCAGCTGCGACCGCTGCGACCGCTGCGGCGGGCGGAACGACGAGCTATGCGCGTCCCGAGCCGGTGACGACGACTGTGACCGCCCCGACGGGTCTGTCCGACGAACCTGCGTTTGGTCCCGGCGCTGCCGCCGCGCCTGCGGCGGCGCGGGCAGCGACATCGCTCGCCAAATCGCTCGGCACATTTGCGGCGACATACAAGTTTGGCGAAGACAACTATGACACGTCTTTTACGCTGGAAACGGCGCGCGGCGAATTTCTCGGCGAGACCGGGATGGGCAGCTCGGAGACAATCGGCGAAGGCAAACCCGACAAGGTGACGGCGTTCGATATCTGGCTGTTTGACAAGACCGATGTTCGCACCGTGACGCAGATTTTGATGAGCGAAGCGGCGTATAACGACCAGGCGACACGTCAGCGTCTCGCCACCAAGGGCGAGTTGGTGCTTGCGGAAAAAGGCAAGCATGTGCGCCTCGAAACCGCGACGCTGGCGGTGGATTGCGAGATCGTAGACCTGGTGTACGCCAGCACCCCCGGACTGCCGCCAAACAGTCATTTTCAGAAATTGATTGTCGAAATGGTGCCGGCGCAAAAATAAAAAGCAGAGTGCGGGAACCAAAAATGGAGGATGCTGTGACCACAGCATCCTCCATTTTTGGTTTGCCGTCATCCGGAATTTGTTCAAACGGGCTTGAGCGGATCAAAGAGTCGGGCATATTCGTCGAGGGCATAGCGATCGGTCATGCCGGCAATATAGTCGCAGACAACTCGGGCAGGAATTTCGCCTTGCATGCGTTCCTGCGTCTTGGTCGGCAGCAAGCGCGGGTCTGTCAGATATGCGTTAAAGAGGCGTTCGATCACATGCTCGGCTTTGCTCGCCATGCGCATCACGCGATACTGCCGATAAAAACGCGTGAGCAGAAATTCCTGAAGCGGCGCTTTTTTCTCGGCAAACGTATCGGAAAAACCGGCGATGGCGCCGCCAAATGCGCGCACCCGGGCGACCGAATCAATGTTGTGTTCGATCAGGCGCGCGTTGGTATTGGTCACCAAGTCGGTGACGAATTCATTCACGAGCCAGCGGATGAATTTGTGGCGGACCAGGTCGGTGATCCGTTCGTTTTGGGGGGAGTAGATACTGCTCCACTCGCGCCAGAAATCAAGTTGACTCAATTCGCGCGGATCGAGCAAGCCCGCGCGCAAGCCATCGTCCAGGTCTGCCGTGTTGTAGGCAATTTCGTCGGCGGCGCTTGCGAGTTGTGATTCAAGAGTCGGCGCCTCTGTCAAGTCAAAGTCGCCAAATCCAATTTCATCAAACGCGGTTTCGTGCTTGGCGATGCCTTCGCGCACTTCGTATGTGAGATTCAGCCCGCGATGTTCGGGAAAGCGCTCTTCTAGTTCGTCCACCACGCGCAAGGACTGCTGTTGGTGGTTGAAACCGCCAAAGTCGCGCATCAGCGTGCGCATTGTATATTCCCCTGCATGACCAAAGGGCGTGTGCCCGATATCGTGAACGAGACAGATTGCCTCGGTGAGGTCCTGGTTTGCCCCCAGCGTGCGCGCCAGCGTGCGCCCGATTTGGGCGACTTCGACCGTGTGGGTGAGCCGCGTGCGATAATAGTCGCCTTCGGTAATCACAAACACCTGGGTCTTGTATTCGAGCCGACGAAATGCCGTGGTATGGAGAATACGATCGCGGTCGCGCTGGAACGCGGTGCGGTACTCGTGTTCCGGGTCAGGATACTGGCGCCCGCGCGACTCGCGGCTTTTCATGCCATAGGGGGCGAGGATTTGATATTCTTTGTCTTCGAGTTCCTGGCGCGTGCAAAGCATGGTGCCTCGCTTGTTCGACGTTTTTCAAGATTGGCTGCTCCATTTTTGTCGGAGTTGGGCAAATTTGCCTACCTTGTATGGGGCGATGATTGCCAATATATAACGGGTTGGCGCAAATTATATCACGCCACAATCGTTACATGAACGCAAGACAAATTACCGCGAGTAGAGTCCCTGTGGATCGAGTTCGAGGCGAATGAGTTCGAGTTCTCGCGCTGTCGGAACGGGGGTTGTGGCGACCTCGTCGGCAAAGCGAACGTCCCAGCCGATATTTGCCTGAACCTGTTCGCGCGTGACGTTCGGATGCAGAGACGTGACGAGCATTTCGCGCGTATCGTCCGCGAACCGCAGGATGCAGAGGTCGGTAATGACGGCTTCGGGGCCGCCTCCCGGAACGTTCAATTTTGCGCGAGCGTCGCCGCCATCGAGATGACCCGGAGAGGTGATGAAATCAACCCGGGGCGGAAAGGCGCGCTTGGAGAGGCGCGTGATGACGAGGATGCGACGGCACAAGACGGCGATTTCCGCCGCGCCGCCCGAGCCGGGCAAGCGCACGCGAGGGTTTGCATAGTTGCCAATGACGGTGGTGTTGATGTTGCCGAATCGGTCAATTTGCGCCGCGCCGAGAAAGCCAACATCAATCAAGCCGCGCTGGAGATAAAACTGGAACAGATCGGACATGCCCATGGTAGAGGCAGAACCCGTGACAATGGTGGGGTCGCCGATAGAAAGTGGCAAGCGCGCCGGATGCGCGCCAAAGACACCGGCTTCGTAAACCAATTCAAGAGCGGGGGAATGGGACCGCTGGGCGAGATTGCAGACAATGTTGGGGAGACCGACGCCGACAAAGGCGACGCGCGCGCCTTGCAGTTCCCGCGCCGCGGCGGCAATCATGAGTTCGTTTTGGGAATAAGCGCTCGCCATGGCTATTTGTATTCTCCGTAATTGATGGGCGCGGCAAAGGCATCGCCGGGGCGGAGCTGCTCCAGACGGTCGCGCATTTTTTGGACATATGCGGCGCGATCGGCAAGCCCATAGACCCATTCGTCGAGCCATGCGTTGAGCGTAGCTGTCTCGCGCGAGATCGTGTCCCATTCGACATAGAACGCATTGTCGCGGTCATACGCGCCCTGCACATAGCTGGGATGTGCGCCCCAGGGTTCGACGACGACAGCATCCACGATCAATCCCGGAATCAGTGTCCGGTTTGGGTCCGCTCGAATGACCGATGCCGCGACCAATTCTTCGACGACAACAATGACGCGCTTGGAGGCAAACGCCGCCTCTTTTTGCACACCCGCAAGCCCCCAAATTTGGGTGTTGCCGTTTTCGTCGGCGCGCTGGGCATGCAGGATGGCGACGTCGGGGTTTAGTGGTGGGACAACATGAATCTTGTCGTCGCCAAACGGCGACTGTATCTGTCTGAGATTGGGGTTGACCTTTGGGAGATCGCTCCCCGTGTAACTGTTCAGAGGATAAAACGGGAGGCGGGCAGCGCCTGCGATGTAGCGCGCGACGAGCCCAAAATGGGAATACTCGTCAAGCTCGAGAGGCCGCGGTTCGCCTTTTTCGACGGCACGGCGAAACGCTTGCAAACTGCCGACTCCGGGATTGCCTGCATAGCTAAAGACGAGTTTCTTGCAAACACCCGCCGCAATCATCTGGTCATAGATCATATCGGGGGTCAAGCGGCACAGCGTGAGGTCGCGTTTGCGTTGGCGGATGATTTCGTGCGCCGCCGCAAAACAAATGAGATGCGTAAAGCCCTCGATTGCGACGGTGTCGCCATCGTGGACGAGATCGCGGATGGCGTGGTGGAGGGTGGTGACTTGAGGCATAAAAAGCTCACAAAGGACGAATGACGAGAAGTGAGAGACGGACGAGACAGAGATAAATCGGAAAAACCAAATGTCGGGAATGACGCTGTTATTGACCGATAAAGCGCAGACTGGCGACGCTCTGTTCAAAGATGGGACGGTATTTTTCGAGCAGGTCGGTGCGGGTGGCGTAGGTGAGAACGAATGCGCCGCGCTCGTTCAGGACAAGGTATTGTGTAATTGCGGCGGTTACGGGATCGCCCTCGTCGCGGTTAAAGGTGAGCAGGTAACGCACGCGTTCGGCGGGCTGCCCCGCCAGCGTGGTACGCTCATTGACAATATCGCTGCTGCGTGTCGAGAGCGCGTTGAGCTGGTTCAGGTTGATCGCGACAAAGGTGTCAAAGGAAACGGGATTGGGCAGCGCCTGGCGCGTGACGGTGACATTGGTGGCAAAAGTTGCCTGCGCGTTCTCGGCGTCGAGGTCGAATGCCCAGAATTTTACACCATTCGCCAATAGAGTCCGGGCATTTTTACCGAGGGCGCTGCCGAGTCCCGGATTGGTCTGGCGAATGGCGCCGAGCGCGGCATCGAGTTCTGCCAATCGGACGGGCAAGCGCTGCCAAGTCGTCGGGACAGAAATGGCAAACCCATTTTCGGGCATGGCATATTCGCTCCAGCCGTTCGGCACGATAACGACGACGGAGGTGGGAATGGGAGTTGCAAGCCCCAACTGACCTACGGCGGGGACAAGGGTGTAGATCGGCGCAGGTCCGGGCACGACATCGGGCGCGACGTTCAAACCGAGGCGATAGGCAAACGCGCCGAGCGGACAGAGCGCGGCGAGAATCAAAAAGAGGATGAGACGTTTGAGAAAACGCGTTTCAGACGAGGTCACCGGATGTGCCTTGAATTTTTGTAACTTGCTTGAGGAATTGGGGAAACAGCCGGGGCGCGCCCGCCAGATAACCCCCGCCGCGCAGGGTAGCCGGTTTGCCGTTGAAATGAGTCACACGGGCGCCCGCCTGGCGCACGATCAGGATGCCTGCCGCCACATCCCACGGCGAAAGTGAGGGCTGGAGATATGCGTCCAATCTGCCTGCGGCGACATAGCAGAGGGAAAGCGCGGCACTTCCGCCGAGACGCGCAGTCATGCTTGGGAGCGCGACCGATTCAAAAATCTCGAGCCCCAGCGCGCGAAGGTCCGGGTCACGCGCCATTTCACAGCCGACAATGGCGCGGTCGAATGTGGCAACGCGCCCGGCATGTATCCGCCGCCCGTTCAAATATGCGCCATGCCCGCGTTCGGCAAAAAAACACTCGCGGCGCAGAGGGTCCAGGACGGCGCCGACAATGGGCTGCCCGCGATGCACCAGCGCAAGCGAGACGCTGAAAATGGGAAACCCGCGCGAATAGTTGGTAGTGCCGTCGAGAGGGTCCAGGAGCCAGGCAAATTCCGCGTCTGCCGACGGGTGAGCATCTTCTTCGGAACGGATGCTGTATTCGGGAAACGCGCGCTCGAGCACACGCCGGGCGGCGCGGTCGGCGGCGAAATCTGCGTCGGTGACAAGGTCGCGGAACCCTTTGGAATGAATGTCACGCGCGCCATAGAATTTTTTGGCGAGCACACGGCCTGCGGCATATGCGGCGCGCAATGCCAGTTCGCCTTGTGGTGTGGCGGGAGTGTGATGCATCAACGCGGCGGTCATGGTTTGACGGCAAGAATCTGATTGACGCGCTCGACCAGATTGTCCAAGAGGATCGGCAGGTCGGGGTTGGGCTGAACAGCTTGGATCCATAGATCGCTGGCAGCTTGTTCTACACTATTGCTGTATGGATGTGCGGGCTGTGAAGCGAGGCGGGGCGGCGCGCTTTTGAACGATTTGAGAATTTGGTCGTAAAAGAGATTGGGTTTGGCGTCGGGCGCGATAAAGTCGAGAGCTGAGAGGCGCACGGGCAGGGCATCGGCGCCGCGCACCCAACGCGCGCTGCTCGAAGGTGTGGTCATCCAGCGCACAAAGAACCAGGCGTTGCGCGCTTTGGAAGGCGAAATGCGCGGGATGGCAAAGAGGTCTCCGCGCGTCAGGAGCCAGGGCGTTTCCGGGTCCAGCTGGGGGAGGATGCCCACGCCGATTTCGAAATCGGTCTTGGATGCTTTTTGGGCGCGCTGCAAAGCATCAAGTTCGGACATCCAACCGAGATAATATGCAACCTTGCCCGAGGCAAATTCCGCGCGCGCTTGTTCGTCGCTGGCGGCGAGCCGCGCAGCGCCGGCTTGGGTGAGCTCGGAGACGAGTTTCAGAGAATTCAGCCCCGCGCGTTCGTTGAACAAGCCGCGTTCTTCAGAATCGGTGAGCAAGGCGCTGCCGCGACTGGTCAGCATCGCCTCAAAGGTATCGGCATTCGCGCGCATCGCCCAGCCATAAGTGTCGTTTTGGGTTGCGAGGGTGGAGTATTCGCCAAATTGGTCCCATGTGCGCGGGACAGACGTAACACCGAGTTCCTCGAGCAAGTCGGCATTGTAGTAGAGGACGAATGCTTCCTGATAAAACGGGAACCCATAGACGCGATTGTCCAACGTTGGAAATGTGCCGAGCTGCAGCATGCCCCGCACAAATTCTCCGCGGTCCTGGTTGGAGAGACCGAGTTCGGGGTCGTTGAGAAACTTGTCGAGCGTTTGCAAACCGCCCTGCTGGGCGAAATCGGCAATTTGGCGGCGATTCGCCAGGATGAGATCCGGCACGGCGCCGAGCGCGATGGCAGCAGCCATTTGTTTGGACAGATCATCATGCGTGCCGACATACACAGGATTGACCGTAAGGTCAGGGTAGACTTTATGGAATTCGCGCGTCAGCGCGAGCAGGGTATCGGCGCGCTCGTCAGCAAAGGTGTGCCAAAGCGTCAGGTTGTTTGGATCGGTCGTTTCGGACGCGGGCGGCGTCGCGCGGGGCGCAGGCGTGGGCAGAGAGCTGCCGCAGCCAACCAAAAAAATCAGCGCGCCGACGAGCGGCAAGAAAAAGAGGGGCGCGACCCGATGACGAAAAAAGGGAACATGCATTAAAGAAAAAAGAGAAATGTTGCGCGGGATTGCGAGAGCAAAAGGATTATAGGCGAGAGTTGGAAATTGCCAAACCTAATTGACATAGGCAGGTTCTTCTTCGACGCGCAAGAGGGAAGGGGAAAAGAGGGCCGCTACGCACACAAGGGTCGAAAGCACTCCGCCAATGATAAACACGCCGCGAACGCCGACGACTTCGCCGAGAGGCGCGACGAGCAAAAGCCCGACGGGACCGGCAAAGCCCACGACCGTGTTGAGCAAGGAGAGCACGCGCCCCTGCATCTGATTGGGCACGGTGAGCTGCAGCAATGCCGTAAAGGGCGCATTGCCCATGGCAAAGGTTGCGCCACTGACAAACCACCAGAACGCGGCGAGCAGAATCATGTCGGCAGGCATGAGCGCGGTGATGGCAACGGTGATACATGACAACGCATAAAAGACCAACACGGTGACAACACGGCGCGAAAAGCCGGGCCAGATGGCTATGAGAATGCCGCCAATAATGATGCCGATGCCCGACAATCCTTCCATCAACGCGACCTCGTTGACACCGCCGTTGAAATCATTTTTGACGAGCAGGGGAGTAAGCGTAAACGTGGGCATGATGGTGAGCACGACAAGCCCTGTTGCGGCAAAGAGCATGAGCAGTCCCCGCCGTGTGGTCACATAGTCAACCCCATCCCGCAGCTCGGTCAGGATGCCGGTCAACTCGGACGGCTGGGCGAGAGTCTGGGGGATTCTAAAGATAAAGAGCGGGACCAGACCCAAGAGGGCAGTTGCAACATCAATCGCGAGCGCGCCCTCGAATGGGAGAAATGCCAGCGCCAGCGCGCCAAGTGGCGCTCCGGCAATCGTGACGATGCCAAAGACCGTCTGATTCATGCCTGCTACGCGCGGAATCCATTCTTCGGGCACCAACATGGCGGTGCTTGCCGCGGCGGCCGGCTGTTGAAACGCCTGCATTGAGGAGCGGATGAACATCAAGGTATAGATGTGCCAGAGTTCAATGGTGTTGGCAGCAAAGAGCAAGATCAGAACCACCATGCACGCCGCCGTGATGGTATCGGCGAGAATGAGAATGGCGCGGCGACTCCACCGATCAGCCAGCGCGCCGCCAAGCGGACTAAAGAGCGCCTGAGGCAGCAGGCCGGCGATGCCGGCAAGCGCCAGCGCGGTGGGCGACCCTGTAACATCAGTAATCCACCACAAAAGAACGAATTGGGTGAGCGCACTGCCGATCAGCGAAAATGATTGCCCGACGAAGATTGAAAAAAAACGCGGCTGCCAGTTGTCTGCGTTTGTGATCGGGGGAAGCGGATTGAGTTTTGAGGTCATACGGAGAGCTGTCGGTTACCGCGTCTCACTTGCAAGACGCCCATTCTCGAGGCGGATGCGATGCGTGAATTTGTTTTCCTGGACCGGGATATGGCTGATGAGCAGGATCTGGTCAAAAGCGAGTCCGATTTCGCCTTCGGTCAAGAGGTAAAGCAGGGCGTTGGCGCGTTCATCATCAAATGAGCCGAGGGGTTCATCGAGAAAGATAAAGCCCGGCGATGTGCCGCGTTCCTGCGGCAGCGTGGCAAGGGCGAACGCCAGACGGAGGGCGAGCGAGAATTGGTCCTTGGTGCCGCCGCTGAAAATGTTTTTTTCTTTCCACGCTCCGCTTTGGCCGGCGCGCTCGTCCCATACCCTGATCTTGTAGCTTTCGGGGTCGAGCTCGGCGTCGTGATAGCGGTCGCGCGTCAACTGTGGCAAGATGCGGCGCATGTATTCCATCGTCGCGGGGAGGACCTTGTGGACGATGCGGCGGCGAGCGCGCGCGACGATTTCCGCGCCGTATTTGCGCGTCCCCTGGTCACGTTCTGCCGTCTCTAGTTCGCTCTGCGCGAGTTCGGGGTCTACGGTTTCGCCCACAAGACCAAGTTCGCGCGCAAAGCGTTCCTCAAGTCCGCGCAACTCGCCGACCCGCTGATTGAGGCGTCTCACGCGGGCTTGGAGCGCCGGACGCTCTTGAGAATTGTCCTCGGTAAAGCGCGCCGCAAGCGTCTTGAGTTCGTCCAGCGAGGGCTGGGCGGGCAAACCGTTTTCGATGCCGAGTTCGCGTTCGATCGCGAGCGCGTTGTTGATGGCGGCACGCGCATTTTTGGCGCGGATACTTTGCTCGCGTTCGAGCGCGCCGAGTTCTTTTTCGACCTGCGTCATTTGTTGACGCACCTGCTCACCGCCGGACTCGACAAAGCTGGCGACAAGCAGCGCCTGGACGCCGAGCAGGGCGGCGCGATCGAGATCGGGTGACCATGCGGGCGCGCCGCCGTCGAGCAGGGCGGCAACCTGGGTGTATTGTTCCTGCATCTCGGCGCGTGTCTTGGAGATGCGCTGCTGAATGCGCGCGGTATCGCCCGAAATTTTTTCCGCCTGACCGACACACTGCTGCCATACTTTGAGCTCGCCTTGAATATTGCGATAGGCGTCGCGCAGCGCCTCGGTCTCGGGCGGCAGGTCGTATTGCGCGGCGCGCCGCGCGAGACGGGGCCGCCATGTATTGAGGATTTGATCGGCTCGGGACAATTTGCGCTCGAGGAGGGGGATATTTGGTCCATCCTGCGCGGGCGAAAGATCCCGGATTCGCTTGACGACCTCGTCACGCTGGGCGCGAGCATAATTGAGTTTTTCGCGCGTCTCGTCGCGTTCCGAGACGAGTTCGGGGCGGGTCTTGTTTTCCAGCAAAGATGCGATTTCGATGCGGCGGGATTGCGCGGCGGCGACGGACACGGGAACCGGCGCATCGAGCATCTTTAGTTTTTCGACGGCGGAATCTATGCGCGTTTGTGTGAGCGCGCCGAGTGAACGTTTGACGTTCATTTCGCCCTCAAGTTTGCCGAGCTCCTGGGTCAGGCGTGATGACTCGCGATTGAGTTTGAGAACGCGTCCTCCTAAAAGAATTATGCCGAGTGTGGCAAGCACGGCGAGGACCAGCGCAACGACGACGCCGATGACGAGATTGCCGGTGTTGAGGACGAGCGCGGGCAGAACCAGCGCGCTGACGAGCGCGATCGCCAGAACGATACCGCCGAGATAGATAATGTATTGACGCTGACGCGTGTAGAGAGCATCGCGTTGGACGCGCCCGGTCGAGAGCGCGGCAGAATCATCGTCGGTCGGCAAGTTTTCGGTGACCGCCGTCGCCCAATCGCCCAACGTCTCGCCGGTGTCATAGGCGTGAATCATTGCGTCGAGCGCGGCGAGACGCGTTTCGTGGTTCGCAATCGTTTCATTCAACGCGCTGCCACGTTCGAGCTGCCCGTCAAGTTCCTGTTTGTTGTTTTGGGCGCGCTGCAGGTCGCCGAGCACGACGCCGCGCACGGACTCGACGCGTGTGAGCCGCGCCGCTTGTACGCCGAGACGGCGAATGTCGCGCTGGCGCGTTTCAAGCGCGGGCATTTGCTCCCGGACGGCGCGCTGAATTTCATCCCGGTCCCGGCTCAGCGCGGCGATCTGTTCACGGTCCTGCGCCAGAGTGTCGTAACGGACCAGCGTCGTGTCGAGCATCTGGCGGGCGCGTTCGAGGGCAACGACGCGCGCGACTTGGACCTGGAGTGAGGAACGCTGTGACTCTAGCCGGGCGAATGCGGTTTCGAGCGAATCGGCGGCGGTCAACTCTTGAATGGCAGTGTCAAGATTGGCGCGCAGTTCCAAAAGGCGGAGCTGCCCTTCGGCGCGGCTGAGCTCATCTCGGACGCCGGGGAGTTCCGCCTGGGCGCGTGCGAGCTCTACGCGATGGCGAAGGCGGTTGACGAGTCTCTCGTCCTCGACGCGCAGTTTCAGTTTATCCTCGAGCTCGAGCAGGCGTTCGAGGTTGAGAATTTTGGACAGAGATTCTTCGCGCTTGGCTTTGGACATGCCTTCCAGTTTTTCGAGTTTCTTTTGCTCGACAAAACAGGTGTTGAGCAGGGCTTCGGCGTCAAAACCGAGTTCGGCGACGAGGCGGTCATTGACGGCTTTGTTGCCGCGCACCTCTTCGACGCTCCCATCGGGGCGGATGATTTCGAGTTCCCATTTGTTGGTCTTGCTGCGGGCAAGGGTGCGGGTGATTTTGAATACGCGATCGCGCACTTGAAGATCAAGTTCGACGCGCGCCTTTTCCTTGTCGTAACCAATCAGGTCGTCGAGGTTTTTTGCGCCGCTTTCGGTGTTGAGCGCCTGGGCAAAGAGGGCAAAAAAGACCGCTTCAAATAGGGTGGATTTGCCCGCTTCGTTTTTGCCTTGGACGAGGATGCGACCCGCCTGCGGAAAGTGGATCTCGATTTCCTTGAGCTGTTTAAAGTCGTGGGCGTAGAGGCGTTTGAGGCGGATCATGAGGACGATTCGGGGTTTGGAATTTTCGCAAGAGTTTCGGCGATTATTTTATGCGTTCTTGTTCCGGTACAAATTTGTCACGCGCGCGCGCGCCTCTTGAATGAGCGCGCGTTCGTCGTCGTTCCCGGCAGTGTCCAGAATTTCGTCGGCGACGCGTTCGAGCTCGCGCTCGACGTCCACGCGCTCTTCGGGGACTGTGTTGCCGTGTTCGTCATCGCCGCGGGCGCGGAGTTCGATCTGGGACTTGTCGAGGTCAAAGTAGAAATTGAGCTCGCTGCCGAGCCGCCAAATGTCAAAGAACTTTAGTTTGTGGTAGGCGTCGCGGTCGAGAATTCCTTCCATACGCAGCTGGAGCATCTGGTCGGAATGGCTGATGGCGCGAAGCTCTTCAAAGATATACGCGGTGGGGTCGTCGGCGGGAAGGTTGCCGCAGCGCAGCTCGTGGCGGCGCATGGGCTGGGGTTCGATGAGTTTGCGCGTCATTTTGACGGACCTGGCGCCCTGGAATTCGAGATAATAAAAGCCCGGTTCGTTTTTGAGCTCGCCAAAGGTGAGGCGTTCGGTCGCGCCGGGAATGAGGACAGTGGCATGTTCGACGCTGAGTTTGTTGTTGAGGTGAATGTCGCCGACGAGAAAATAATCAATCTGCTTGAGCGCGGCGATGGTGGATTTTTTGAACAAGGCGTCTTGAAAGCCGGGAGGCACGGCATCCTCGACGCCGCCGTGGAGGAGCAGGATTTTAATGTCCGCTGCGGGCGGGTTGATTTCGACGCCCTGAAGCGGGTCGGTCTCGGGGTCGGCGCGCGGGTCCGGGGCGATGCCGCCGATGGCAATCCGGGTCCCGTCAATCTCGAACGTCTCGAACTCGGCCTGGGCGCGTTTGCCAAAGACGCGCACGGCATCCATTTCCTGATAGATGCGAATGGGGGTCGCGCTCTCGCCCATGTAACGCGGCATGTCGTGGTTGCCGCTGATGGCGAGGATGTGGACGCCATGGTTCTGGAGCCGCCTGAATTCGCGCGCGACAAAGGCGAGTTCGAGCGGGTTGGGGTCGGCATTGTCAAACAGGTCGCCGCCGTGAAGGTAAAACTGTGCCCCCTGCTTGATGGCAAAATCAATGCTCTCGCGGAATGCCTGCCGAACGCGGCGGCGACGCTCACGCAGCTGGTCGCGCGTCATTTTGGCGTAATAGCGGTTGAGATGGTTGTCGGCGGTAAAGACGATCCTAATCATAATCGAAACGTGTGTTAAATAGTACAACGTGGAACTGGGCGGTGATTCGGGAAGAGACTACAATATATCCGCTGATAGTGAGTACTTACAGCGATTCATTTTTTCTTCTTTGGACGACTGGCTTTCGCTCTTGATTTGCTTTTTTGTTTTGCCCGTTTCGCTTCCTTTTTTGCCCTAAAGGAGGCCAATTCGGCTCTTTCCTTGACGGTTAATGCTTTCGCTCTCTGAAGTTCTGCCTTTTCTGCTGCTTCTGATCTTAATTGCGCCTCGAGAATTTCGGTTTTTTGAACATAATAGCTCTGCATTACAATTGGGAACTCGAGATCGGGGGTGTCCATAAATGCTCTCTCACTGCCGATTCCAAAACGATGGGCGACGAGAGCTTTGTGTTTTTCAAGCTCCTCCCTGCACTGCTCTTTCGAAGCTTGAATCAGCGGAGAAAAGACCGTTTGTAATACACGCTTATCTACGATTTGCGCCCCACTCTTTTCGAGTTCAGCTAGCAGCCCGTTAATCAGATATCCGAGTTCGTCGACAGAACATGGAGCGACAGTGTTGAGCCATTGAAGAACTGCCTCAGGGCGCATTGTTATGGGAAGTCCCCCATCAGACAAGCGGTCGAGTATTCTTGTGTGAGAAACAAAGTATGCACCAGTGACACCTTCGAGAGGTGCGGGTACTCTATCTGTTCGAACGCTTTCAACTATTATCAGAACTTCGGCTTCTGCACGCGTCTGACGTTCATGTCTGTACGTTCCATGAGCTCGACGTGCCCCTGCGATCTGTAGCTGCAATTCTTCTCGCTTACTATATAAGGTCTCATTGTCACCTGCTAGTTCGCCGAACTCCAGCAATGCAAATTCTTTAGCTAATTTCTCACTGAATACCTTGACCGTGATTCGGGTATTGAACTTGGCTCCGCAAATCTTTTCTAGGTATCTCCAATAGCTCGGTGATCCGCCTTGATCGATACTCGTAAGAAAACCTGCAAGAAACACATTTCCTTTGTAACCACTGATGCCCAGGGCAGCTTTCAATGTCTCATGTGTGATGTACCCATCCTCTGTTATTATTTTGAACTCGATGGGCCATCGAGCGTGCTCCACGACTTCGTCAACCAACATGGTGGTTGTTGCAATTCTCGATCCGATTGTTCGTAGTTTTTCAATCATTAACCTCGCTGCATCGTGTCCCACGCTGTGTGTCGCCATATATCGGATTAACGTGGAAGAATCGATTACAAAGACAGTATGCTTCAATTCTTCTGCTCTGAGGTTTACAGACTCAGGGTCATACCCAAGAATATTGACTCCAAATTGTGATTGCAAAAGAAGTCCCAAATATCTAGTCTCAGACCCGCTTGGATTTGTCAGAACGTCCTCAATGACATTAATCAAGACAAGCGCATCGGACGTGTTTTGAACTTGTTCCAAGAAGGATGGGAGGGCTTGCAGAAGTGCCACCATTTCGTATGACTGCATATCATCACGAGTTGATGCCCACACTTTTGCGACTCCAAGGGCACGTTTGTAGATTGTATCCTTCAAGAATGACTCACATACACCAACAATTCGATCAACAGATGGATTGGTCGCATCGAGCTTTGCAATCACGCGGGTTCTGAGGGATGCGAAGAATTGATGTGCCATCAAGGCAGAAGACGCCGATTGGTCTGCAACTAACTCGGTTCCCGCCTCAGTCAGACCGAAAGTTTCGGGATCATCTTGTTGGTTGATTTGATTGATCAATTTCTCCTTAAGAAGATCATCAATCGCTGCCTTTATCTGATAAGGTGACCTTGCTGTGGACGCATTAATGCCCTGTATGAGGGTAATCCGCGTACTCAGGTCATCAATCAATTCGACTATCGAGGCCTTGCCTCTTTGTTTTAGCACAGAAATTATGCGACTTCGGAGAAGGGTTCCCAAGATGTCAACACCGACGTTTGCATGTCCCTGAAGTGCCAACGTGTTATAGACAAGCAACCCTGTTGTTTCTGCGTCATATGATGGTGCTGCTTGGAATGGTCTGCCATACCTCAGACTTCGCTTTAGAATCAGCGGATCGTATATTTTCAAGAGATCGGCTAGTTCTGAGTGTGAATTATTTCGGTTCTGATATGGTACAACATCGATGTTGTACTTTTCCAGGAATTCTTTCCTTTCGTCCTCGTGCTCGTTCCCGTACAGATCGCTTACGAAGGCTATTGCTGGTCTATCAGGAGTCGTGAGCCTTCCTACAATCCTCAGGACTCTCTTTACTTCAGCATCTCTGAAACCGAAACCAAAGAAGACTATCCGAACTTGGGTTAATAGGCTCTTTAGCCGATTTACAACCTGGCTTTCATTCAAG
This sequence comes from Anaerolineae bacterium, assembly GCA_020851635.1. Classification (GTDB taxonomy): domain Bacteria; phylum Chloroflexota; class Anaerolineae; order UBA4142; family SHND01; genus SHND01. The sequence continues at coordinate 86,662 of JADZCJ010000118.1, forward strand.
TACAGGGAATCGTAGTCCGCCTCTGTCAGTATGAGACGAGACTTGGAGTTCTCCAAATTCACCGAGCCATGTATGTGCCATACGAGCTGTTGTGGGTCCCCCGAGATTTTTCGTACCTCATCAGCTGTATTGCCAACTGGCACCCAACCTGCCTTATCCATTAGTAGCTCTTCGAGATGCGAATCATAATTAGTTGTTACATACCCAGCAAAGGGCCAATCACTAATTAGAGACGCCAACTTCCCATGTGGGCGAGTCTTTCGAAGTAATCCTATAATCGAGTTTTCCAGATTATCGCGATGGGCATGATGCTCGATACGAGAGAAGCATTTGTCGAAAGATTCTTCCTTAAGGTGCCTTTGGTACAGTAGGTCTCCCTGAATCCGTTCGGCCACACTCGCCTCAAGCTGGCTCACAGTTTCAGTGACAAGCCTTTGCCATGATGGAAATCCTGCATCAATAGAAATACCGCTCCCCACGAAGGCCCAAGCACGACCACTGTTGATAAGATTTATCAGCTCAGTACGTAACATAGATCCTCCCGCATACGCTCGTCATCAAAATCAGATTAGGCGAGTCAATCTCCTATGGCAATATGTTGCAATTGAGAATATCTTTCAGGGTTTTCGGAACGGCGACCTCGCCTTGTTCCTGGCAGGGATTTTCTCCCCGTACTCGACTTTGGCAAATTCTGCAATCAACTGCTTGCGGAGTTTTATCGGTTCCCTGATGCGGCGTTTGGCAGTCTCGATATACTCGCTTTTGAGCTCATACCCCACCCAGCTTCGCCCTGTTGCTTGCGCGACTTTTAGGGTTGTTCCGATGCCTGCAAAGGGGTCGAGGACGAGGTCGCCGGTGTATGAATAGAGACGAATGAGGCGATAGGCGAGCTCTTCCGGGAAGGGGCATGGGTGCGGGAGTTGGTTGGGCGGGACGGGCGCAATGTGCCAGATATTGTTGGCAATGTCGCGCGTGAACACGGCGTCCAGCTGCATGGCATCGTTTTTTTTCTCTTGTTGGGTGCGTCCCGCATATATTTTCTTGTCGCCCGGTTTCCGAAAAATCAAGATGTATTCGAGCATCAGGTTGGGATAGTAATAGCCCGGATATGGGTTCTGGATTGTCGCGCCCGCGCGTTTTACGCCTCCCGTCACCTTTGCCCAGATAATGTCCTGGTGAAATTCCCAACCGATTTTTTCCATCACGTCAATCAAGTGATAGGGGACGGGGACATGCTTGCCCTTGAGCAGCACAGTGCCGATGATGATGGCACAATGCGCGCCGGGTTTGGTGACGCGGTAGGTCTCGACAAAAACACGTTTCAAAAAGTCGAGATATTCGGCATAGTCCTGCTCCCGGCGCGGGCGATAGTTTTGTTTGGCATCGCGCGCGTGGGTGTCGTAATCAATCGCGTTCCAATACGGCGGCGAGGTGACGGTGAGGTCAACTGTGTTGTCTGCAAGTTCGCGCATGTCTTCGCACGAGTGGGGGTAGATGGTGTTCACGGATCAAGAGGACCGGAGATTGCAAATTGAACGACCCAAGTCGTCGTCATCTTTTTATCCCAACCGCGACGATCAGATTGTTGTTGGCTGCGTGTGGCGATGCAAAAGTATAGTAGCGGGTTTCGCCGTCCGCGCCCGCAAATTCGCCCGTGCCCCGAACCTTTTCGAGCATGGCTCGACCGAGCGGTGTGTCGGAAATATTGCGCCCAAACCAGTCGTTGGCATCGGGATCGCGAAGGATGAGGTTGCCATAGGTGTCAATGATCACAATTTCGCCCGTCACCGGCAGATTCAATTCCGCAAAGCGCGAGGCGAGCCACCCGAGCCGCAAGGGGGCAAAGGCGACGCCGCGCAGGTGGTTTGTTTCGTCAATGATCGGATATGCCAGCCCGAGCGAGGGGGCAAGCGTGACGCGCCCGATCACATATTCGCCGACTACAAAACCGCGTTCGGTGAGCGCGCGGCTGTAATAGAGACGGTCGGCGATGCTCACCTGTCGCCCGCGCGATTGGGATTCGCAATAGAGCACGCCGTTTGGGGTGCTGACGCCGATCTGGGTGTAACGAGTGTTGGTTTTGAGCAGACCGGTGACAAACGTGTCACAGGCGCTTGCCGAATCGCCGAGCACCTGCGGCGATTTTGCCATAAAGGCGAGCAGCGACCGCGCCTGTGTGAGGTCGTATTCGAGCTCGGAAAGCGATTCACTGAGAAGCTGGTGTGCGACATCTTCGGGTTGGGCGCGCGTGGGCAGCGGCGTGTGGGGCGCGGTTGGAGCGCCGGAACTGCAAGCAATCAAGAGCGCCAACAATAGAATGATGCCGCATAGCGGACGCGTCGCCAGATGTGATGGTGCGCGTCCGGGAAACACGCCCCAAGCAGCTGCAGATAGATAAACGCAGCGGCGAGCGTTTGTTACAGGTCCAGTTCTTCGACCCATTCGGTTTTTGGTTTGTTGGCGCGCTCTGTTTTGTCATTGCGCTCGCGACGGTCAATGACCGCCTGACTGCGCGCGTCCTCGAGCGCTTTGACAACGTCAATGTCGTTGCCGCCCTGTGCGCTGAGGCGGCTGCCGATGCGGACCATGACGGGAACGCGCACGATGGGACCGAGGACCACCGCTTCGCCGACGTTTAGCCCAGGCAAGTCCGCCAACAGCCCCTCGCTGATGCCTTCGGACGATTGCTTGATGGCGAGCTGGTCCTGTGGGTTGGTGAGGCGCATGATGATTTGTGAGTTGCACTGGGAAAGGGTGTCGCCGTGAATCTTGTAGGGGCGCTGGGTGACGAGGACGAGAAACAGCCCGAACTTGCGTCCTTCGGAGGCGATGCGTTTGATTATGTGCGCCGCTTGCGAACGCGCGCCCTGACCACCGGGGACGAAATTGTGCGCCTCTTCCAAGATGAAAAAGACGGGACGCGACAAGCCGTTGGTCGTCGCTTCGCCCCACACCTCGTTCAGGATTTTGTTGACCGCAAATTCAGTGACCCAGCTGTCCACGCCCGCAAGGTCGAGCACCGAAAGATGCATCGGGCGCAAGAGGTCCCGGACAGGAACATCTTCATGCCCCCAGATGTCTACGCGCGACAGACGTTCGACATATTTCAGCGCTTTTTGCGCGCCGGATACCGCGTCAAGGGAAGGGGCTTTGCCGTTGGAGCTTTTGCCGTTATCGGACGCGGGGGTCGGGAATGGCGGAGGCGTCGGTTCGTCGTCGTCGGATGCGCCCCCCAGATCGTCCCATCCCAAATCAATGTTGGCTTTGTTGTATGCCGCCTGCTCGAAAGCTTCCATGCCGGGGGGGGTGACGCCGCGCTTGCGTTCGGGACCGCGCGGCATGTTGTCGTTGGACATGAAACCGTCGGCATCCGCGCCGCCGCTTGCGATGCGTTCCAGTTCGCGCAAGTATTCGTGTGGGGCATAATCGCGTCCGCGCAGATTGTCGTGCGCCGTTTGAAGCGCCTTGCGAATATTGGTCGAAGTTTCGGGAATGCCGGTCATGCTGCAGATTTCTTCGACTTCGAGGGCAGAAAACTTGATGGTGAACTTTTGCGAGCCGCCGATCTCGTCATCGGTGATGCGCCCCGCCTGTCCCGTCGGCATGCGGTAAATGTCCACGCGGTCGGCAAAGGGGGTGACGCGCATGGTCTCGTCGCGGCGCATTTTTACATAGTCGCTGTTGGGGTCAAAAATGACGATGGTGCCGCCGAGCTGCAAAAGTTTTTCAAGAATGACCCCGACGGTGTAGGACTTGACCGCGCCCGTCTGGGCAATCACCGCCATGTGGCGGCGCAAACCGTTCGGATTCAAGAGGACGTTGACATTGTCGCGGTTGATGAGCGAGCCGATCTCGATGCCGCTGTCCACATCCTGCGAAAAGAATTTTTTGAGCAATTCGTCGGGCGCCTGCGTGACCGGATTGCCGGGCATGGTGGCATGACGCGGAAAGCGGACAGTGCTGCCTTCGAGATAGCCCAACACTTGAGCGGTGCCGACGATGATGGGTTGAGAGGTCGAGATGCGGGTGAGAATCTGCGCGACCTCGTTGTAGGAAAGCGTCGTATCAAGGAGGCGCGAAGAGACGGACAGTTTTGTCACCTGCGCGAGCACATCCACGCGCGCACGCGTGCGCGGGTCTTCGACCTGGACGACAATGTATTCGAGACGAGGCGGCGCGATTTCACGGTTCGTCACAAAGGTAAACTCATCTGTGCGGACTTCGCCGACGACATAACCGACGGTAATCATGAGAGGTCTCCTGCTGAAACAGACGTTCTAGCGGCTATTATAGCACAATTGTTGATGAGTTTGACGCTTGATGCGCGATAGGGGTGGGCGTCACGATTTTGGACGGTAGGGAACGAACGCTGTTTTGTTTCGTGCCCGGCACGCTGCGGCGAGCGTGCCCTACACTTGACCAAAAATATGACGCATACCCGCGCGACAGAGGGACAGAGTCGGCGGAATTGACATGAGCAAGAGCCGAAAGCGTCCAGTCAAGAGCGAAACGTCAGATGTAAACGGGACGGGGCAGCCAGGCGACCGTTTCGATCTGTTTGGCAAACAAGAGGTGGTCCGGATGGTCAGCCAGTTCCAGTCCAATTTGCGCGCCCATTGTGTTTGTCTCGATTTCACATTCGGCGTGTTGCAGCTGCCAGGGCGGGTGATGGATTTCGGCGCGCAGGACCGTCCCGCGCGCATCGGTGGTGTAGAGGCAGTAGCGCGCGGTGAGCAGATATTCGAGCGAACCGTGCGGCGCGACAAAGGGTGCGCCAATGGGACGATATCGGACGCGGAAATAGGCGGGCGCGCCGCGCGCATCGGTGCGGGTAGAGCCGTAATGCGCGGTTTGGTCCTGAACGAGACATTCCATGGTCGCATTTTGATAGGGCAGGTGGAACAATGTGCGGGCGATCTCGACGGCAATCGGGTTGGCGGCGTCGAGCGAGAAAAAAAAGACGCCGGGACGGTTGTTAAGGGTGACATAGGTGCGCACGTTGAGTTCCGGGAAAGACGAGAGGCCGTGCACGGCGGGCAGAAACCGCGGACGGACGTTCCGCATTTCAAACGGCACAACACCGAGCCATGCCGACCCGTCAATCGTGTCGAGCGGCAGGGAGGCGGGAATGTGCGGACGTAGAGCATCAAAGGGCACGCGCCAGTGCATGAACGCAAGCTCGTGCCACGACTGGTGCATGACAAATGAGGTTGTCGGTGCGGGATAGGGGCGGTACGGGTCGTTGTGGAGATTCATCCTTTGTTCGGCAGTCAACGGAATGCTCACGCGGCAGCTCAGACCCGGCTCGGCTGTATCGCCTGAATATAGCGCGCGGCAGAGCGTTTGACGGCGTTTTTGGCGTCGGCGGCAACAATGCTGGTCCACCAGCCGCCATAGAGCTTGCTGAACGCATACGGTTCGACCGCGTTGACAATGTGCGTGACCTTTTGGGCGTTGAGCGGAATTTGGTTTGGATAGCTGTACATGAAACTGACATAGCGGCGGTCGGATACGACTTGAATGGTGTCGCCTGTAAGGAGCGCGCCGCGTCCCTCGTCGCCGTTTGCCCAGTGCAGGACGGTCGAGCCGTCAAAATGCCCGCCGCAGCGAATGAGGGTGAGTCCAAACCCGAGCGCGCAGGTTTCACCGCCCCAAAACATATAGGGTCCATCGGTCCGCATGACCCATGCGCGATTGTCGGTGTGCCAATAGATGGGCGCATCGCCAAAGGCGCGGCTCCATTCGACGCAGGTGGTTACAAGATGCGGGTGCGAGACGGCGATCCATTTGATGCCGCCGAGCGCGCGGACTGTCGTGATGGCGGTCTCGTCAAGCAGAAACGTGGGGTCCCATAGGATGTTGCCGGAAGTACTGCGGACGAGCAGCGAGCGATGCCCGATGCCAAATGTCGGCTCGGCGCCGATGCCGATGAGGTTTTTTTCGATTGTTTCGAGGCGGTTGTGATGCGCGCGTTTGAGCCGGTCGAGCGTTGACCACTGTTGCCCGCCGTAACCGACGTATTGGCGCTCGTCGTCGCAGATGGGGCAGTTGGCGGGTGGGGTTTCGGTGGCGTTGAACTGGGTGCCGCAGGTGGCACAGACAAAGTTTTGCATGATTGCCGCTTAGGGAATGAATCCGATGATGAGGTGAAACGCGCCGAGGGCGGCGAATGCGGCAAGAATGAGCCAGTCGCCGCGTCGTTTGCCCAGAGCGAGCTGCGAGCCGGAACGAATCAAGTAAAAGAAAGCGATCCAGATAGCGATGAGGGGTCCGTATGGGGAGCGCAGCCAGATTGTCCAAAGGAGATCGAGCAGCCCGACCGTGAGGATGGCAAAACTGGCAGCGCCGTTCATGACCCAGACGAGACCGTAAATGTCGGCGCGCGTGGTCTTGTATTGGCCCAGCAAGAGTGGAAAGGGTTTGAGCGCTGCGCCCTCGCGCGGGATTGCGCCGTCAAAGTCAAAGAGAAGGGGAAAAAAGAAATGGAGCGAACCGAGAATTACGGCAAACGCGCCACAGAGATAGAGCAGGTTGGGCAGGAGCGCGAGCATGGGGAGGATTATAACTCAGCTTTTGGGCGATCCGGCGCGTCATGGCGGAAAGAAAAACCCCGAACGATTCTTGTTCGGGGTTTTTTTATTCCTGGTTGTTGATTTGATCCGATTGATTGTCCCGCGCCTTGTCATCAGGGAGAAACCACGCGAGGCCTGCCATCATTCCCAAAAGCACTACCAGAATTGTCATCTTGCTCTCCAAGTATCCTTAGCGCGGAGTCACTAACGTAAGCACACGGTCGCCGGCGAGACCATAGAGTTGGCCGTCGCGAAAGGCGAGTTTGGCAATCGCCTGGTCCATCGAACCTGCCATCAATGCTTGCCAGCTCGAGCCACCGTCGCGGCTCGACAAGAGCCCGGTCGGGTAGAAATCCACCTTGCTCGTGCCAAGCCAAACGCCGCGTGCGATGTAAATCACGTTCGGATTGTCCGGGTCAATCGCAATCGCCGAGACCGTTTCGCGCGCACCGGGGGTGATGTTGATACCCGTGTTGAGCGCGGTCCAGGTTGCGCCGCCGTCATTGCTCGCATACATGCCCATCGCTTCGACACCCGCATAGAGTTGCTTTGGGTTTTTCGGATTGATGGCGAGCGCCGAGACTTGACTGGGCAGGGCGTTGGTCAAGGTCGTGAACGTTTTGCCTCCGTCACGGCTGACCAACAGGTCGCGCCTGGTTGTGAGATAAACGAGGTCCGGCTGCGATGGCGCCGAGGCATACGCCCCGACGAGTTGTTCATTCACCCGAGCTGCGCCCGCCAGAGTCGTGCGAATCCGCGCGAGCGAATCGGCTGCCGAGGCGCGAACGATCTGACTGCGGTCGGTGATTGATGCTTGCTCCAGGTCATTGATGGCGCCGGCGGCTTTGATTTCACCCAAAGCCCAAGCTGCATTGCGGCGGACGGCTGGCATAGTATCGTTACGCAGAGTATTACGCAGCGCGTCGGTTGCCAGAGGCGATGCGATATAGCCGAGCAGGTCTGCCGAGTTTTTGCGCTGGGAAGCATTGTCCGAGCGAAGCCCGACGATCAATTGCGGGACTGCCGCTTCGCCGACGAGTTCGAGATTGCGCTGTGCTTCCTGGCGTTTGGCAGTGAGTTTGTCGTTGGCGAGCTCGTTCACCCACCTGGAGATATTCATGTCGGCAACACTGCGCGGGGTGGCGGTCGCGTTCACGGCTGCCAGAGCGACAACAGCAATGAGGGCGGCAATCGCAAGCCCGGTAATGATCGAGCGCCGGCGATTCAGTTTTGAATTTTTGAGGTTGAACAATGTGGTGTTTAACATGATATTCCTCGCAGTTGAGCGAGCTGCAGCCGATGCAGGGCTGCACGCTCTGTCCGAGCGATGTGTCGTTTGATTCAACGTGCCTACATACACAAGACGCCTAACCTACGGTTTAGGTTCCATTTGCAGCAGTGGCTTACATTAAAAAACATTAATATTTCGTTTGAGGTATGCGCCGACTGCCAGATATCTGCGAGAAGGGTTCGGGGGAACGTAGACGGGTGGAGCCACACAAAAAAAGGCGTTCCATAGGAACGCCTTTTTTTGCCGAGGGGTGATGACAATTGTCGTTATTTGAACTGGATATTGAGGAGGATGAGCATTATGACGACAGTGAGCGCGCCGCCGAGAACCAGCATGAGAAGACCCCAGATCGCCCACCAGGTGGCGCGTTCGAAAGAAGGGGTCGCGACGGCGACCGGCGGACGTGTGTTGACTTCGATGCGGTTGATGCGCGTGTCAACATCGCGGAGCCAAAACATCTGCTGATTCTGGGTCTGCTGCATAGAACGGAGCAGCGAGCCAATCATCAGCATTTCGGACAAGGCGGGCTGTGCCGGCTGGGGGATTACCGGGTTGGGAGAAAGCGGGTAGAGTTGGGCGTCGCTCCGCGCGGAAACCATCTGCGATGACAGGGCAGGAGTCCAGCCGGGATTTTCGGTTCCGGCGCCATATTCGTAATCTTGATAGTTCATACAATCCTCGCTGTTTGAATGTCTCTCACTATTTAACCACATTTTCAGGGGTGAAGCGATGGTTTGGGATTACGAGTTGCTGACGGATTGGGCAAGAGACCAGAGGCGCAAACGGGGTAACGCTTATTTGGCTGTGAGTTCGCTGATGCGTTTGTAGAGGATTGCGCGTCCTTCCGGTCCGGCGAGGAAATCAACAAAGGTTGTGATTTCGGGATCGGAGACTTGAGGGACGATGAGAAAAATGGTTTGGAGGAGGGGGTATGTTCCCGCCGCAATGTTTTCGCGCGTCGCGGGTATGCCATCAATGCCGACCGGGTGTGTGCCCGAATTCTCGTCCCAAATATTGGCGGCGACATATCCGAGGGCGTTGGGATGCTCTGCGACATACGCCAGCATATCGAGGTTGGTTGGCAGCAACAGCGCTGTGGGCGTAATGCGCGCGCCCTCCATGACGTTGTCTTCCAGGACCGCGCGCATACCCGCACCGTCTTCGCGCATAAGGACCTGAATTTCATCGCGACCCTCGGGCGCGGAGATCCCAAGCTGAGACCAGTTGTTGAATTCGCCGGTCAGGATTTTTTTCAGATCCTCGCGCGCGAGCATTTGAAGCGGGTTGGACGGGTGTGTGACGATATAGACTCCGTCGCGGCCGAGTTGGAGCGCAGTCGCCTCGGCGCGCTCCAATTCATCGGCGCGCGGGTTACGCGCGACAAAGGCAAGATCAAACGCGCGTTCGAGTTGGCTCGTGTTCGGGTTGCCCGCCGTAAATGAAAACTGGCGCAGCGCCATAGTCGAGTTGCTGGTGTTGAAATCGAACGTGGTGCCGGGATGCGCTCCGCGAAACGCATTCGCCGCTTCTCGCGCGATATATTGGGTCGAATCGGCAGTGCCGATGCGATAGTGCGCGGGAGGCGCGGGGGTGGGAGTGGCGCGGCAGGCAAGGAGAGAGAGGAGCGCCGTGAGCAGGACGAAAGAGAGAAAGTGACAGCGGATAGTCATGCGGGGATTGGGGCCGGAGATTAGAGACCAGAGATTTGAGCGCGGCACGCAGCGATTGAACTGTCAGCCGCGGACGAGCGCAAGAAGGACGATAAACGCGGCGACCGCCCAGCGATAATAGACAAAAATGTCGGTCGAGTTTGTGCGGAGGTAGCGAAGCAGAAATTTGATTGTGAGGAAACCTGTAATCGCTGAGGCAAGAAATCCGGCAAGATACAAGAGCAAATCGCCCGAGCCCAGATTGCCGCCTTGAGACTCTTGATAGAGGTCATACAAGCTTTTGATGCCCGCTCCGGCAATAATTGGCGCGCCGAGCAAGAATGAAAAGCGCGCGGCGTCATCGCGTTTCAGACCCAAAAAGAGACCGGCGGTGATGGTTGCGCCCGAGCGGGAAACGCCGGGAAAAATCGCGAGCGCCTGAGAAAAGCCGACGATGAGCGTGTCCTTGATGTTGACCTGATCGAGAGACCGGATATGTTTGGCGACGCGTTCGGCGAGGAATAGAAAAAAACCGAGCGCAGCCATGACAATTGCGATGCCGATTACTGCGCTCTGAAGCAGCGGCGCGTTGGGCGCATGAAAGATTTCCTCGACCTTGCTCTCGGCGAGCGCGCCGATGAACGCGCCGGGAATGGACCCGATGACGATAAACCATGCCAATCGCCGGTCGGGGGCATTTCCAATCCTGCGCTCGCGGATACTGGCGATGCCCGCACGAATGAGGCGCACCCAGTCGTTTGCAAAGAAAAAGAGAACGGAAATGAGTGTGCCAATGTGCAGGGCAACGTCAAATGCAAGGCTCGAGATCACGGAATTTTCCCAGCCGAGCAGCCACGGAATAAGGATGAGGTGCGCGGAAGAAGAGATGGGCAAGAATTCGGTGAGACCTTGAACGATGCCGAGGACGATTGCCTGAAAAAGGAGCATGAAATCCATAGTGGATCAGGGGCGGGCGTTTGCAGGGTTACAGATTTTCTAAAGGACTTGTGGAACGCGCGTTGCGGCATCTCGAAAATAGCTACAATTTGATTTCACCCTGACGACCAGCTAGCGCGATTCAAGATACTCGTAAAGGATTTCGAGCGCCTGGCGCGCGCTGGCACTTTTATTTTGGAGACGGTCGCCGTGCCATACAAAGCGACGGCACCATTCCGTCTCCGGCGCTGCCAGGGCGATGTAGGTGAGACCAAGTGGTTTGGTGGGAGTTGCGCCGCCGGGACCCATGATGCCGGTAACGCCAATTGCGATATCGGCAGCGAATTTTGAGCGAGCATTGCGCGCGAGCTCGCGCGTAATCGCGTCGCTCACCGCGCCGTGCTGCAACAGCAAGTCATGCGACACGTCAAGCAAGCCCTCTTTGGCTTCGTAGGCGTAGGCGACGACACTTCCGAGAAAGTATTCGGAGCTCCCGGGAACATCGGTGATATGCGAGGCGACAAGCCCGCCGGTGCAGGACTCGGCGAGCGCCAGTTTGAGATGTTTGGCGCGCAAGAGATCACCGATGGCGACAGCGAGAAGGTCTGTTTTCAATGATTGCCTGACTGGAAAGATGCAGAATTCTTCCGATTGGATTTTATTTGTCCGAATTCACACAAACGAAACGATTATAACGCGGGTTGGATGACTGTCAAAAGGTGATACAAACACAAGAGTGGGGGGTAGAGCGCCAGGATTTCAAGCGTCTCAAAAAAGGCGCCACGCACATGCATGTGCGTGGCACGGAGTCTGTTATTTGATTGAAGCGACGATGCGCTTCATCTGGTCGCAGGTGTAGCGAACTTGACCCGGCGCGTCGGGCAAGTCATACGGATTTCGGAGCTCGAGAAATACTTGGTCCTGGATCCAGTAAAATGTGACGCAGTCTTTCCCGCGTCGGATGATATTGACATCACGTCCATTAATATTCTCTGGCGTCATTTCAGGTTCATCCGTAATTGTTTGGACACCTGCTTGAGGAAACTCGGTGAGCGTCAACGCATCGTGCGGTATGTCGTTGGGATGCGCGTCAAAACGAATTTCAATTCCCGCGCCTTGACCGGTAGGCGCTGACACGTTGCGCTCGGTGATTGTCATTGCTTCGGGCAGCCAGGTCGGTCGCAGGACGGTAAAGGATGGCGCCGGGACAGGCGTCGGCGTCGGCGCGGCGGATGGCGCTTGTGTTTCGCCCAGCTCGGCGGTTGCGGACATGGACGCGGCGATTTTTAACATTTCGTCACGCGCGACGCCATGTCCTTCGAGCGCGAGATAAGCGCCGTCTTGATTCCACCACAGAATGGTAATTTGTGGTTCGAATGCGAGTTGATGCGCCGTGCGGCCGTTTGCCAGCATGACTGTCTTGCCTCTGAAACGATCCTCTTGCTCCATCCCGCCCGTGCCTTGTTTTGAAAACTGGACAATCAATGCTTTTGTGCCGTCTGCGCGCAAATATTCGATTTGATTTTGTGTCGGCGGCGCGGGCGTCAATCCGTCGGGGAGATACGTCGGAATCAGAATCGGATAATCCGCCTGCGCGCGCAATTCTTGCAAGATTGGCGCGGTGGGATTTGCCAGCGGCGCGTGACTGCCCGGAACTGTTTCGAGCGATTGCGCCGTGTGGAGCAATTGTTCGAGCGGAACGCGAAAACTGGAAATCGAAATCAGCACGCCGTCGCGCAGCACCAGGACTGCCGAGTTCGAACCGAGACCTGAAGCCGTATCGAAATCGCCGCGGCGCACCCATGCCGGATTGCCGTTGATTTCGATTTGCTCTGCGCCGTCCGTCCAATTCCGCACCAGGTCATAGTCTGCGCGTTTTTCGATGATGCTGATGCTATCCTGGTCGGGCATGGCGCCGGTCGCCATTGCGTCAGCCGGCACATATGCGAGCTCGATTTGATTTTCGATTTCGTTGAACTGCGGTGCGCGCGGCGCAAATCCGCTTGGTGATTGGGCAGGCGCAAAAATCGGAAACCCGATGCGCTGTGCGAGCGCAGAGAGCTGCGCTTGATATTCGGTTTGACTCGGCGCGGGTTTGGGGCGCATGTCATTCACTTTGGCGTCGGCCGGCGGTAAAAAGGTGAACAAGTCGTCCGACAAATCAATGTTGTAGCGGATGGATGTGACGCGGAAAGAGCTCGTCACGCGGTCGCTGTTCAGCGCGCGGATTTCGGATTTCAAGACAAAGAACGTCTCCTTGTCGAGCCAAAGTGTGTGCGGTCCGTTCAATTCGGGCGCGGACGCGCTGCGGCATTTTGCGATGCCCATGTCCACCTTGTATGCCGCGCGTCCCGCAATTACTTCTTCCCCGACAATTCGCGGGCTGTAGCAGTTTGACATGTCTTGCTGCAAAAAATCCAGACTCAACACGCTCGGCGATGGGAAACTCGAAGGTTCCGCCACCTGAATATTGACCGTTTTGTTTGTCACATCATAATCGTACTGCGCCCCGCCGTCCGCGATCTGAATCGTCTTGTACAGAGGTTGATGCGTCGTCTCAGATTGCGTCTCGATGTGCCAGCGCGTCGGGCCCGCGTACCATGTTTTCATCTCGCCGCGCGTTTCGCGCGTGGGCGGCGCGTTGGGGTCATCAACAAGCACGTCGTATGACTCTTGCTGCATCTCGAACGATTTGACGCCGACGTTGCTCAAATCGCTCGCGGCGGAACGCGCGCGGCTCAACAAGGCTTGCGCGCTGACGGGCGCGGGACGCGTTGCCCACAGGGCGAACGCGACGAATGCAATCACCAATGCGGCGCCGATGGCAACGAACGACCAGCGCGGCAAGGTGAGAAATCCGCGCGGCGGAGCTTTTCGGCTGCGCCCGAGCTGCGCCGCTTCTCGATCCAGCCGATTGCGAAGCGATGCTACAAACTTGGGGCGCGGTCCGGAAGCATCGAGATGCGCGTTCATTTTTTGCACCGTCTCGATCATTTCCGGGTCAAGCCCGCGCGGGGGTTGCGCCAGCGGATCCAATTCCAATTCGTTCAAATACTGTTCCAGCAAATCTGCCATCTGTGTATCGTGCGGGTTTGCGCTGTTGCTCATTCTCCCACCTCGCTCAAAAGCCCCTGCCGTGCTATGCGCGCCTTGATCGCCTCCATGCCGCGCCAACGCAGCATTTTGACGGACGCGTGGGTCTTGCCCATGAGGCGCGCGATTTCATTGCCATTGAATCCGCTCGCCGTCATTTCGAGGACAGTCCGCTGTTCGTCCGGCAGCTCGTCGAGGGCTTGATAAAACGCCGCGCGCTCGGTGGAACGGATCGCGGCATCCTGGGTCGAATCGCCGGTTTCAAGGTCAAAATCCATCGCATCCAGGGCGGTGGTGGCGGGACCTCCGCGCCGCACCATATCGGCACAAACATTGTGGGCAATCCGATAGAGCCAGGCGATAAACACGCCGTCGCGAAACTGTGGGAGCGCTTGCAGCGCCTTGAGAAAGGTTTGCGAGGTCGCATCCTCGGCGGCTGGGGCATTGCGCAATCTGGCATAGCTATAACGATAAATCCGAGTCACATAACGGTCGTATAATGCGCCAAACGCGCGAGGGTCCCGGCGCGCGGCAGCGACCAGCGCAAGGTCCGCGATAGCATCCGGCGGGGGCATTTCCGCCTTTGTCTGTGATTGTTCTGACATCTGGATCACTGCCAATCCCATCTCTCTTTTTCTTTGGTTCGAGTCCCTACAAGCAAGACGCACGTTCGGGAGAAAGGTAACCGAGGTGTTTTTTTTCACCAAATTCTCATTGACCGCCCGCGCAGTTGTAATATAATTCGATGGTGTAAACGCACCAGAGACGGGAATCGTCTCTAGATGTCTCGGATTTTTGAGGAAGAATAGATATGATGCGCTTTGATCGCTTTACGGAACGGGCACAGGACGCTTTTGCGCGCGCTCACGAGATCTTGCAGCGGTATCGGCACTCGCAGCTGGATGCCGAGCATTTGCTTTTGGCGCTGGTGGAGCAGACGGGTGGGGCGGTGCAGGCGATTTTGGAACGTCTGCGGATTGATCCCGACGCCATTCGCAACCGCACCGACGAATATTTGCAGTCTACGCCCAAAACGTATTACCCGTATGGCGGTGGACAGGCGCAGGTCTATGTGACGCCGCGCGTCAAACGGATCGTGGACAATGCAAATGAAGAGGCGTCGCGCCTCAAGGACGATTATGTTTCGACGGAGCATCTGCTGTTGGCGTTGGCGAACGAACGCGATGGCATGGCGGGTCGTATTCTGGCAGAGTTTGGGGTTACCAAAGACCGCATCAACAACACGCTGGGCGATGTGCGCGGCGGGCAGCGCGTCACGGACCCGAACGCCGAAGGGCGCTATCGGATGTTGGAGCGTTACTCGCGCGATTTGACCTTGTTGGCGCGCGACAACAAACTGGACCCGGTGATCGGACGCGACAGCGAAATTTTGCGTTTGATCCAGGTGTTGTCACGGCGCACAAAAAACAATCCTGTTCTGATTGGCGAGCCGGGTGTGGGCAAGACCGCGATTGTGGAAGGGCTTGCCGAAAAAATTGTCTCGGGCGATGTGCCTGAACCGCTCATGTCGAAAAAGGTTGTGCAGCTCGATTTGGGTGCGATGGTTGCCGGTTCGCGTTTTCGCGGGGAATTTGAAGAGCGATTAAAAGCTGCGCTGGAAGAGATTCAAAACAGCAAGGGCGAGATCATTTTGTTTATTGACGAGCTGCATACGGTAGTCGGCGCGGGCGCAGCGATGGGCGCGATAGATGCATCCAATATGATGAAGCCCGCCCTCGCGCGTGGTGAGCTGCAGTGCGTGGGCGCGACGACGCTCGACGAATATCGCGCGCATATTGAAAAGGACCCCGCGCTCGAAAGGCGTTTTTCGCCCATCTTTGTGGATGAACCGAGTGTGGAAGATACGCTCGAAATGCTCAAGGGCTTGCGCGCGCGTTACGAGGCGCATCATCAGGTCAAGATTGATGATTCGGCGCTGGATGCCGCGGCAAAACTCTCGCACCGCTATGTGGCTGACCGCTTTTTGCCTGACAAGGCGATTGATTTGATGGACGAGGCGTCGGCAAAATTGCGTGTGGCGATCTTTTCGATGCCGCCAAAACTCAAGGCGCTGCGGGCGCAGATTCGACAATTGCAGTTGGAAGAAGAGACCGCATGGGGCGCGCGGCATTACGAAAAGGCGGCGGAAGCCCGCGCCGAACGCGTGAAATTGGAGGAAGAGTTTGCCCGAGACCGCGACGCCTGGCAACAAGAAGAGGGGCTGGACGAGATCGTGGAACGCGAGGACATTGCGCAGGTGATTAGCAATTGGACGGGCATTCCCGTCAGCAAGATGCTGCAGACCGAAGCTGACAAACTGCTCAAGATGGAAGAGGCGCTGCATCTGCGTATCGTGGGGCAGGACGAGGCAATTCGCGCGATCAGTGATGCGGTACGCCGCACGCGTTCTGGTCTGGCGGACCCGAAACGACCCGTCGGCTCGTTTCTGTTTCTCGGTCCCACCGGGGTGGGCAAGACGTCGTTGGCGCGCGCGCTGGCGGAATTTTTGTTTGACGATGCGGATGCGCTGTATCGCGTGGACATGAGCGAGTATCGTGAACGGCACACGGTTTCGCGGCTGATTGGTGCGCCGCCCGGATATGTGGGCTATGAAGAGGGTGGGCAGTTGACCGAAGTGGTGCGCCGTCGCCCCTATCAGGTAATTCTGTTTGACGAAGTGGAAAAGGCGCACCCGGAAGTGTGGAATACGCTGCTCCAAGTCCTGGAAGATGGGCGGCTGACCGACGGGCAGGGGCATCTGGTGGATTTCCGCAATACGGTCATTATCATGACGTCCAATATAGGGACGGATTATGCCGTCAAAGGCGGGACGATTGGCTTTTCGTCGGGTGGACGCGAGCGGAACGCGCCGGTGGACAAGGCATGGACAGAGGTGGAAGAGGACCTGAAACGCGCGTTTCGTCCCGAGTTTCTGAACCGGATTGACGAGGTGATCTTGTTCTCGTCGCTGTCGCGCGAGCAGATTCAGGAGATTGTGAATTTGCAGATGCAGGAGATCGCCGAGCGTTTGCAAGAGCAAGAGATTACGATCGAGCTCACTGAAGCGGCGCGCAATTACCTGGCGCAAATCGGCTTTGATCCGCAGTTTGGCGCCCGCCCGCTGCGACGCACCTTGCAGCGCCGCGTCGAATCGCCGCTGTCGCGCAAGTTGCTGGCAAGCGAGTTTCATGCGGGGGATGTGGTGATCGTGGATTTGAGTGATGAAAAGGAAATTATCTTTCGGCGCAAGGGGGACGCGGTAATCGAGATGCCGCTCGTGATGGACGCGCCAAGCGATATGGCAGACGCGGGATGAGGGACGCAGAGCAACTAAATCCACCACCGGCGCGGAAACCGGATACTTGATGTGACTGCGATTGCTTCGCCCGTTCCCTCGTACGAACACAAATGGATTGTTTTGCTATGTGTTGGCGTCGGCACATTTATGTCGGCGCTCGACACCAGCGTCGCGAATATTATCTTGCCGGTTGTCCGTGAAGGCTTCAATACCAACCTGGCGACTGTCGAGTGGGTGGTCACCATTTATCTGATCGTCGTCAGCGGCTGGCTACTCACGTTCGGTCGGCTTGGCGACATGTTCGGCAACAAGCCGCTATATCTCATCGGCTTTGGAATCTTTATCCTTGGTTCGCTCCTGTCCGGATTCGCGCCAAATATTTACGCGTTGATTGTTTTTCGCGCGGTGCAAGCGTTGGGCGCCGCCATGCTCTTTGCAAATTCTCCTGCCATTTTGACGAAAAATTTTGCGCCGGAACAGCGCGGGCAAGCATTAGGGTTGCAAGGAACTATGACCTATCTCGGCTTGACCGTCGGTCCATCTTTGGGCGGATGGCTCACCGCGCAGTTCAGTTGGCACGCCGTCTTTTTCATCAATGTGCCGATTGGTTTGCTCGGACTCGTGATGGCGGCGCGTTTTATTCCGCGCGAAACAACAACTGCGCGTAAAGAACGGTTTGACACGGTCGGCGCGCTGTTGTTCACCGGCGGTATCGTGGCGCTGCTGCTCGCGTTGAATCAGGGCGCGGAATGGAGCTGGACGGCCCCGTTGACGCTGGGCTTGTTCGTTGGCGCCGTCTTGATTTTCGCAATCTTTATTGTCGTCGAACAGCGCAGCGCCTTCCCGATGGTGGATTTGACGCTGTTTCGTTCACGCCTTTTCAGCGCTTCGGCGGCGACGGCGGTCGCGAATTACATTTGTCTGTATGCGATTATTTTTTTGCTGCCGTTCTATTTAATCCAGGGACGCGGCTATAGCGCACAGGAAACGGGGTTAATTTTGACGGCGCAGCCGCTGGTGATGGTATTTGCAGCGCCGCTCAGCGGCACCCTGTCCGACCGCATCGGGTCGCGCATCCTCGCGACACTCGGAATGGGAATTCTCGCCGGTGGTTTGATTTGGCTCGCGCAGCTGACACCGAGTTCGTCGGTCGCCGAGATCGTCATGCCTTTGGCGGTCGTCGGTCTTGGCACGGGAATCTTTGTTTCGCCGAACAACAGCGCGCTCATGGGTTCCGCGCCGCGGCAGCGTCAAGGTATCGCCGCAGGTATTCTCGCCACCGCGCGCAACGTGGGGATGGTCCTGGGCGTCGGTTTGGCAGGTGCGGTTTTCTCGACAGTCCAAAACGCTGCGCCCGGACCGTACGCATTGTATCAAGGCATTGCGATCAGTTTTATAATCGCTGCGGGGATTGCTGTCGTGGGCGCGCTCATGTCAGCAGTGCGATAGAAAAACTGGGTGACCATTGTAGAATGGCAACCCGTCTCGATGATTTCATTCGAGACGGGTTTTTGTTTTGGTTGAAGCGCGAGCAGGGTGATAGAGGGCTTAATTGATGCGATTCGCTATATAGATCTTTGCGGCGTCACGGATAAAGGGGGCGAGGTTGGGATCGATCGCGTCATAGTTTGCTCTGAATGCAGGATCGTCGTTGTAGAGATCGGCAAGAGCCAACAGTTGTTGGTCATTTGGCGACCAGAAATAATCCATGTGTCGCCGCCATCCCTCGACAGCCGCTTGTGCCTGCCGCGATGCAGGTCCCGCAGGCATTGCCGCTAGCCACGCCTGATAGACCGCATTGCCTTTATCGGCAATGCGCTGCTTGTCTGCCGCGCTATATGACTTGAATTTCTGGCTCGACGCGCGAACGGTCTCGGGGTTGTACCGTTACATCGCCTGCTTTTCGTGTTCCTCTTGTTCGGCGTCTGTAAAGCCCTTGAAAAATTGTTTTTGGCTCATTTGCTTTTTTCCTTTCAGGTGCAGGATCGTATCGTCCACTGTGTTCCTGAGGCGCTCGATCTGCGCGATGCGCCGGGTGAGCTCGTCGCGATGTGTCTGCAGCGCCTTGAGGACATCAAAATCACGGCGTCCCAGGATTGCTTGAATGTCCGCGAGCGATAGGTCCAGTTCGCGGTAAAGCAGAATTTGCTGGAGACGCACAAGAGCATCCTCCCCATAATAGCGATAGCCGTTGTCGCCAATCCGGGACGGCTTGAGAAGCCCAATTTCATCGTAATAGTGCAGGGTGCGCCGCGTAATTCCTGCAGTTTTGGCGAGTTGTTGAACGGTGAACATGCAGGCAGTATAAACTATAACGTTACGTAAAGGTCAAGGGCCAAGTTGTAAAAACAAGAGGCGTCGCTCGAACCGAGCGACGCCTCTTGTTTTACTTGTTTGAGACGGCAAGTGTCATCAGCTTTTGAATGCGGGGGAGCATTTCGGCGGGGTTCGGATGGAGACCTTCCTGGACAAGCGCACTGTCATAGAGCTGCTCGATGGTGAGGTCTACGAGTTCAGAATTCGGGTCGTCGCGCAGCTTTTGCGCAAGGTCATGGATCAGCGGGTGGCTGCGGTTGAGTTCGATGATCTTTTTCGGCACCTGATAATTTTTGTCGAAATAGCGCGAGAGCCGCCCGCGCTCGCGTTCGGGGTCATTTTGCGGCGAAACCAGGCGCACAGGGCTGTCTTGAAGCACTTTGGAGGCGCGAACATCAACGACGCGGTCGCCGAGGATTGTGGTGACGCGTGAGAGGAGGACGTTAAAGTCATACTCGGGCGTTTCCGTTTCTGCGTCGGATTTCTCCTCCGGTTTGCTTTCGGGGAGGTCCAGTTCGGCGTCGTCAACATTACGGAATTTTTTGCCCTGATACTCGTTCATCTGGGGAGCGAGCAGGGCGTCGAGCGGGTCCACCCAGTAGAGCACCTGGAGGTCGCGCGCTCTAAAGGGGTCGAGGTGGGGGCTGTTGGCAACCGATTTGAGGTCGTCGCCGAGCACATAATAAATGTCCTGCTGTCCCTCCGGCATTTGCTTGATGTATTCGTCGAGCGAGACGAGTTTGCCATCGGACCCGGACGAGACATAACGCAAGAGGGGGAGAACCTGTTCTTGTGCTTCAAGATCAGTGGCGATCGCTTCGCGGAACGCGCGCCCGTATTCGTCCCAGAATTTTTCGTATTTGGCTGTGTCGTTCTCGGAAATATTTTTGAACTCGCGCAAAACGCGCCCGCGAATCGTTTTTGCCAAACCGCGCATGATTGTGTTGTTTTGGACCGTCTCGCGGCTGACATTGAGCGGGAGGTCTTCGGAATCTACAACACCATCAATAAAACTCAACCATTTTGGCAAGAGCTCGGTCGAGTATTCCTGAATGAGCACGTTGTGTGAATAGAGCAAAAGCCCCGGCTCCCGGCGGGTCGAAAGGATGTTTTTCTCGCGATGTGCGGGAATGAACAAGAGCGCGCGGACATTTACGGGTGCGTCGGACGAAAAGTGAATCGTGGCGAGCGGCTCCTCGAAATCGAGGGTGAGCTGTTTGTAGAAATTGATGTAATCCTCAGTCGAGACCTCTGAGGGGTTTTTGCGCCAGAGTGATGTCTGTTGATTGGCGCGCTCGGCGCCGATATAAATGGGAAAACGGACGAAAGCGGAATGTTTTTTGATGACCTGACGCAGTTTCCACGCCTGCGCAAACTCGGCCGCATCCGGTTTGAGCGTGATGTGAATTTCGGTCCCGCGGTCGGTCTTGTCGGCTGGCTCGATGCGGTATTGATCACCGCCATCTGAAATCCACGCGACTGGCGCGGCGTCGCGGTGATAACTGCGCGAAACGACGCGCACCTCGTCGGCGATCATAAAGACCGAGTAAAAACCGACGCCGAACTGTCCGATCATGTCGCCGGGGTCGAGTTGTCCCGACCCGATCCTGGAAATGAATTCGCGCGCGCCGGACTGGGCGATGGTGCCGAGATTTTGTTCCAGTTCATCGCGGGTCATGCCGATGCCCGAATCCTTGATCACGAGTTTTTTGGGCTCGTCACCCGTCGTTTCCGGCGTTTCGATATGAATGGCAAGTTCCGCGTCGGGGTCGAGCACGTCACGATTGGTGAGAATCTCGAACTGCATGCGTGTAAGAGCGTCGGATGCGTTCGAGATTAATTCGCGCAGAAAAATGTCACGTTCGCGGTAGAGCGAATGTGCGAGGATGTGGAGCAGCTGTTTGACTTCGGCTTTGAAAGTGTGAGTTGTGGGAGATTGTGATTCGGCTGGCATGGTTGGACTTTTTCTTTTTTGGTGGGACCCGTTCTAGACAAGCCGACGGCGAATACGGGCGCTGGCAAAATCCATAGGAATCACGACGAGGACGATGAGCGCGACAGCGGTGCCGGCAGAACGGTATTTGCTGAACGCAAAATAATCGTTGAGAAGCAGATTGCCGATGCCGCCGCCGCCCGCGAACCCCACAATCGTCGCCAGCCGCACGTTAATGTCCCACTGGTAAATCGCGTACGAGATGAACGGCGGGATGATCTGAGGAAGCACGCCGAATACGATGGCTTGCAAACGCGTTGCGCCCGTCGCGATAATTGCTTCGTGCGGACCGGGGTCAATGTTCTCGATTGCTTCCGAAAACAATTTTCCGATCAATCCGAACGTCGTGACTGCCAATGCCAACATTCCCGCAAAACTGCCAAAGCTCACCCAATAGAAAAAGATAGCTACATACAACAGGGCTTCGATGGAACGCAAAAAGTTAAAAAGGCCGCGTGTGGCGTAATAGAGCCAGGCGGAAAGACGACTGCGCCCCGTGAGATTGTGCGCGGCGAGAAAACTGAATGGAACTGCCACCAGCGAGCCCAACGTCGTCGCGAGCAGGGCTTGGAAAATCGTCACCAACATTTGATTGACGACGTCGCTGACGACGGGCGGGTCGAGATTCAGATTGATAAAGCCAAAGGCGACCTGACCGAGCGTGGGCGCGGGACTCAACATTGCCTTGAGACTGATTTCGGACAATGACCAGAAATAAGCAAAGACCGCAATGCCCACGAGGAGATAAAACCAGAAACGGAGCGAGAGATAAAAAGGACGGCGGGGTCCCGTCTGCACCTGGGTCTCGCCAGTGGAGATGCGCTCGCGCCATTTTGCGCTGACAAAATCTACGACCATGATTACTACCGCAATCGCCCACAATGCGGCGGCGTATTGATTGTATGCGCTCTTGCGCAAAGTCTCGACGACGAAATAGCCGATGCCTCCGCCTGCGACAAAGCCGACGATGGTCGCCGAACGCATATTTATATCCCACCGCAAAAGGGTATAGCCGACGAACGGCGGGACAATTTGGGGAAATACGGCGTAACGAATCGTTTGCAAAAACGTCGCGCCGGTCGCGGTAATCGCTTCGACGGGTCCCGGGTCAATGTGTTCAATTTCTTCCGAGTACAATTTGCCCAATGCGGCGACCGAGTGGATGGTCAACGCGATTACGCCGGCGAACGGACCCAAGCCAACCCACAAGATGACAATCAAACCCCAAATCAACGTGTCAACCGAACGCACGACATTAAAAAAGATGCGCGTGACATAATAGATGGTATTGCCAAATGGAACGCGCACCATGACATTGTGCGCGGCAAAAAAGCTCAGCGGCAAGGCAATGATGGTAGAGAAAACAGTTGCCAGAAATCCTAACGCGATGGTTTCGACAATTTTGCCCGCCTGATAGGTAGGGAGCATCGTCGTCGGAGAGACAAGCCCCAAGCGGACAAACAATTCGGGCGGCGGTTGTTGTTCGATCGTGCCAAAGATGTATCCAAAATTCTCGCTGGGGACCCAATTCCCGGAGGCGTCTTGGGTGAAAAGGTCGGGATGAATGAGGTCGTTGCCGATTTTGAGCGCATTGCCAAAACGGGTGACCAGCCGCACCAATTGAACGTCGGTGACCTGCCACGCAATGATATAGACGACGAGCGCGACAATGACCATGGCAAAGAGATTTGTCACGCGTTTGTTTTGCGCCAGCCGGTGCGCGTCGTTGACGTTCCAAACCCAAAACACCACGAGGAAAATCCACAGCCAGTTCGTCTCGAACGCGCTGATCACCAACAGTCCGACCTGATAATTGTCGAACGCCCAACTTGTGAGCAGGAATTGGATGAGAAAGACGGCGAAAATTGCGAGCCCGCGGTTGCGCTGCTTGAGGTAAAACTGACCCGCGCCGGGGATAATCAGTGACAAGAGGACGGGAAGCAGCGAATTGCGACTCACCTCGGAGGTAGAGAGGGCGGCTCGGTCAGACATGGCGGAGGTTTGGATAAATGGGTTTGGATTTTAGACCCGACGGAATCGGATAAAGAGCATTCAGACAATGCTCACTCGTTCGGCATCCTGTCCATAGATGGCTTTGAACTGTGCGTCGTCAATTTTCTCGGGCAATCCTTGAAAGACCAGCTGTCCGTCTTTGAGCGCGATGGCGTGTGTGGCGTAGCGATGGACCAGATCGAGAAAATGCAGACTACACAAGACGGTGATGCCGCGTTCTTTGTTGAGTTGTTCGAGATATTTCAAAATGGAATGTGCCAGAACGGGGTCGAGGGACGCGACAGGTTCGTCGGCGAGAATCAGTTTGGGGTCTTGCATCAAGGCGCGCGCGATACCGACACGCTGTTGTTGACCGCCCGAAAGTGAATCTGCGCGCACGTGTGCTTTGTCCGCCAACCCCAATTGTTCCAGATTGTTCATGGCGCGCTGGTGTTCTTCGGCGGGGAAATAATTCAGCAAACTCGTGTACGGATTGACATAGCCCAGTCGTCCGGATAGCACATTCGTCAACACGGAAGAACGTTTGACGAGGTTGAATTGTTGAAAAATCATGCCGATTTGACGCCGAATTTTGCGGAGATCGCTGACGGGGGCAGCGGTGATTTCGATATCATTCCAAAAGATCTTGCCGGCGGTGGGTTCGATGAGCCGATTGATGCAGCGCAGCAAGGTGGACTTGCCGGAACCACTCAAGCCAATCACCGCCAAGAATTCGCCGTCCGCGACCTGGAACGAAACATCCTTGAGCGCGACCGTGCCATTGGGATACACTTTGGTGAGATTCTCGACACGCAGCATGGTTTGCCTTGATTTCAAGAGACGAGCCGCTGCCGCCTACGCGCCAGCGGCTCGTTTGGATGCTTGTCAGACAGAACTTATTGTTTGATGAGCTTGTTCACGTCAACGCCCGCTTTTGCAAGCAGCGCTTCAAACGGGGCATAATACTTGGAATAGTCGGCGACTTCAAAGGCATCGTAGCTGTAGATGCTCCGGACAATCGCTTTGCCTGCCGGGTCTTTCATCATCTCGAGCAATGCCTCGGTAATGAGCGCTTGCAGGTTGGGGTCAAAGTCTTTGGCATATTGCAGACCGTCATTCGGAATGCGATCGCCAAGCTCAAACACCTGGACTTTTTGCAAGAGGTCCGGGAACTTGGCTTGCAGATTCGATACGTTGTCGGTCAGAATGTCCATGAACGCAACGCCCGCGTCGCAGTCACCCTGATACACGCCGATAGCGGCTTTGTCGTGCCCGCCTGCGTATACGGCTTGGATATCTTTGTCGGGGTCAATGCCGAGCGCGGCGATAGAGGCGCGCGGAATGATACCGCCCGAGGTCGAGCCGGCGGTTGTAAAGCAAAACGTGTGACCCTTGACATCCGCCAGAGTTTTGATGCCGGTATCCGGACGCGTAAAGTATTCCGGCTTGTAGAAAGCAGTCAGCTCTCCCGCCAGCGCTTTGTCGGGGTCAAAATCAAAGGATTTGTACGAACCGTCCGCCTGTTTGATGCCATACACGCGTTGGGCGATAAGAGCGGAATCAATCCCATATTTGGCATGCGCCACGAGAATCGAGAACGTGTTCAAGAAACCCATTTGCGCCTTGCCGCCGCCCAATGCGTCAATGGACGCAGCTTCGCTCGTGCCGACCTGCACCTTGAAGGTCAAGCCGGTCATCTTGCCGAGACATTCAGCCATCGCCTCGCCGCCGAGCGTAATCTTGGTGACATCCGTCGAAGGCACAAAGGTGATGATGATTGGATTGTCTGAGGCGCCGAGCGAACCGGCTGCCGGTGTTATGGCATTCGGCATTTTGTTGCAAGCGGCTTCCGGAAGTGGGGTCGGCGCGGAAGTGGCTGTGGCTGGGGCGACAACCGTTTGCGCGCCGGACACAACGGGAGCCACTGTCGTTGCGGCATCGGAAACTCGAGTGGCGGCGCTGGCGGCGACGGTCGCCGCCTGGCTTGCGCCAGCCGCAATTGTCGGGGCGACTTGCTGCGCCGGGGCGCAAGCAATGATTGTCAATGCAATGACAACCAATAAAGCGAGCAATATGAATCTTTTCACATCTCCTCCAAGATATTTTGGAATGGTCCGCCGCAACTCGCAAAGTTGTCACAACCCGCGCAAGACGTTGTGCCGGCGCAGAGCTCGTCGATAGAACACACGAGCATCTGCACAGAGGCGGGGAAAATGTGCTGGGGCGCAAACAATTTTGCGATGGAATGAAAGATTGCGTCGTCCTCATTCCAGATGGGGTATCAATTCGCAGGGTGACCATATGGCACGCTGCGTGACGTCTCCGATGATGATACAACGGATTGCGTTTGAGAACAAGTAAAAAGCTCGGCGAAATCTTGTCATGACGGTTGGCGGGCAGGCGGGCGCGCAAATCGCGGAACAATCTCGGCAAGGGCTTTTGACAAATGGCAACCGCCACCCCTATAATTCTCGCATGAGTTTCTCGGCGACGTTCGACCCACTCGAATTTGAAACCCGCGCGATTCACGCGGGACAGGACCCCGATCCTGCGACAGGGGCAGTGATTACGCCCATTTATCAGACTTCGACCTATGCGCAGAGGAGCGTGGGGGAACATCAGGGATTTGATTATTCCCGGACCGATAATCCGACTCGAACGGCTCTCCAGGCGTGTTTGGCATCACTAGAGCGCGGACGGTATGGGTTGACATTTGCGTCGGGCATGGGGGCAATCACGACACTGTTGTTGTATTTCAAGCAGGGCGACCATATCGTCGTCGCCGATGATGTATATGGCGGCACGTATAGGTTGTTCCAACGAGTTTTTACCCAGTTTGGATTGGAATTCACTTTTGTGGACATGACCGATCTGCAGGCGACGCGGGCGGCGCTGCGCCCTACGACGCGGATGCTGTGGGTCGAGACACCCACGAACCCGCTGCTCAAGGTCGTGGACGTTGCCGGAATAAGCGCGTTGGCACACGCCCAAAATATTTTGGTGGGAGTGGACAATACGTTTGCCACGCCGTATTTGCAGAGACCGTTGGAGCTGGGCGCGGACCTGGTGATGCATTCGACGACCAAGTATCTGGGCGGGCACAGCGATGTGATCGGGGGCGCGATTGTGACGAGCGACGCGCCGTTGTATGAGCGGCTCAAATTTCTGCAAAATGCGACAGGCGCAGTCCCAAGCCCATTCGATTGCTGGCTGGTGCTGCGCGGATTAAAGACGCTTGCGCTGCGAATGGAGCGACATTCTGAGAACGCCCTGCGGATCGCGCGATGGTTGGAACAGCAGGCGCTCGTCGCAAAGGTAATTTATCCCGGTCTGGCGTCTCACCCGCAACATGATGTCGCCCGGCGGCAGATGGTCACACCGAACGGTGTGTCCGCGTTTGGGGGCATGATTTCGTTTATTGCGCGCGGGGGCAAAACGGCGGCAGAAAAGTTTGCCGCGTCAACAAAATTGTTTGTGTTGGCGGAATCTCTCGGCGGGGTGGAATCGCTCATCGAAGTGCCGGCAGGGATGACCCATATGTCGGTCGCCAATTCGCCGTTGGAAGTGGATGCAGGGTTGGTGCGCTTGTCGGTGGGGATCGAGCATGTGAATGATTTGGTGGCAGACCTGGACCGGGCGCTGGAGGATTTATGATCTATGATTCGAAACAGCTGGCTCGCCTCGGCGCGGCATGTTTGAAAATCATAGAGGCATAACAAGCTCTCTTTTGGAACAGCAAATCGAGCAGTTTATCGAATATCTGGCGACGCACAAGCACCGCGCGGGCAATACGCTGATGGCGTATCGCAACGATTTACTGCAATTCTACCAATTTGTGCTCAATGCGCGACCCTATGTGAGTTCGTGGGCGCGTGTTGATTCGCTGTTGATGCAAGCGTATTTGCTCGACCTGAGAGCGCGCAAATACTCGTCTTCGAGTGTAGCTCGCAAGATTGCGGCGCTCAAGTCGTTCTATTTCTATCTGACCGAGATGCGGGTGATGGCGTCGAACCCGACATTGGACCTGGATGCGCCGCGCGTCAACAAGACGCCGCCGCAAGCTTTGAAACCGGAACAGGTCACCGCGCTATTGCACGCGCCCGCCGAGCCGAACGCCAAGGGGCTGCGTGATCGCGCGATGCTGGAAGTGATGTATGCGACAGGGATTCGTGTGACGGAATTGGTGACTTTGGATGTGCGCGACGTGGATTTTGAAAAGGCGGCGCTCCGGATGGGCAGCGGCACGCGCGAGCGCATTGTGCCGTTGACACCGAGCGCGCTCACCGCGCTGCGCGAATATGTGACGCGGGCGCGTGTCAGCTATGGGGCGTCTGCAGAGAGCGGTCCTCTGTTTGTCAACCCACGCGGCGAGCAGTTGACCCGCCAAGGGGTGTGGTTGATCCTCAAGCAATACGTTGCGCAAGCCGGGATTGAAACGGATGTGACGCCGCACTCGCTGCGCCACTCGTTTGCCGCCCATCGTCTCGCCGAAGGTTCGAGTTTGCAGGAAATCCAGCGCCTCCTGGGGCACGCACATTTGACCACGACGCAAGTTTATCGCCAGCGTCCCGCGCTGACGGATGGCTTGTCCCATGACATTGTAGAGGACTCAAAGCCATGAACTATATCGAACAATTATTGGGACAAAATGAAGAGATTGTGCTTGTCGCGCGCCAGAGTTGGGTGGTGCTGCTGCGGGAGATCATCATTAACGTGCTGCTTGTGCTGGCGGTAATTGGGGTTATTTTGGTTGGCTTTAAGGCGTTGCCCTCACCCTGGGGCTGGCTGCTGGCGCTGCTTTTTTTGCTGCCGGCATTTCGCTTTGCATTCCAGTTTGTTAATTGGGTCAACCGCGCGTTCATCGTGACGAATCGGAGGGTATTTCAGGTCGAGGGGCTGGTCAACAAGAATGTTGTTGACTCGTCGTTGGAAAAGGTGAACGATGTGCGTCTGTCGCAGTCGGTGTTGGGTCGGATGTTGAACTATGGCGATGTCGAGATTTTGACGGCGAGCGATATTGCTTCGAACCTGTTTCCGCGTATCAGCGACCCGATCAGGTTCAAGACAGCCATGTTGAATGAAAAAGAAAAACTGGGCTTTGACGATGTGCCGTCCTCCGGCGCGCCTCCCGTCCCGCAACCGCTCGATGTGCCCGCGCTGATCGCCTCGTTGAATGCGCTGCGCAAGGAAGGGATGATTACAGAACAAGAATTTCAGGCGAAAAAAGCCGAGCTGCTGGCGCGGATGTGATTTGAAATTTGAACGTCTTTTTGACATGACATTATATCGGACGTAAAATTTTGCCCTGGTCAATGACTACCGTGATACAAAGGCGAAAGAATGCCCCGGTGAGATCGGCTCGCCGAGGGCATTTTTTATGAGGCATCTTATGGATTCTTTTCGTCCCACCCGCAAAGCGGACGCGCCGGACGAGAGCAAGATCGTCACCGAACCGGAAATTGAAAACGGCGATGGCAATGCGAGACCCGACGAAGCAAGCAGTCCGGATGGTCCTCCGCCGCGCCCGTCTCTTGCGGATCAAGGTGCGGTACGCGTCAATCCTGAATTGACGACAACGGACTATGTCAAGGGGCAGCGTCCGGGTGATGTGTATGTGCGTCGGCGCGAGCCGCACAGTCGTTTTTTCAAGCGGATCGGACCGGGGCACTTTGTGGCAACAGAAGAAGCGTCGCAAACACCCAAGGTCTATGAACGGCTTTACCGCCAGTTCAAAGCGTTGATGATTGGGCGGCCCATTGAATCAGCGCACGAAGTCCATGAGCGGCTGACCAAAGTAAAGGCGTTGGCGGTCTTTTCTTCGGATGCGATTTCGTCGGTGGCGTATGCGACCGGCGAAATTCTCTTTGTGCTCGTGGTGGCGGGCTATACTGCACTCCAACTTTCGATACCCATTTCGATTGCCATTGCTATTCTGCTTTCGATCGTCGCCTTTTCGTATCGTCAAACTATCATGGCGTACCCCAGGGGAGGAGGGTCGTATATCGTCAGCAAAGAGAATCTGGGGACGCGCCCGGGTCTTGTTGCTGCAGCCGCGATTTTGATTGACTATACTTTGACGGTGGCTGTCTCTATCACAGCCGGCGCCGACGCGGTGACATCCGCCTTTCCGGAGCTGCACGATCACAAAGTCGGGATTGCATTATTTTTTGTCGGGTTGATGACTTTTGGAAACTTGCGCGGGATTCGCGAGTCCGGTTCGATCTTTGCCATTCCAACCTACGCATTCATTGTGGGGTTGATTGGACTGATTAGCATCGGGTTCTTTCGCTATTTGACCGGAACGGCGGTCATTCCGGAAGCGCCGAATATTCCGCCCACGGAACCGCTTTCCGTTTTTCTGGTCCTGACCGCCTTTTCGGCAGGCGCGGTGGCAATGAGCGGCACTGAGGCGATTGCAGACGGGGTGCCTGCGTTCAAGCCGCCGGAAAGCAAAAACGCGGCAACGACTCTGACGGTGATGGCAGGGATTTTGGCTGTCTCGTTTGTAAGCATTTCGATCCTGGCGACCATTTATCATACGAACCCGAATCTCCAGGAAACTATCATAGCGCAGCTGGGGCGCAGTATATATGGTGATAACATACTGTTTTATATTTTCCAGTTGACGACGATGGGGATTTTGGTCCTGGCGGCAAACACCGCGTTTGCAGATTTTCCGCGCCTTGCCTCGATTCTGGCGCGCGACAATTTCGTGCCGCACTATTTTATGTTTCGGGGCGACCGGCTTGCCTACACGGTGGGGATTGCGGCGTTGGGCGGGATTGCTGCACTGTTGATTGTGGGTTTTCAGGGCGATACACACTCGCTCATTCCGCTGTATGCGGTTGGCGTGTTTCTTGCCTTTACCCTGTCACAATCGGGTATGGTAATCCACTGGAAAAAACTAAGATCGCCGGGTTGGAAACGGAATGCGCTCATCAATGGTTTTGGCGCAGCGATGACCTGTTTGATCCTGATCATCGCTGCCGTGACCAAGTTTATGCATGGCGCCTGGCTGGTGCTCGTGTTGATTCCTGCGCTGGTGCTGATTTTCTTTGCGATTAACCGGCATTATGGTCGAGTGGCGGACCAACTGCGAATTGATCCGAATCAACTCCCCGAGGGAACGATCACGCAGTTTGTGTTGGTGCCGATAGGCAGCGTAAATTATGCGGCTCTCCGCGCGCTGGCATTCGCCCGTTCCATGTCGCCGCATATCATTGCGATTCATGTGAATATGGAAAGTGAGCCGGCGGAGCGGACCCGCGAAAAGATGGCGAAATACGCGCCGGATGTCAAACTGGTTGTGTTGGATTCGCCATATCGCGTGTTTGTGAGACCGATGATTGCCTATATCGAGGCGCTGCACCAACAGAATCCGGACGCTTTCGTGACGATTGTGCTGCCCGAGTTTATTCCGGCGCATTTTTGGGAGCGGGCGCTGCATGGCAGGACGGCGCAGCGACTGCGCAAAGAGTTTGAAACGCACCCGAATGTCGCGGTCGTACTGGTGCCCTATCTGCTCGAAGACTAATCGCGCAACAATATGAGATTGTCAAGCGCGTTGGGCGCCGCAAGCCCGCGAATTTACGACGCTGTCTGCATTGACAAGCGTCTGTACGCGGGTTAGAATAGCCGAAATGGATTGGCTCTGCCAATCCATTTCGGCTACAAATGACAGTCAGGGAACGCTACCCCCGTCGGTCCACGTGAGCTGCGCGGATATTGCGCGAGCGCTGACAGGTTTGGGTTGCCAGGACAACCAAACTTGACGATCGGGTGTGGCGTTCTTTTGTGTTTTTGGGCGCCGGGTTTCAAAACTCGTGGGCGATAATCTGCGGGGGGAGCTTGAGCGCGTTGTGGCACAAGTAACCGCGAGTAACAAGTTCGAACGCGAGATTTGGAAAAAAATATTCAGCGGGGCAGGGGGCGGGGTGTGAAATGGACCTCAAGTTGAAACGTATTCTTGTGCCGGTAGAGGGCGCGGCGACGGACCATGAAAGTATCATGCTGGCGTGTTCGCTCGCCAAAAAGGAAAAAGCCGAAGTCCTCTTGCTGTATGTGATCGAGGTGCGGCGCAATCTGCCGATTGATGCCGAGATGACAGAGCAGCTCGAAAAGGGCGAAATTGTGCTTGAAAACGTTCAGCGCTTTGCGGACAAGATCGGCTGCAAGGTGCAAACGGACCTGCTTCAGGCGCGCGAAGCCGGTGTTGCAATTGTGAATGGCGCGGTCGAGCACGATGTGCAGTTGATCGTGATGGGCGTGCCATATCAGGAAAAGTTTGGCGAGTATTGTGTGCAAGCGCGCGCCCAATATGTATTGGAGCACGCGGGGTGCCGCGTGATTTTGACGCGCGAGCCGCTGCCGCAGGAACAGCAGGTGATGAACGGACGTTAAAATTTATGAACGCGCGAGTTTTTTAAGGTCATGCGCCCGGATTGCGTTGTGATGTGATTTTAAAAATGCTATAATCGCGCGGGATCGAGCAAAGATGAAGATAATTATTTTGGGCTGCGGACGTGTGGGCATTTATCTGGCGCAAACTCTTGACCGGGCAGGGCATCAAGTGACCGTCATTGACCGGAACCGTGATTCGTTCTCTCGATTGGGCGCGGATTATGGTGGGCAGATGGTCATGGGCACCGGCATAGACGAAGACGTATTGAAAAAAGCGGGAATTGAAAAAGCCGATGTGTTCATCGCGGTCACGAATGGAGACAACACCAATGCGATGGCGGCGCAGATCGCGCAGCACGTATTCAAAGTGCCGCAAGTAGTGGCGCGGTTGTATGACCCCATTCGTGAAGAGACGTATCA